>NZ_CP015986.1:2048580-2359120 GCF_001658005.1 Sphingobium sp. EP60837 | reverse complement strand
CAATACCGATGCGGAAGGGCGGCTGGTGCTGGCCGACGCGCTGACGCGGGCGGGAGAGGAGCAGCCCGAACTGGTCATCGACTATGCGACGCTGACCGGCGCGGCGCGGGTCGCGGTGGGGCCGGACCTCCCTGCCCTCTTCACCAATGACGATGAGCTTGCGCGGGAGATGGATGCAGCGGGCAGCGAGGTCGATGACCCCTCCTGGCGCCTGCCGCTCTGGGACGGCTATGCCGAGATGCTGAAGTCGGACGTCGCCGACATCAACAACGCGGGCGAAGGCGGCTTTGCAGGGGCGATCACCGCCGCGCTGTTCCTGAAGCGCTTCGCGCCGGAACAGGCGAAGTGGATCCACCTCGATACGTTCGCCTGGCGGCCATCGCCGCGGCCCGGCCGGCCGAAGGGCGGCGAAGCGTTGGGACTCCGGGCGGTTTTCCACCTCTTGCACCAACGTTATAGTAAAACAGTATAGAAATGATCCTGTAGAGTGAGGCCGTTACGCAACCGGATTGGCCATTGTGCGTTACGGGGGGCATGGATGCCGCCTCTGCACAGGATCAGACCGCTGAGCTGAACCGCCCAGGTTTGAAGCCACTTACCCAATGGATGCGTACGCTGGTCGATTATGTGCGATCCGGCAGGCCCGACCTTACCAACCGTCAAATGGCCCTGATGATGACCGTGTACATCATGTCGGGGCCGCATACGGTGCGGGGACTCGCCGAAGCCCTGCACGTGTCGAAGCCGGTCATCACCCGCGCGCTGAACAAGTTGTCGGCGCTCGGTTACCTGCGGCGAGAGCGCGATGCAGCCGATCGGCGCAATATTTTCATCACCCGGACCCCCAAGGGGGCGGAATTCCTTGACGCCTTTCACCATTTCATCGCAGGAACCGGCCGCGATGAACGCCATGATTACTCCTCCGCGGAACACACCGCCTGAACGCATCCGGTTCAAACTGGACGGCCGCTCTGTGAAGCTCGACAGCCGCGTCCATGCCGCGCGTGGCGACCTGGCGGACCTGTCGCTGGCAGGCGTCCTGTTTTCAGCGCATTATGCACGCGCGGTGGAGCTGACCTGCGTTGCGGCGGGTACGCCGTTGCTGTCTTCCCCCGCGATCACCGCCACGGCCGTCAGCGAATTGCTGCGGGGCGAAAGCTTCCATGCGCTTGACGTGACGACCGACTGGGCATGGGGCTTTTGCGGCCATGACGGTTATGTCGGCTATGTCCGGCGCGAGGCGCTGGACGTCCATGAGGAAACGAACCACCGGGTTTTCGCCGGCACGGCCCCCTTGTTCAGCGCGCCCGACATCAAATCGTCGGTGCGGGATTACTGGCCGGGCGGCGCACTGTTTACCGGCGAAGCGCAGGGCAGCTTCATTGCCTGCGCCGAGGGCTATGTGCATGAACGGCATGCGGTGCACACCGACGCGCTGGAGAGCGATTGGGTCGCTGTGGCGTTGCGCTACCTCGGCCAGCCTTATGTCTGGGGTGGACGGGGTCATCGGGGCATCGATTGTTCGGGCCTGGTGCAGGTGGCGCTCGGCCAATGCGGGATCAAGGCGCCGCGCGACACCGACCTGCAGCGCGAAGGCATCGGCAATGCCCTGGCCTCCGACGAGCCGCTGCAGCGGGGCGACTTCGTCTTCTTTCCCGGCCATGTCGGCATCATGACCGATGGCGACAATATATTGCATGCGAACGCCCATTGGATGGCGGTGGTCATCGAACCCCTGGCCGATGTCGTAGCCCGGCTGGCGAGCGACCATGCGGAGCCCATCATTTCGCGGCGGAGGATCGGCGCGTGACCCACAAGATATTCATCGATGGCGGCGTCGGCACGACGGGCCTTGAGATTGGCGAGCGGCTGGCGGGACGGCCCGAACTGTCCTTCATCACGCTAGACGAAGACAAGCGGAAGGATGCGGGCGCGCGGCGGGAGGCGCTGAACGCTGCCGACATCGTCATCCTGTGCCTGCCTGACGATGCCGCGCGGGAGGCCGTGGCGCTGATCGACAATGATCGGACGCGGGTGATCGACGCATCCACCGCGCACCGGGTGGCGGAAGGCTGGACCTATGGCTTCGCCGAGCTGGAGCCTGGTCATCGGGAAAAGCTCGCCAATGCGCGCTTCGTATCCAATCCGGGCTGCTGGCCGACCGGATTTCTGGCGCTGGTGCGGCCGCTGGTGCTGGCTGGCCTGCTGCCTGCGGACTGGCCTGTCACCGTGTCCGGCGCGTCGGGCTACTCGGGCGGCGGCAAGTCGATGATCGCCGAGTTCGAGGGCGCAGATGGCGCGCCGAGCGCTTTCCGGCCCTATGGGCTCAGCCTGACGCACAAGCATATTCCAGAGATGCAGCGTTATTCAGGGCTGGCGCATCCCCCGATCTTTGCGCCTGCAGTGGCCAATGCCTATCGCGGTATGATCGTCGAAGTGCCGCTGCAGCTCCGCGCCATGGCGGGTGCGCCCAAGGTTGCCGATGTCCATGCGGCCTTGGCGGAAGCCTATGCCGGATCGCCGGTCGTCAGCGTCGCATCGCTGGAAGACAGCGCTGCAATGGGCCAAGTCGCGCTCGAACATGTCGGCGCGACGGACCGGCTGGCGCTGTTCGTGTTCGGTAATGAGTCGGCTGGCCAGGTGCGGCTGGTGGCGGCGCTCGATAATCTTGGCAAAGGCGCGGCGGGCGCGGCGGTGCAGAACCTCAACATATTGGCTGGGTTGCCGGAGACGGCTGGGCTGCGGCTTTAAAACATCCCAACCGCCGTTCGCTCCGAGCCTGCGGGCTTCGACAAGTTCAGCCCGAACGGAAGTAAGGGTGATTTCAATTCAGGGGCACCTGACTCGCCACCCTCGACTTCGCTCGAAGCGAATGCAGGTGGGTTTATGTGGCCACTTCAGTGAACCGTGCCGAGCGCCGCGTCATGGGTCAGCAGCACGATAAGCCGCTCGATCTGCCGCCAGTGGCAGAAATGGATATAGTTGCCCAGGTCGCGGCTGCGGTCTGCGCGGGCGGCGGCTTCATAGCCTGCATTGTCGCCGAACGCAGCGATCAGTTCCGCCGCATCCTCATAGCTCCGCCGATCCGACAGATATGGCAACTGCATTGATGACCCCCCGATAATTCCCGGACCCCGATAGGATCCAGGGTTCAAGCCTCGTGCCATTTCCATGCTTTAACGCACAGCCGCAGCTTTCGAGGGTGAATGATGCATTAGCCAAGTCCCGATGCGGCACAGATGTCCAAAGGCGGGACTGCGCGCGTCCCGGAATGACGCAGGCGGGAAAGCCACTGGCATTGCCGCACCTGTCGTGGCAAGGGCTCGCACGATGACCAACGGCAAGAAGAATCCGACCGGCGCGGGCGCCATCATCGCCCTTCTCATCCTGGCGGGCGCGATCCTGGGCGGCATGCTGGGCCAGCCGAGTGCAGGGCTGCTGGGCGGCGCGGCGCTCGGCGGCGTGATCGCGCTGCTGCTCTGGCTGCGCGAACGGGGGCATTAGCGCGCCTTGCCGCGCGGTTCATCGCAGCATAGACAGGGCGGCATGAAGAAGCATCTGATCGCCATCACCCTCATCATCCTGGTCCTGGTCGCGGGCGTGATTTTCTATTTCGCGCAAGGGGATAAGGCGCAGCTGGCGGTAGGCGCGGACACGGGCAAGGAGCCCGTCTTCACCGCACCACGCAGCGAACTGATCCCGACCATGAATGTCGCCGACGTGAAAGGCTGGGCAGCCGGTGAGAAGCCGGTGGCGGCGAAGGGGCTGAGCGTTGCCCGCTTTGCCGAGGGGCTTTCCCATCCCCGATCGCTGCTGGCGCTGCCCAATGGCGACATATTGGTGGCCGAGACGAACAGCCCACCCCGGCCGAGCGGCGGGATCGTCAACCGGATCATGACCCACCTGATGGACAAGGCGGGCGCAGGCGTGCCTTCGGCCAACCGGATCACGCTGCTGCGCGACGCCGATGGCGATGGACGAGCCGAAGTGAAGACGGCGTTTCTGACGGGGCTCCATTCGCCCTATGGCATGGCGCTGGTCGGCGACACGCTCTACATCGCGAATACCGACGCGCTGATGGCTTTCCCCTACAAGGCGGGCGAAACGCGGATCACCGCCAAGGGCCGCAAGATCCTGAACCTGCCCGCCAACGCGCCGAACATGCACTGGACCAAGAGCCTGGCGGCGAGCCCCGAGGGGCTGCTCTATGTCGGCGTGGGCTCCAACAGCAATATCGGCGAAAATGGCCTGGACGGTGAGGCCAATCGCGCCGCCGTGCTGGAGGTCAATCCGAAAACCGGCGGCTATCGCATCTATGCTTCGGGACTGCGCAATCCGGTGGGGCTAGCGTTCGAGCCGAAGAGCGGCGCACTGTGGGGCGTCGTCAATGAGCGCGACATGCTGGGCGGCGACCTGGTGCCCGACTATCTGACGCGGGTGGAGTTCGGGGCCTTCTATGGCTGGCCGTGGAATTATTGGGGCGGTTATGAGGATCGCCGCGTCCAGCCGCAGCGGCCGGAAGTGCGCGAATATACCAAGCGGCCCGACTATGCGCTGGGCAATCATGTGGCGCCGCTGGGGCTGGCCTTCGCCGACAAGGTGAAGATCGGCGGCACGTTGGCGAACGGCGCCTTTGTGGGGCTGCACGGCAGCTGGAACCGCAAGCCTGCGGCGGGTTACAAGGTCGTGTTCGTGCCCTTCGCCGCCAATGGCGAAGTGGGCAAGGCAAAGCCGGTCGATGTGCTGAGCGGCTTCCTGAACGCCGATGGCGATGCGCATGGGCGGCCGGTCGACGTCGCCGCAGACGCCAAGGGTGCGCTGCTGGTCAGCGACGATGTGGGCAATGTGATCTGGCGGGTGACCGGCGCGCGGTAATTAGCGACCAGCGATCAGACGGAGATGCCGTTGCGGCCCGCCAATTCGACAACATATTGCCAGGCGACGCGACCCGAACGGCTGCCGCGCTGGGTCGCCCATTGGATCGCCTCCAGCGGGTCGAAGCTGAGGCCGAGGCTCGCTGCATAGCCGCTCACGATTTCGACATAAGCCTGCTGATCGATCGCGTGGAAGCCAAGGCTGAGGCCGAAGCGGTCGGACAGCGCCATCTTGTCGTCGATCACGTCACGCGGATTGACGGGGTCGTCCTGCTCCGACAGGTGACGCGGAACGATGTGGCGGCGATTGGACGTCACATAGAGGCGGACGTTGGCGGGGCGCGCAGCGGTGCCGCCCTGCAGCAGCGAGCGTAGCGCGCGAGCGTCGCCCACGCCGCTTTCATCGAAGCCCAGGTCATCGAGGAAAAGGATGAAGGGCCGCGGCGTCGAGCGCAGGAGGGAGAAGAGCCGCGGCAGGCTGGCCAACTCATCGATCGCGCATTGCAGCAGGGCAATATCGGCGCCCTCGCGCTGGAGCCGGTCGATCACAGCAGCTACCACTGCCGACTTGCCGGTTCCCCGGGCGCCCCACAGCAGCGCGTCATGCGCGGCGTGGCCAGCAGCATGGCGGCGGGTGTTTTCCAGCAGCGTCGCCTTCTGCGCGTCGATGCCGGCCAGCAGTTCATAATTTACCGGATCGAATGCCTCGACCGCCTGTATCGCCGTGCCGTCCCAGACATAGGCGGGCGCAGCGGCAAGGTCAGCGGAAGGGGCGAGCGGCGGCGCAATCCGTTCGAGCGCTTCAGCGATGCGGCTCAAGACATTGTCGTTCATGCGCCGGGCTTAGCCCCCCTGCCCCACCTCGGCAAGCTGCCCGGCCCTGTCATTCTTCTGTAGTAATGGACTTTTACTCTCCGGCGGCAAAGCATATACCGCTGGGGCCGTGACCATCCCAAATCCTGTCTTTTCAACCCGGATCTGCCCTTATGGCGCAGAGGCGCTACGTGAGGCCGCACTGCTGATCCGCGCGGGCGAGCCGGTCGCCGTACCGACCGAAACCGTCTATGGCCTCGCGGCCGACGCCACGGATTCCAGCGCGGTCGCGGCCATCTACAGCGCCAAGGGACGGCCCAGCTTCAATCCGCTGATCGTTCATGTGTCCGACAAGGACATGGCCGAGCGGTTGGCGGTATTTTCGCCCGTTGCCGACAAACTGGCCGCGCGTTTCTGGCCGGGCGCACTGACGATGGTCCTGCCCGTGCGGGAAAGGAGCGGCCTGTCGCCGCTGGTAATGGCGGGTTTGCCCACGGTCGCCATACGGCTGCCCGCCCACCCTGCCATGCGGGCGCTGATCCGGGAGAGCGGACGGCCGCTTGCCGCACCGTCAGCCAATCGCAGCGGGGCGATCAGCCCGACGCGGGCGGAACATGTGCTGGCCAGCTTGAACGGCAAGGTGCGGCTGATCCTGGACGAGGGACCGACCAGCGAAGGGCTGGAATCAACCATCGCTGCGCCCGAGGACGACCGCATCCGGCTGCTGCGGCCAGGGCCGGTGACGGCGGCGATGCTGGAGCAGGCGACGGGCTTGCCGGTGATTACCGCGATGGCCGACGCGAAGATCGAAGCGCCGGGGCAACTGGAAAGCCATTATGCGCCGTCCAAGCCGGTGCGGCTGAACGCGTTGCGGGCGGAGAAGGATGAATATCTGATCGGCTTTGGGTTGATGCCCTGCAATATGAATTTGAGTCCCGACGCCGACGTGCAGGAAGCGGCGGCGAATTTATTCGCAGCGCTGCACATCGCTGACGCGAGCGCGGCTTCGCATATCGCAGTTGCGCCGATACCCGATGTGGGGATCGGGATTGCGATCAATGATCGATTGCGCCGGGCCGCGGCTTAGCGACTGGCCGACCGCTGCCGGGCCACTTCAGTCGCAATCCTCATAGCCAGCCCGGCGGCATTCGCGGCGGCGTTGTTGTTCGGCTTTCTTGCGTTCCCGGCCTTCTCGGGCCTCCTGCTCACGCATGCGACGGCCATAATTGCGGTCGGCCTCGTCCTGACTGGTGGTGGCCCAATCGGCGGCCTGCGCTCCGGCGCGAACCGGCATGGTCGCCACGTCGAGGGCGGTCTTTGCTATACAACCGGGAAGCATGATCATTGCCCCCGTCGCGGCCAATATCGCGAAAATACGCATGGAAAGTCCCCTGTGCTGTCCTGTCGGCATGGCATAGGCAAGATTAACCTCGGCCTAAGCAGCGGCAGCTATGCGACGTTCAGTTTCGCTCCTTTGCAGAAGCCCTGCATGGGCCCTTCGAAAGGCTCGAGGTGAACGGAGGCAGGCGCGCAAATGCCTTAGCTTTCGATCCGCTCCGCAAAGCCCTTGCGCAGTTTGGCGAGCTTGGGTGGGATGACCGCCATGCAATAGGGATTCCGATCCCCAACCCGCTCCCAATATTTCTGGTGATAGTCCTCGGCCGGATACCAGGGCGCGTCGGGTTCGATCGTTGTGACGATCGGGTTGCCATGATCCGCCTGCGCGCGGGCGATGGCGGTTTGCGCCTCCGCCTCCTGCTCCGGCGAATGAGGGAAGATGGCGGAACGATATTGGGTGCCGACATCATTACCCTGCCGGTTGAGCGTCGTCGGGTCATGCGTCGCGAAAAAGATGTCGAGCAGATCGCCGTAGGAGATCACTTGCGGATCATAAGCGATGCGGATCGCTTCGGCGTGACCAGTGGCGCCCGAACACACCTGTTCATAGGTCGGATCGGGCAATTGCCCGCCGATATAGCCGCTTTCGACCGACTGGACGCCTTTCAGATTTTGATAGACTGCTTCGGTACACCAGAAGCAGCCGCCTGCCAGCGTCGCGATCTCTTCGGCCATGTGCCTGTTCCTTATCCTGTCGGGGGCCAAGAGATAGGAGCGATCAGGCGGCCGTTCCAGTCTGCCCTTGATTGCTTTCCGCCTTGGCGCGCTCTTCGGCGACCAGTTCCTTGCGCGACAGCTTGCCGACAAGGGTTTTGGGCAGGTTCAGGCGAACCTCCAGGGCGCAGACTTTTTCATGCTTGCCAAGTTGCGGATTGAGCCACGCCTTCAGTCCTTCGCCGTCGATCTCGGCCCCCTCCTGGAGCGTAACGAAAGCCTTGGGGCATTCGCCGCGGTAGGCGTCCGGGATGCCGATGACGAGCGCTTCCTTGACGGCGGGGTGGTGGTAGAGAACCTCCTCCACCTGGCTCGGAAACACCTTGAAGCCGCCGACCGCGATCATGTCCTTCAAACGATCGACGATCTTCACATAGCCATCTTCGTCGATCAGGCCGACATCGCCCGTGCGCAGCCAGCCGTCGATGAACACTTCCTTGTCGGCGTCGGGCCGTTGCCAATAGCCCTTCATGATCTGCGGCCCTGCAAAGACCAGTTCGCCGGGCTCTCCGGGCGGAGGTGGGCGGGTCGGGTCTTCGCGATCGACCAGCTTCACATGCGTGCCGGGAATGGGCTGGCCCACCGTACCGGGCTTGTTCAATCCCTCATAGGGGTTGGAACACACCACCGGGCTACTTTCGGTGAGGCCATAGCCTTCGCACAGCTTGGCTCCGGTTGCGGCCTCGAACCGCTGTTTCAGTTCCAGCGGCAGGGGCGCACCGCCCGAAATGCAGAGGCGCAGGGATGAGAAGTCGATATTGGGCGTCGCCGGATGATCAAGCAGCGCCTGATACATGGTCGGCACGCCCGGCATGGAGCTGGGCTTGGTCCGCTGGATGGCGGCCAGCACCTGGACGGCCTCGAAGCGGGGCAGCATCACCATCTCCCCGCCGCTCAGAACGGTCCGATTGAGAACGCAGGTGTTGGCGAAGACGTGGAAGAAGGGCAGCACCGCGATGATGCGGTCGGCGGCTTCGGGATGCGGATCGATCAGACGGACCTGCCGGGCATTGGCGGTCAGGTTCTGATGCGTGAGCATCGCGCCCTTGGGACGGCCGGTGGTGCCGCCGGTATATTGCAACAGCGCGACGTCATCGACAGGGTCGATCGTGACCGGCGCGGGGTCATCGCCATGGCGTAACAGGTCGGCATAGTTGCTGATGCGGGTGTCATGCGGCAACGGCGCGGTTTCGCTGCGCTTGAAGATGCGGAAAAGGACCGACTTGGCTGGCGGCAGCGCTTCGGCGACGCAGCCGACGATCAACCGTTCGAGGCTGCTATTATCCAGCACCTCCAGCGCGGTCGGGAGTAGCGCCTTGGCGGAGAGCGTGAACAGGATCTTCGTCCCGCTATCCTCGACCTGATGTTCCAGTTCGGCGGCGGTGTAGAGTGGCGAGAAGTTGACGACCGTCGCCCCGGCCATCATCGCTCCGTAATAGGCGGCGACATAATGGGGGACGTTGGGAAGATAGAGGCCGACGCGATCGCCCTTTTGCACGCCCATATCCTGCAGGCCCTTCGCGACCCGGCGGATGATGTTGAGCATGTCGCCATAGCTGGTCTTGCGGCCGAGGAAGTCGATCATCACCGCGTCGGGCTTTGCCGTCGCGCTATTCACGACCATGTCCACCATCGACATGGGAGGAAAGGACTGATCCCAGGGCGCGGGATGATTATAGCGGTCCTGCCAGACCTTCTCGCTGCTCTCCATTGCTGAAGGTGTAAGTGAGGCGCCTGCTTTACGCAAGCGTAAAGCAGGGCTGGCGGGCGGCTGCTATGATGACGACGTCATCCTGACCTCGGGAGTGCAGGCCCCTGACCCCCGTTCGTTTCGAAGGTAATGATACACCTCGAGGATCCGTCCGCTCCAGGTGAACGGACGGACCTAGACGATCAAACCTGGCCTTGATTGTCGCTGAACGGATCGAGGATCTTCGCAGCGCCGGAGATCAATTCAGCCTCGCTCTTGAGCGCTTCCTCAGCGCGGCGGGCGGCGTCCTGACGTTCGCGGCGCAGTTCTTCGATCAGCGCTTCACGGTCGCCGTCCAGACGGGAATCTGTAGGCGCTTCGATACCCGCCTTCTTCGCCGCCTTCGACACCAGCGCATCCAGTTCACGCTGCGAACAGAGGCCGAGCGTCACCGGATCCTTGGGCACGATGTTGGAGATATTCCAGTGGGTGCGATCACGGATAGCGGCGATGGTCGTGCGGGTGGTGCCGATGAGCTTGCCGATCGCGCCGTCGGACACTTCCGGATGATTGCGCAGGATCCAGGCGATGCCATCGGGCTTATCCTGACGCTTGGAAACCGGCGTGTAGCGCGGACCCTTGGTGCGGCGGACAGGCTCAGGGCCCTTCAGCATCTTGAGGCGGTAATCCGGGTTCGCCTCGCCCTTGTGGATTTCGTCCATGGTGATTTCATGCGCACGAACGGGATCTCGGCCGGTATATTTAGTCCCGGCGGTATCGTCGGCGATCGCCTGCACTTCCAGGATATGCAGCCCGCAAAATTCCGCGATCTGGTCAAAGCTCAGTGCGGTATTATCGACCAGCCAGCTGGCTGTCGCATGGGGCATGAGAGGCTGGGACACGGGTATTCTCCGGCACTAAAAATGACAAGGGCCGCCCAAGCAGGGCGGCCACGCCCGATCCGAGATAGTGCATGAAGCCCCGTGGAGCAAGGAAAAGCGTCAGGCCGCACTGTTCATGACGGCGGAATCGATGCAATGGAGGCCGGTCAGGAATTCTTCGGCGCTGCGTTCCCAGCTGAAGCTGCGGCCATGCTGCGCGCAGGCGTCGCGGCTGCACCGTAGCGCAGCAGCGATCGCATCGTCCAGGCGGTCCGACAATGCGCCGCACTCGGGCGTCACGATATCGACCGGGCCGGTCACCGGGTAGGCTGCGACTGGCGTGCCGCAAGCCAGCGCCTCTATCATCACCAGGCCGAATGTGTCGGTGCGGCTGGGGAAGACGAACACGTCCGCGCCCGCATAGGCGCCCGCCAGTTCCTCACCGAACAGGGCGCCCATGAAATGCGCGTTCGGATAGGCCCGCTGCAGCTCCGCGCGTGCGGGGCCGTCCCCTACGACGATCTTGCTGCCGGGATGATCGGCGGCCAGGAAGGCTTCGAGGTTTTTCTCCACCGCCACCCTGCCGACATAGAGCTGGATGGGCCGGGCCAAACCGGCAAACAGCGCCGGCGGCTTCGCATCGGGCGTGAAGGCGGCGAGGTCCACGCCCCTGCCCCATGGGCGCACCTGCGACAGTCCATGGGCGCGAAGCTGCCGCCGGACGGATTGCGTCGAAACCAACACCGCCTGCGCGGGACCGTGGAACCAGCGGATATAGGACCAGAACCAGCTCGCGGGCAGGCCGGTACGGCGGGCGATATAATCGGGGAAATGCGTGTGATAGGCGGTGGTGAACGGCACTCCGCTACGCAGGCACCAGCGCCGGGCGGCGAGGCATAGCGGCCCCTCGGTCGCGAGGTGGACGGCATCGGGCTGAAAAGCTGCGATCGCTTGACCGATCACGCCAGAGCGAACGAAGGCCAGGCGGATTTCCGGATAGGTCGGGCACGGAACCGAGCCGTAAAGATCGGGCGAGAGCACCGTGACGGCGTGCCCCCTTCCCTCCAACTGCGCCTGGATCGTCTGAAGCGTCCTCACCACCCCATTGATCTGTGGCGACCAGGCGTCAGTGACGATGACGATGCGCATCAGGCGGCCAGCCGAGCTTGCGCGGCGGAAGCGCGCGCGGCAACCTCATCCGCCCAATGCAGCACTTCCATCCGGCCGTCGAAATGCTCGACCAGCGCGGTGCAGCCTTCGACCCAATCGCCGTCATTATAATATTGCACGCCGCCAATCTCGCGCATTTCGGCATTGTGGATATGGCCGCAGACGACCCCATCGACGCCGCGCGCGGCGGCCTGATGCGCAACCACTTCCTCGAAGCGGGAAATGAATTCGACCGCGTTCTTGACCTTGTGCTTGGCCATCTTGCTGAGCGACCAATAGGGCAGGCCCATGCGCTGCCGCACGGCATTCACCACGACGTTGAGGCGCATCAATAGGCTGTAGGCAGCGTCACCCACGAAGGCGAGCCAGCGATGGGCCAGCATGATGGTATCGAACTCGTCCCCATGCAGGACGAGCAGCTTGCGGCCATCGGCGGTCTCATGGACAGCCCTGCGCCGGATTTCCACACCGCCGAAGCTGAGACCGGTGAACTGTCGGAACATCTCGTCATGATTGCCGGGGATATAGACGACGCGGGTGCCGCGCTTGGCGCGCTTCATGACACGCCAGACGACGTCATTATGCGCGGCGGGCCAGTAGAAGCGCCTCTTTAGCCGCCAGCCGTCGATAATGTCACCGACCAGATACATGGTCTCGCTATCGACACTGTCGAGGAAATCGATGAGCAGCTTGGCATTGCACCCGCGCGTGCCGAGGTGAATGTCCGATATCCAGATGGTGCGATAGCGGCGGCGCTTGCCCGTTCGTTCCAGCGTCTCGACGCGATCGATGACGCCTTCTTCCATGTCGGCCAAGAAGGGCAAGCGCGTAATGGCATTCATGATGCGATCCCTGGAGCTATTGTCCTCGGGACCGAATCCTTAGCGTCGCAATGTTACAACTCCGCAAGGATTGTGACGGAAATGCTACTTGCAGGCAGGATCGACAGTCAGCACGATCTTCCCGAAATGCTCTCCCGCGTCCATCCGGGCATGCGCTTGTGCCGCCTCGGTCAAAGCGAAGCGCTGGTCCATCGCGGGCCGCAATTTGCCTTCCTCGACAAAGCGCCAGACCTCTCTCGCCAGTTCGTCGGCTACCAGGCTCTTGAAGGCGGACGAGCGCGGCCGCAGCGTCGAACCGGTCAGCGTGAGTCGCCTCGTCATGACCGCGGGCAGAAATATGCTGGCCTTCGCTCCCCCCAGCACCGCAATGGAGACATGGCGGCCATCTTCGGCCAGGCACTGGAGATTTCGCGGCACATAGTCGCCACCAACCATGTCCAGCACCGCCTGCACGCCCTGGCCCCCAGTGATGCGGTTCACTTCCTCGACAAAGTCTTGGTCGCGGTAGTTGATGGCATGATGAGCGCCCCAGACTTTCGCCTGTTCGCATTTCGCATCGCTGCCGCAGGTGACGATGATGTTTATGTCGAACAGGCGGCAGAGCGAAATCGCCATGGTGCCGATGCCGCTCGTTCCGCCATGGACCAGCACGGTATCGCCACCGACGACATAAGCGCGCTCGAACAAATTGGTCCAAACGGTGAAGAGCGTCTCGGGTAGTGCAGCAGCTTCGACAATGTCATAGCCGTCCGGAACCGGCAGGCACTGGCCCGCGGGCGCCACCGCATATTCCGCATAGCCGCCACCGGGCAGCAGAGCGCAAACACGCTGCCCAACCAGCCGCTCCGCACTGCCGCCCGCCGCGACGATCGTACCCGAGACTTCCAATCCGGGTATGTCCGACGCACCGGGAGGCGGCGGATATTTGCCCTGCCGCTGCATCACGTCGGGCCGATTCACGCCAGCAGCCGCAACACGGATCAGCACTTCATCTGCTGCTGGGACGGGAACGGAACGGCGCTCGGGCACCAGCGCCTCGGGACCGCCGGGAACAGGAATGGCGATTGCCGTCATCTCATCGGGCAACGCGTTCTCAAGCGCCATGATGACCGTCCCCCAGCAGCGATGTTGCACCGCACCCAAATTCGACGAGCGGCTCAAGGGCCTTATTGACAGACCAGCCCCGGCGGTCAACATTGGCATGCATGGACATGGACGACGATCTGCCTCGCAAGATTGATAATCCGCTGGCCCAACTGCTTCGACAGGATTTGGGTCCGCTGTCCGTTGCCGATTTGGAGGAGCGCATCAGAGCGCTGGAGGGCGAAATAGCCCGAACTCGATCAAAAATTGAAAGCGCCGTTAACCACAAAGCAAGTGCCGAGGCGTTATTCAAGCGATGAACCCGCGCCCCGCCCCTTGCTGCCCTGACAGGGGCTTCACCGGGCACGGGCAGTCTGGCAATTCCGGCGGTCAGGGAAGCCTCCTTGATCTGCCGTCGAGCAATGCCGACATATGGTTCAAGTCAGCCCCTCTTTGGGGCCAGGAGTAGAACAGACATGCCATCTTTCGCACCCGCCCTTGAAACCACCCTGCACAACGCGCTGACCCATGCGTCGGAGCGCCGTCACGAATATGCGACGCTGGAGCATCTGCTCCTCGCGCTGATCGATGATGAGCATGCATCGAAGGTGATGCAGGCGTGCGGCGTGGAGCTGGGCGAGTTGGGCGACGCCGTCACCCAATATCTCGACAGCGAACTCGACAGTTTGAAGGTGGACGGCTCCAGCGACCCGTCCCCTACCAGCGGCTTCCAACGCGTTGTTCAGCGCGCCATCCTGCACGTCCAATCTTCGGGCAAGGATGAGGTTACGGGAGCCAATGTCCTCGTGGCGCTTTTCTCTGAGCGTGAGAGCTATGCCGTCTATTTCCTCCAACAGCAGGATATGAGCCGCCTCGATGCGGTCAGCTATATCAGCCATGGTGTCGGCAAGGGCACCGCGGCGCCCGAAACCCGCGAGACCAAGGGCGCGCAGGAAGAGGAAAAGAAGGTGCAGGACGGCAAGGGCAAGAAGGACAGTGCCTTGGAGCAGTTCACCGTCAACCTCAATGAGAAGGCGGCGCGGGGCAAGGTTGACCCGCTGATTGGCCGCGCGGCCGAAGTCGACCGGACCATCCAGATCCTGTGCCGGCGGTCCAAGAACAACCCGCTTTACGTGGGCGATCCGGGCGTGGGCAAGACCGCGATCGCGGAGGGCCTGGCGCGCAAGATCGTCGAGGGCGAAGTGCCAGACGTCTTGAAGGAAGCGGTTATCTACTCGCTCGACATGGGCGCGCTGCTCGCTGGCACCCGCTATCGCGGCGACTTTGAAGAACGCTTGAAGGCGGTCGTCACCGAACTGGAGAAGATGCCGCACGCGGTTCTCTTCATCGACGAGATTCACACAGTGATCGGCGCGGGCGCAACCAGCGGCGGCGCGATGGACGCGTCAAACTTGCTCAAGCCCGCTCTGTCGGGCGGCACGATCCGCTGCATCGGCTCCACCACCTACAAGGAGTTCCGCAACCATTTCGAGAAGGACCGCGCCCTGCTGCGCCGGTTCCAGAAGATCGACGTCAATGAACCCACGATCGAGGATACGATCAAGATCCTCGCCGGGCTGCGCAGCGCCTTTGAGGAGCATCATAACGTCCGGTACACGCCCGACGCGATAAAGGCGGCTGTGGAACTGTCAGCGCGCTACATCAACGATCGCAAGCTGCCCGATAAGGCCATCGACGTGATCGACGAAGTCGGCGCAATGCAGATGCTGGTCGTGCCCAGCAAGCGGAAGAAGACGATCACCCCGCGCGAGATAGAGCAGGTCATCGCGACGATGGCCCGCATTCCCCCCAAGACCGTTTCGGCTGACGACAAGTCGGTGCTGGAAACGCTCGACACAGACCTGAAGCGCGTCGTCTTCGGCCAGAACCGGGCTATCGAGGTGCTGTCTTCCGCGATCAAGCTGTCGCGGGCCGGGCTGCGCGATCCGGAAAAGCCGATCGGCAGCTATCTCTTCTCCGGCCCTACCGGCGTCGGCAAGACGGAGGTCGCTCGCCAGCTCGCCAATCTGCTCGGCATTCCGCTCCAGCGGTTCGACATGTCGGAATATATGGAGCGCCATTCGGTCAGCCGCCTGATCGGCGCGCCTCCGGGCTATGTCGGCTATGACCAGGGCGGCCTGCTGACCGACGCGGTCGATCAGCAGCCGCACAGCGTGCTGCTGTTGGACGAGATCGAGAAGGCACATCCTGACCTGTTCAACATCCTGTTGCAGGTGATGGATAATGGCCGCCTGACCGATCATCACGGCAAGACGGTGGATTTCCGCAACACCATCCTCATCATGACCACCAACGCCGGTGCGTCGGACATGGCGAAGGAAAGCATCGGCTTTGGCGAACTGACACGCGACGATGTGCAGGAGGATGCGGTGAAGAAACTCTTCACCCCGGAATTCCGCAACCGTCTCGATGCGATCGTGCCGTTCGGCTATCTGCCACCGGAAATCGTGGCGCGGGTCATCGACAAGTTCGTGCTGCAGCTCGAACTGCAACTGGCCGACCGCGACGTCCACATCACGCTGGACGACGAAGCGAAGGCATGGCTCACCAAACGTGGCTATGACAAGCTCTACGGCGCCCGCCCGATGGGTCGTTTGATGCAGGAGAAGATCAAGCAACCGCTGGCCGAGGAACTGCTGTTTGGCAAGCTGGTCCATGGCGGGGAGGTCCATGTCCGGCTGAAGGACGACGCCCTCGCATTCGAAATCAGCCCCGCCGCCCCCAAAAAGGGCAAGAAAGGTGGCAAGGCCAAGCCAGCAGAATCGGCAAAGTAATCTGAACTGACGAAGATGGATAAGGGCGGCTCAATTAGGCCGCCCTTTTTTATGCGAGCAGACCACTGAACAGCAGTCACCCTGGCCTCCATCCAGCGCCTTAAACGAAACGCCGAGCAAGCGATCCGCCCCCTCTGGACGTCCGCGCCGCCCGTAAAAATACTGGCAAACTACGGTCAGTTCCCGACGAGGGCGAGACCTGGCCCGTTGCCAGCCTCCCGATCATTGTCCATGCTGGCAGCGATACTACTCGCCGCGGTAAAGGAGCCCCCTCATGCCAGCAGATATCACCTTCTACACAAACCCCATGTCGCGCGGACAGATCGCTCGTTGGATGCTGGAGGAAGTCGGACAGCCCTATGAGACGGTGGTACTGGATTATGGCGACGACGGCATGAAGTCCGCCGACTATATGGCGATTAATCCAATGGGCAAAGTGCCTGCCATCGTTCATGCGGGCAAGGTCGTGACCGAAGCTGCCGCCATCTGCGCCTATCTCGCCGATGCCTTCCCCGCCGCTGGGCTGGCGCCGCCGACCGACAGCCGCTCCGACTATTATCGCTGGCTGTTCTTCGCCGCCGGACCCGTCGAGGCCGCCATCACCAACAAGGCGCTCGGCTTCGTCATGCCGGAAGGTCGCGATCGGATGGCGGGCTATGGAACATTCGACCATGCCATCGATACGCTGGAGCATGCGGTCTCAGTGCCAGCCTGGATATGCGGCAATCAGTTCACCGCCGCGGACGTCTATGTGGGAGCGCAGGTGGATTGGGGCCTGACCTTTGGCACTCTGCCCACCCGGCCCGCCTTCGAAGGCTATGCAAGCCGCCTTCGGGAGCGGCCCGCTTATAAGCGGCAGAAAGAACTGGACGGCGCGCTGATCGCTCAGATGAAAAAGCCCGCATAAAGAAATAGGCCCGGCGGACGATCCACCGGGCCTCTTTTCTAACCGTTCTGCTGCCGCTCTCAGTCGCGATTGCCCATGAAACGCAGCAGGAACAGGAACATGTTGATGAAGTCAAGGTAGAGGTTCAGCGCCCCCATCACCACCGACTTGCCAACCATTTCCGTGCCCGCGACATGGACATAGATACTCTTGATCTTCTGCGTGTCATAAGCGGTCAGACCCGCGAACAGCAGCACGCCGATGAAGCTGACCACCATGTCCATCGCGCTGGAGCGCAGGAAGAGATTGATGAGCGAGGCGACAAGCAGCCCAACCACGCCCATGATCAGGAAGGTGCCGAAGCCCGACAGATCCCGCTTCGTCGTATAGCCCCACAAGCTCAGACCAGCGAAAGCCGCCGCCGTTGCGAAGAAGGTCTGCGCGACAGAGGTTCCCGTATAAACCAGCAGGATGGACGAAAGCGACAGCCCCATCACCGCCGCATAGGCCCAATAGAGCGCCTGTGCGGTCACCGTCGATAGCCGCCCAATGCCAAAGCTCAACACCAGGACAAAGGCCAACGGCGCGAACATGATGACATATTTCAGGATGCCGGGGCCTGCCAAGATCTGATAGGCTAGACCACTTGAGGCGAACAACATCGCGACGATGCCGGTCAACAGCACGCCGCTCGCCATATAATTGTAAACCGACAGCATATAGCTGCGCAGACCGGCGTCGAACGCCTCCCCACGCGCTACCGTCGTCCCGCCGAAGCCGGCTACGCCCGAGCGGGGATCAGACCAATTGGCCATGAGATAATCTCCTTCGCCGGCACATGTCCGCCGGTTCGTTCATTATCGGCGCATATCGCCGCCAATTCAAGTGAGAGTGGGCCATAGCCTACCGCTGCTCCTGTCCTATATCTACAGGATGCATCGTCTCTTCGTCGCGATCCGTCCGCCTGCTGACATCCGGGCCAGGCTTTTGTCCTTGATGGGCGGCGTCGCTGGCGCCCGGTGGCAGGATGATGACCAGTTGCACATCACCTTGCGCTTTGTCGGCGGCGCCGACACCCATCAGGCCGACGACTTAGCCGCTGCCCTCGGTACGGTCCGCTTCGCTCCGTTTGCGCTTTCGCTGTCCGGCCTCGGTCAGTTTGAGCGAAAGGGCCGGGTCGATACCCTTTGGGCTGGCGTTGAACCGCGCGACATACTCACCCAGCTCCACCGCAAAATCGACCGCGCCTGCGGCCGCGCCGGTTTTGCAGCGGATGACCGCGCTTATCTGCCGCACATCACGCTGGCCCGCTTCAGCCGGACGGGCGGCGGTCCCACCGACACATTTTTAGCGAGCCACGCCGGACTATCCACTCCGCCTTTTCTGATCGATAAATTCATCCTTTTTGAAAGCCGTTTGACCCAGAGCGGCGCACGCTATGATATTGCGGTTGTGTATCCAGCCGACCTGCCAGCTATTTGAAGACGCAGGTTTGCCCCCTGTTCAGTTCGCCGCCAAGATACCGCAAGCGATCCGGCCACCCGCATTACCCGCAGGGTCGGTCTTGTTGTCGTCGGCCTGAGCGTGGATCACCACCGCGGCACCATCTGCGTCGAGCAATGGATGGGCTCCCGTGCGGAGCGTTCCGCCGGGAATGAGATATTCGATCTGACCTGATCCGTCAGACGATGCCGTCAAATTGGGCATGTCGCCCATATGCATACCCGCCGGGTTATCCTTGCCATGCTGCCGGCCCATTGGGTTCCAGTGCCCGCCCGCGCTGGTGAAATCTGGCGGCGTGCAAGTGCCCGTCATATGGATATGGACCGCGTGAACGCCCGGAGTAAGCCCGGTGGCACGCACGGCGACATGCAAACCAGTGGCCGTTTCCGTCACGGTAGCGTCTCCCCGACGCGATCCATCTGCCGAAAGCAACGGAGCGCTTGAAGACGGCGCAGAGGCCAACCCTGCATTGTTCATGCTTCCATCCCCACTCACGCAAGCGGCAAGAAAAGCGAGGAAGGGGGATGTGAAGACAAGGGCGGGCTTTTTCATGATCATGAGGACTCCGGGCAAAGCATATCTCGCGAACGCGGCAAGACAGCGTTTGTTGCGGATATAGTTCATGTTGCCAAGCGATGTGCGGACCTCCTCACGCGGCGCTCCACTATCGCCTTGCACTCTGAAGCCTTGCGAGAGGCCCTAAAGCCAATGGAAAAGGGGCCGGTCTTTCGACCAGCCCCTCAACCTTGTTCCATGTTCCATCCGCGAGGATGAAAATCTTGCTTACTGACCCGAACCCGGACCGTAAGTGATTTCCACGCGACGGTTCTGCAGTTCGCGTACACCGTCGGCGGTTTCGACGCGGGGGTTCGATTCACCGAACGCCTGGGTCGTGATCACGCCGTCAGGAATACCCTTGGACGAGATGTAAGCCTTGACCGCGTCAGCACGGCGCTGCGACAGGCCGACGTTGTAGGAGGCCGAACCCGAACGGTCCGCATAACCTGCCAGCATGACCTGGGCGCTACCGCAGTTGCTGTAGGCCGAAACCGCGTTGTCCAGAATGGTGGCGGCGTCAGGCGTGATGTCCGACTTGTCCCATTCAAAGAAGACGATGTACGGCCCAGGGCTGCATTCAGCGACCGGCGGAGGCGGCGGCGGAGGCGGCGGGGGCGGCGGGGGCGGCGGGGGAGGCGGCGGCGGAGCAGCCGGTTCACCACCGAAGTTGTAGGTCAGACCCAGCAGCAGGCTGTGCGTACGCAGCTTGGTCTCGACATCACCACCAGCAACGCCAGCAACCGTCGTGAAGGCCGGGACGAGGTTAATGTCGTCCTGGTTGAAGAAGCGGTACTTCAGCGAGACGTCGATGTTGTTGGTCACCGGATAGCGAACGCCCGCCAGGGCCTGCCAAGCGAAACCAGTGTCGCTGTCATTGACGAGGTCGTTAGCCAGCTTGGCGCGCGAGACGCCGACACCGCCACCGACGAAGCCCTGCAGGCCATCGTCCGAACCGAAGTCGAGCAAGCCATTCAGCATGAAGGAGAGAGCCGACGCCGAACCGCCGAAACCGCTCTTGTCCAGATCGACCTTGGCACGCTTATAGCCGGCTTCAGCTTCCAGACGGAAACCGCCAAAGTCATAACCGATGACGGCATCGCCGTCCCAGCCCTTGTGGTAATCCACATCTTCCAGAGTGGTGCTGGCGGTCGGAAGGCCCGTGGTGGGGCTGATGCCGGGGGTGAAGGTGATATCCTGGTCTTCGACAAGCACAACACCGGAATCGATCCCGATGTACCAACTGTCGTCACGCGCCAAGGCCGGAGTGGCCAGGGCGCTGGTCGCAAGAGCAGCCGCGAGGGCAAGCTTCCGCATCTGAATTCCCCTTTCAATAGTGTCACGAAGGACTGCTGAAACCATGTATCGGCTAGAAAGTTTCATGGCAAGTCCACATTTGGCGAAACTGTTGCACAAATACATCATGCCGCAACTCCGCCCCGGCTACGTTAAGCATTTCCGCCTCTCTCCACTGTAAAAGATGGACAGCTATAAGTCATGGTTCGATCAATCCATGACTCCGCATCGCAGCCAGGATGGAACCGATCGCACTCCTCGCTTCGTTGTCCGGAGCCGCTCCGCCTGAAGGGTCAGCGATCGCCCCTTGGCGCGGCCCTGCTACGCGCAAATCGCCGACATAAACCCGTCCTCGCGCACCGGCGCATCCCGCCACGCGTCACCATCATAGAACATGGAATGTTCCCGATCGGCGACCCAGAGCCTCAAGCCCGCGCGCGGCGCGGCAAAGCGCCATCCACCCTCTGTCCAGCAGGCGACGAAGCCATCTTGCCCGGCCCATTCTCCAGTCGCGCTTCCAGCCACGATCCAGCATTGCCCCGGCATCGGCGACGAGGGCGGCGCACCTTCGTCCGCGTTCTCTGCCTGGCCGTGCAGCAGCATGTCGATCCTCGCAAGCGCCTCATTGTGAAAGATTTCCTTCTGCGCCTGCCCGGCAAACAGCTGCGGCAGGCCCCAGCGGGGGGTCGCTTCCATCGTCATGATCAAATTCCTTTCCTGCTTCCGCTATCAAAGCGCCAGATCGATCCGCCCCGGCCGGCCCAGCGCAAAGGATCCGATCTGTCGAATCTCGACCGTCACCATTCCCCCGCCATCCTCAGCGGTCGCCGCCGCATCATATGCCCAGGCTGGCGATGTGGTTTCCACCCGGCGCAGCAGGCTCTCGCCGCTCAGCACGCGTAGCTCGTAGCGCTCGCTTTCCTCGCCAAGCGGCACATCCGCGCCGCTGATCCAGCGCCACCCGTTCCTGCTGCGCCTCGTCCAGCTAAGGTTCCATCCGCCTATGCCATCGGACACGGCGCGCACATGAACGGGCGCCGCGGGAGTCACCGCTTCGCCGCTGACCGTCAGCATGGCTTCAACCGGCTCCGCGTCTCCAATTCCGATTGCGGCCAGCCGCAGCCCGCCGCCAATCTCGCCGCTGCCCTGACCAGCAAAAGGCTCCGCCAGCCGCTCCTCCTCGATCAACAGGAACCGCTCGCCAGCGGCGTGCCCCGCCACCGCCCATTCGGTCCCGCACAGCCCGCGCCGCAGCCTTCAAGCCGGAAGCTCGCCGGGCCGGTCTGCACAGCGCGGGAAAATTGCAGAAGCTCCCGCCCCAAAAGACAAAGATTACGCCCCTGCGCCAACGCCGCTTCATCCGCATCGCCAAGCTCCATGTCAGCGGCCAGCAGGGTCACGTGAAGCGTATTGGTGGTATCGACCAGCGTGCAACTCCCGTCACCCAAAGCCTCATCCGCCTGACCCATCACGGCCCGCGGCGCGGTGAGCCCGGCGGGAGTAGCTTCGCCCGTATCGCTCATCGCAAACAGCGCCGCGCTTCGCCAACCTTCCCCACCGCTCGCGGCCGCAACGATCAATGGCGCAACGGCTGCAGCCTCTCGCAGCGGCGGCAGATCGACGAGCATCAGTGACGTAGCCCCATGCGGCGCGTCCGCCTGCCGCACGATCGCGCCGGACGATGCCCCGGTCGGCAGCACGCCTCCTGCCCCCGGCACCCGGCGCAGCGCTAGCCGCACGGCCATGGCTTCCCATTCCCGCTCCTCGATCCGCCAGCGCCCCGATCTCCCCTCGACCGTCACCAGATCTCCGGCTTCATGACGCAGCGCGTCCCAGCCGCAGCGCAGCGTCATGGCCGCCCGCCCGGCCCAGCCATGGCTCAGCCGCCGCGCCGCCAGCTGCCGGGCGGCATCGCCGGACATGGTGACGGGCAAGTCGATACCCTGTTCCACCCGCCCGGTTCCCGGACGGCTCACGCGCTGCACGCCTGCCTGGTAATCACGCGCAGGATCATAGTGGCGCAGCGAAAGCGACAGCGGCACGGAGTCCGCGCCCTCGCCGGACTGCTCGACAGGATCGACGGATCGCCCGTTCACCCGCCCGCACAGCGCAGCGGCGCTGATTTCAGCAGCCGCTCCCTCGGCGCTCGTGCCCTCGAGCCGCAACCCTTGTTCATCGGCAACGAAGGCCAAGTCCCACGCGTCCACCAGCGGCGCGATCGCATCGCTCACATCCGCACCACCCGCAGCGAAGCCGCTAACCGCTTCGCCAATTACCGCACCGAGCCACCCCCCGCTGAGGTCTGCGGCCACCGTCTCCATCGGCACTGGCCCCTCATCCGCCTCAACCTCGAACGTCAGCGACGGAATACGGTTGCCATAATCGGCAAGCTGCAGGTCCTCAAATACGGCATAGGCGACCCCGCGATGCGCGGGCGTCCGGTCGATCCCCTCCGCCGAAGCAATCAGCGGGTCCGCGATCTGATCTTCGGCCCTAAGATGCAGGCGAAACGCATTGAGCCCCGTCTTGAAATCCCCAGCCGCACCGCGCAGCAGATTGCCGTCGGCCCAGATGCGCCGCACCGCCCGCACCCTGCGCGCCGACAGGGCCACGGCAAAGCTCGCGGAATAGCTGTAGGTGGTGACGCTCGGCCGTCCCTTGCCGCCGCCGCTCTTGTTCTTCTTCTCCTTGAGATCCGTCGCCCAAATGACTGATCCCGCCGCCCGCATCGTCCCGAACAGCTTGGGGATCTGCGCCCCATAGGTCGATGTCTGCAACTGCAAGTCGCTCAGCCGCCGGCCTTCGCGGCCCTTGGGCTTGAACAGCACCGCCTGGTCGATGCTGCCGATCAGGCCGCCTATCGCTCCGCCCAACGGTCCGCCGATCGCCGTGCCCAGCGCCGTCAGCACTAAAGTCGCCATGTCTCCTCCTGTCTCACCCGCCAATGACCGATCACCGGCCAGGGCGATGGCCCCGGCGTTTCGACCACGCGCCCCAGCCCCGCATGAGCATGCACATGCCCACCCGGCACCAGGATCATCAGATGCAATTGCAGCGGTCCCGGCCGCACGAGCGCCAGGTCGCCAGCCCGGCCCTCGGGCACGGCCGACAGCCCCGCCTCACAGAGCCATACGCACGCAAGAGCCCCATCCCCGGACCGCAGCCCATATCCGCGCGGCGCAGTCCCCCGATGCCCCGCCCGCGCCAAGACGATCGCCGCCAGCCCCACGCAATCGACGCCCCGTTCCGTACTGCGCCCATGAAGCCGAAACCGCACCCCCACCAGATCGCGCGCCGCCGCCACGATCCGGTCCGCCATCGTACAGTTCATGCGCCGGGATAGCGCGTCAGCAGGTCCGTTCCCGGCAAATAGGGCTCGCCCCTGAAGTTCACGACATTGGCGAAACGGCTCCGGCACGTCTCCAACTGCCGGTCGCACCCCTCGGTCAGCAGCGCCAGCGTGTCTGCCTCCACTGCAAAGACCGGCGGGTCGGCCAGCGTCAGGACGCCCACGCCATTGTCCACCACCGCCTGCACCGCCCCGGCATTAGGACCCGTCATCCATCGCAGCGTGCCAAAGGCATAGGCCCCCGCCACCAACCCGGAGACGCTCACCTCGACGTTATCGACGCTCCCGACTACCACGGTCTTACGCCGCCCCGCCAGATCGACCCGGCACTGCCGGTCCCCCAGCGCCGCCCGGCAATCCGGCGAAGTCGATGGCGCAACCGGCGCTTTTAGAGCCGCCATTGCCCCCACCAGTTCCGCCGTGAAAGCGCCGCCCTTCTGCGAAACGCTTCCAATCTCCCCCTTCGCCAGCAGCAGCCACATCTCGCCCGGCGCTTCCCACTCCGTCAGCCGCAGTTCCAGCGCCGCACCGTCCCAGCGCCCTGCCATCAGATCGGCCTCATTGATCGCATCCGCCACCAGCGCGCCCTGCAGATCGGCATCGCTCCCATTGGCGGCGATCCCACTCCGGATCGCCGAAGGCATCACGCCCGGCGCAGCACGATAGCGGACATTGCCAATCTCCAGATCGCCGTCATGGCTGGTCAGCCCAATCGTCACCCCATCCCGCCGCTCCAGCCGCCAGCAGAAAGCAAGCGTCGCCAGCGGCTGTTCCAAAGCCTCCCACCCGCTCATTCCCGTATCTCCACCAGCGGCACCGAAGGCGCCTCGCCCGCCGCGAAGGTCGCGCGATTGATGTCCAGCCGGTCCTCGGCAAAGCGCACCGGCACATCGAAGCGAAAGCCCGCCGTCAGCACCGCGCCCTCCTCCGGTGCCGCGTCAAAGGCGATGACGCCTAGCCCCGCATGGCTCCAGCCATCGGTCAGTTCTACGCCATCCACCGCCACGCGGATGCTCCCCGCCACAGGCCGAGTGATGCGCCGCACCTGCGCTTCCTCACCCTCGCCATAATAGCGCTGCAGCGGAAACTCGGTCCGCACCCCGTCACCAATTCCCAGCCGCTGGTCGAGCGCCCCCGGCACCGCGCCAACCCCGCAGCTGCGATCATCATAGGGATCGGTGAAACGAAAACCCCGCGCTGCCCCCCGTCGCGCGCGGAAGAAAGCGATCAGTGCGCCAATATCCGCCTCGGACCGCACCCCCGGCCCCGCGTCGAAGGACAGCCGCGCATCCGCCCAATCGCTGCTCCGCCGCTCATGCCCGGAAGGGCTCTCCACGATCTGCGTCGAAAAAGCCGGCGCCAGGCTCGCCTCCCGCCCAATGCTGAGCGGAAAGGCTACATCATCAAAGGCTTGCATATTATCGTCCCCCTGAAGTCTGAAGCAGGTGAAGCCATCCCGCGCCACCTGCGGCAGCGCCCAGATGAAAGTCGCCGCCGTCCCGCGCTTCACCGACGCCTCCGCCGCCTCTGCAATCCGCCGCCACTGCCCGACATGCTCCGCCAGCAGGACGAAACCCGAAAAATAATGCTGCTCATCGACCGGATAGCCGAGCCGCGCCGTCGCCAGTTCGACCCCGCGCGCCGTGCGGCTCGGCCGCCCCTCCGTCACCCAGTCATAATCTTCCAGCTGCAGCACATCGAAGGCAGGCGAAGCCCAGCCGACCGGCATGTTCGCCCGCTTGGCCTCTGGCGCCAGCGGATCGAGTACGGTGGGAAGATAGGCCAGCAGATGCGTCACCGCGTCTGGCGCGATCCCCTTCACCCATGCACAAAGCGCCGCCGTCGATGCGGCAAGGACTGCCCCCGCCTGATCCAGCAACGCCTTCTGCGCCCCGTTCAGCACGCCGCGAACATCGGGAACAGACACCGGACTCCCGCCAAAAGCCGCCCGCGCCGCATCATCATAGATGCAGATGCGCCCATCAGCAGGCATCACCCACCACCAGGGCTCGCCCACCTGAAACTTGATCGGAATCCCTGCGCCCAAACCGATGGAAACAAAGGCGCCCGCCACCAGCCGCAAATAGCTCATCGCCCCGTCATGCGCGGGCGACAGCAAGGTCGATGGCGGCTCCCATCCGGTCAGCGCCGGATCGCCATTCTCCGCCCGCTGTTTCCAGTCGTTCCAGCAATGCGCGTCCAGCAGTTCATAGGATAGCGACCAGATCACCCCCAGCCCCAACGCCTTGGAGCGTCGCGCAAAGTCCGCGTGCCAGGCCGCGCAGGGCGTATTCAGCACGCCACCGGCAAGGCTGACGTAAAATCCCCCGCCCAGCGGCTCGAGCCGGAAATAATGGCTCATCCCCACATAATGATTGATGTCGCCGCGATAGCCGAGCGCATGGATCGCCGCGACGATCCGCTCCGGCGTCTGGTTGAAACAATCGTCATAGCCCGTCGCCATCGACAGCCCATGCTCGGGCACCATCACATCCCCGACGCTCAGCACGGACCCCGCCCCGTCGCAGCGCATCCCGGAAAGCTCCGCCCAGCCCTCTACCCCCGCCGCAAAAGGCGTGCTGCCCGCATCATAGCCGGGCGGCGCGAGCGAGATGAACATCCGGTCCACATCGCCCGCCCACACTGGATCGGCCTCGCCCGGCAGCAGGAAGCCGCCACTGATCGCGGAAAAATCCAGCACGATCTGCGCATCTTCCGCCGATCCGCTGGCATAGTTCCACAGCCGCACATACCAGGACCGCGGATTGCCCGCCGCATCGCGCCCCTCGATCGTCAGCGTCGGCCCATGCACTTCATCCAGCCGCTTGATCCCCCCGCTGCGCCAACGGAACCGCAGCACGCAGTCCCGGAAATCCCGCGCCGTTTCATAGGCCAGTAGAGGATGACTCCACTTGTCCTCGGCTTCCCAGATCAGCCCCGCCAGATCGCCCGACCCGTAAAAGACCGCATCGACCCGAAGCGCATCCGCCGCGCTGGTCACGACGCTTGCCATCACCGGCCGGGGAAAATTGACGGTCCAATGCGTCGGGGCAAAGCGCTTCATGAAGCGCTCCTCCTGCCCCCGCCGCGCATCCGCCAGCCAAAAGCCAAGCCCACTCATCCGTTCAGCGCCCCCTTGACCGCCCGCGCTACCTGCCGCGCGCTCCGCGCCAGCAGCCGGGCATTGTCCCATCCCTCGCCGCGTCCCTGCACGGCGATGTTCACGCGCACATCGCGTCCGCCACCGCCGCCATGCGCGACGACCTGTCCGCTGGCCGTAGGCACGAACAGTTCCGGCCCCCGCTCGCCCACGACATAGGCCCGCCCCGGCGCGACCGGCCCACCCGTCGCCCGGCCCGGAAGCCCAAGCGCCGCCCCCGCCAGCGTCAGCAAGGACCCACCCACGCCCCCGACGCTGCCCGCGCCCGATCGCACCGCACCCGCCGCAATCTCTTCCAGCACTGACAGCGCAACCTGCTTCAGCTCCTCAAAGCCGAACCGCCCGCTCCGTACCGCGCGCAACAGCCCCTGCTCGATCCGCCGCCCCGCCCGCTCCGCACCCGAAGCCAGCGGCCCTTCCAACTCCCCCCGCATCGCCTCCACATCGCGCGACAAGCCCTGCGTATCCGCCCGGACCCGCACCACCAGCGTCTCGATTTCCTCGTCCATCCCACCCTCCAGGAATCACAAAAAGCCCCTCCCCTTGAGGGGAGGGGTTGGGGTGGGGTGGGGCAGGCCCCACGCGCCCACCTCAAGCCTCAATCCGGCATCACCGCCCTCAACCGCTCCAACTCCCCCACATCCATCCCCACATCCGGCTCCTCCTCGCCCCGCGCCGCGCGCAGCACCGCCTCCAGTTCAACCGGCGTCGATCGCCAGAACTCATCCGGCCGCCAGCCCAGCAGCCATCCCGCGACGCCAGCCAGCCGCGCCGCCGCTTTGAAAAAGCTCATCGCCCCCCCAAAATCTGTTTGAGAATGCCCCGCAGCACCGGCGACAGCTTCGCCAGCCCCGCCTCGACGATCGCCTCGCCCAACGCCTCACGCGTCAGCCCACCCGGCGGATCGACCAGGCAATGCCAGAACAGCGCCGCAATATCGGACAGCGACAGCTTCCCGTCCGCCGCTCGATCGACCAGCTCGAACAGCGGCCCCGGTTCCTCCTCGGCCGCCACCAGAGCCGCAAAGCTCGGCCGCAACCGCAGCGTCTCGCCGCCCAGTTCCAGCGCAGCCTCGCCCCTCGCGCTATTCACCGCCCCGCTCATTCGGACACCACCGGGCCGGAGCTTTCCAGGCTCAGCGCATAGTTGCGCTCGCCATTATAATCGCCCGCATAGTCGAGCCGCGTCACCAGGAAGCGCCCACGCATCCGCTCGCCGCTCTCGAAACTGAGTTCAAACTGCTCGATCGTGCCCGCAAGCGCATGATTACGGATGCGGACTTCCGCCGCCGACCCGGTGAATATCCCCGCCGCCGACACGCTGACGGAACGCACGCCCGCGCCCGAAAGCAATTCACGCCAGCCGCCTGAATCCTTCGACGTGACGTTCACCGCCTCGCCATTCACCGACAGCTGCGTCGTGCGCATGCCCGCCACCGTCGCATAGGCCACCGGAGCCCCGCCATCGCCTACTTTCAATAGAAACGCACTTCCTTTTTCCACGCCCATGAAGCATTCTCCTGTAAGATAAACCGTGTCAGAATCGGGATTTGGAGAGGTTTGAATGCTTGTTGCAGCTCCCCTCATGTTGATGCTGGCCGCTGCCCCGCAGAGCGGCGACGCAGTCGGCTCAGGCCGCAAGGCTTATTCGGAATGCCTGGCGAAAGAGATCCAGCCCGCGCTGGACAAGAAGGCCACTCTCAGTGACTTCCAATCCACGCTAAAATCCAAGTGCAGCGCGAAGGAAACCGTATTCCGCGCCGCCATCGTCGCCGACGACAAGTCCGGCGGCATGTCGGACAAGGATGCCCAGGCCGACGCCGACGACCAGATCGCCGAATATGTCGACAAGATCACCGGCGAATTCGAGGATTATTCCAAGCCTGGCGGTTAAGGTTCTAACGCGTCCGTCAGCGCCACATCTGTTCCTTTCGAGCGCAGTCGAGAAAAGGCATGCGCAGTTCGCACGACAATGGACGCGTTGAGCGACACGCTCACTCAACCTCCGTTCGCCCTGAGCCTGTCGAAGGGCGTTACGCGCAGCCTTCGACTTTCGAATGAGGCAGGTGACTTATTCGAACAGGCCGAAGGGAGATTAACCCTCGCGCTATTTCAAGACGCCACCACCCGCAGCCGGTAATCCACCATCGCCTGCCACCCATCCTTCTCGCGCGCCTTCATCACCCTCGACCGGATCAGCCGCACGCCAACAATCCGCCATCCTCCCGCGCTCGCATCCACCCCCTGCACCACCGGATCAATCCGCCCAAGCACCGCCGCCAGCCGCTCCGGCGTCTCCCCCGCATCATGCAAGCTGATCGACAGCCGCAACTCGCGTCCCTCCAGTTCCTTCGCGCCCCAGTCGCCAGCGATGCACTCACCCACCACCGCATAGGGCACGCTCGCCCGCACCGGCAGCCCATCAAACAGGCCATTGAGCCCCGCCATCAGTTCAGCATCGCCGCGCAGCGCCGCAACCACCGTAGCCCGCACCACCACTTCCGCGCTCATAGCCCACCCCTCCCCGCCTCCGCAGCCCAAGGTCGTTCATCCAGCGCCGCAGCAACCCGTGCCCGGACAGCCGCACCGCCTCCCCCTCGATCCGCGCCTCTTCAACCCCGGCCGCCAGCATCGCCTCGGCCACAGCCCGCCGCCGCCGTTCCGCCCGCGCCTCGGCGAGCCGCGTCAGCACTGCCACATTCATGTCAGCCGCATCCGCCGCCAGGGCCGCCACAGCGCACCGACCACGGCGGGCGGCGTCGCCACTTCGCTCTCGCGGGCCGAAAAATGCTCCGCCGCCAGCCGCACGATTCCCTGCCGGATCGGCTCGGGCAGCCCATCGGCATCCTCGGCCATCCCGGCCTGATAGCGCACCTTCAGCACGCGCCGCCCATCCAACGGCTGCCCGCGCACCCAGCGATCGCCCGCGGCATCGATATCGATCGCATAAGCATCCGCCGCCAGCGCCACCGCCTCGCCATCCGGCGCAACCGCTTCCACACCCAGGATCGCCGCCACCGGCCGGGCCGACAGCCGCTGCCAGCCCCCATCTGCCAGCACCGTCGCCCGCGCCTCGCCCAGGATCAGCCATTGCCCGACGAACTGCTCGCACAGAGCCGTCGCACTTCGCAGCAACCGCTCCAGCAGCCCATCCTCCCCGCTCCCGCCAATCCGCAGATATTCCTTCAATTCGTCAAGCGACGCCCCAAGCACCCCCGCCTCTTCCCGCACCAGCACCAGCACCATCCACCCTCCCAACAAAAAGGAGGGCGCCCGAAGACGCCCCCAACGCCTTCTCCCGCGAACGGGAGAAGGGTACGAAGCCTTGGCGGCCAAGCCGCCTAGGCGAAGTTGGATGAGGGTTTACGAAGCCGAGAATTTCATCAGCTTGATCGCCTCCGAATTGGCCACCGCGCCGCCAATCCGCTTCACCGCATAGAAATGCACGAACGGCTTGTTGCTGAACGGATCGCGCAGGATGCTCGTCTCGCTGCGTTCGGAAATCACATAGCCCGCCTGGAAATTACCAAAAGCGATCGACAGCGATCCCGCCGCAATATCCGGCATGTCCTCGGCCTCGACCACCGGATAGCCCAGCAGCGTCGCGGGCTGCCCGGCCGCCAAAGAAGGCTGCCAGATGAACGCGCCATCGCTCGTCTTCATCTTGCGGATGGCCGCCATCGTCGCCGAATTCATGACGAACACGGCCCCCTGACGGTAGGGCGCACGCAGGCTCTGGACCAAGTCGATCAGCTTGTCCTGCGGGCTCGTCGCCGCAAAGCCCGCCGACGCGCCCGACGCGACATATTGTAGCGAACCGAAGGCACGCGCGCTGTCCGCCTCATTGGTGGTCGTATAGGTCAGGAAGCCCTTGGGTTTGTTCGTGCCATTGCCATTGACGAAGGCCGCGCCCTCGGCCGCAGCAAATTCACGCGCAATCTCGCCCGCCAGCCAGCCTTCGACATCGAACTGCGCATCGTCCAGCATCGCCTGGCTCGCCGCCGGATTGGCGTAAAGCTCACCCGATGGCGGCACGATCTCGTTGAAGCTGGGCGTTCCCGTCTCGGCCCGCGAACCCGTCTCGCTCGCCCAGCCGGACACGATACCGCCCGAAGTCACCAGCTTGCGATAGCCTGCCGTGCCAGTGCGCACGACATTGGCGATCGACCGGATCGGCGAGATGCTCTTGAGCGTCGCGTCGATGATCTGGTCGATCTCCCTCGGCACCGCATAACCGCCCGCTGCGCCACTGGCGGCCGAAAAGCTTTTCAGCTCCACGCCTGCCTCAAGCCCCTGCCGCAGATAGCGTTCGACAAAAGCGGCGCGCTTGGGATCGAACGCCCCGCCCTTCACCCCGTCCAGCGCCGGCCGCTGCTGCTGGATCAGCGCGCCCTTCAGCGCCGCAATCTCCCCCTCGAGCGCCTCGATACGCTCACCCTGCACCACTGCATCAAAGCTCGCTTCCAACTGGTCCGTCATCAACCACTCCTCGCTTAGAAACAAAAAAGGCGCTCCCAAAGGACCGCCCGAATAAACCCTCCCCCTCGACAGATGGGGAGGTTTGAAGAGAGGCACGTGACTCTCTTCAACGCCAAAGGCGGTGGAGGGGAGCGCCCTCAGGGCGCTGCAACAATTGCCCCTACCCCTCCACCGCAATAACCCGCGCCAAAGGCTGCATCGGGTGCGTCACCACGCTCACCTCCACCAGTTCCAGCGCCAGCAATTCGCGCGGCGAAGCTCCCCGAGCCTCCCGCACCCGATAGCCGAAGGACAAGCCATCCACCGCGCGATCCTTCAACGCACGCGCCGCCGCCCTCCCCGCGCCAGTCCGTCCCGAAACCCGTCCGATCACGCGCAGCCCATGGCGGTCTTCCTCCACCCGCTCGACCGTGCCGATCGCCTCGCCCGGCGAATGCTGCCACAGCAACGGCACCCCCGCCGCCACGCCAGCGAACGCCCCTGGCCGCACCACGTCACCGCCATGATCCACCCGGTCAAACACCGCCGCATAACCGGCAAAGCGCAAATCCTCATTCATCCGCGCACCATGTCCGTAAGCCCCGCCTTCACCGCCACGCCCAGCAGCACCAGCGCCATGACGATCCGCACCGCCCAGCTGACCACCGCCCCGCGCGCCGCCTTTTTCGCATCGCGCCAGGCGGACAGCAGCTCGCGCAACTCCCGCACATCCCCTTCCGCGCTCCGATCGGCCAGCCCCAACCGCTCCAGCGCCCGCCCCGCGCCCAGCTCGCTTGCCTCCTCGATCAGCGCGCGGATCATCACCATGTCCATCTGCCCCGGCGCGCCCTCGGCCTGCGCCACCAGCCGCGCCAGCATCTCGCCATCATATTTCATGACACCCGCCTCCCGCCTTCGATAAAATTCCCAGCATCGCCTTCTTCTCGTCCGCGGTCAGAAAATCCGCCGAAGCCACCCGCTCCCACAGGGCCGCGCGCTCCTCGGACAAGGCCGGCACCGCATCCAGGTCCGCCGACAGGCAAAGCTCGGGCCACCATCCCTGCAACCCCTGCGCCAGCCCGCCGCAGATCTTCGCCACCAGCGGCAGGATCGTCTGCCGCCACAGCGCCTTGTTCGCCTCGCGATAATTGGCGTAGCTATTGTCGCCCGGCAGACCCATCAGCATCGGCGGCACCCCGAACGCCAACGCAATCTCCCGCGCCGCCGCCGCCTTCAGCCCCACAAAATCCATTTCCGCAGGCGTCAGGCTCATCGCCTTCCAATCGAGCCCGCCCTCCAGCAACATCGGCCGCCCGGCATTGGCCGCGCCGGAGAAAGCCCCCTCCATCTCCCGCTTCACCCGCTCGAACTGCTCGGGCGACATCACCGACCCGTCGCCCGGATCATAGACCATGGCCCCCGAAGGCCGCGCCGCATTGTCCAGCAGAGCCTTGTTCCAAACCGTCGCCGCATTGTGGATCGCCACCGCCCCGGCCGCCGCGCCCACGCAGCCCAGCCCATAATGATCGTCCAGCGGATGCAGCGCCTTCAGGTGCAGGATGGACGCCCGCCCCGCCCCATCCTCGGGCAGCAGCCGGGTCACGCTCTCGCCCACCCGGTAGAGATAGGCTGCAGGCCACCCTCGCGCGTCCGCCTCCACGCTCACCCGCTCGGGCCGCAGCGCATAAAGCTCGCCCGGCTTTCCGTCCGCGCCCGCCATCACCTGCACATAGCCATTGCCATGAAGCAGCAAATGGCTCGTCAGCGTCTCGACCAGCCCCTGCCCCGCCGAACAGCGCGTCAGCAGAGAAGCCACGCGCCCGCGCTCCCCCTCCTCCACTCCATTCACCAGCAGAGCCGTCGCGCCCGCCCCCTCCGACACCAGCCGCAACGCACGCTGCGCCACCGGATTGCCGATCACGCCGCTGCGCACCTGCGCCTCATAGGAAGCTGGCCATTCGCCCAAAGCGACCGCACCCGATCCCCAGGCACGCGCCAACACCGGCCGCGCGCCCGAACGCACGGCCTTCGCCCCAAAAAATTTCATGGAAACACCCCGCCACAAAAAATCCTCTCCCCTTGAGGGGGGAGAGGACAGTGAAACTCGGCGGCCAACAGCCGCCTAGCGAAACTTGGAGAGGGGAACCGCCCTACGGATTCCGCGCCAACACCCGATCACAGGCCGCGTTCGTCCCCTCACTCTTCCCGATCACACGCCCAGCCACAGCCCCAGCAGCGCCCGCCAGCAAGGACTCACCCAAATTCCCGCCAGCCAGCGCCCCAACGCCAGCACCACCGGCCGCGCCAATCACCGTCCCGCGATCCCGCCCCTTCTTCGCCTGCAACAGGCAATAGCGCACCTCATCCCGGTCACGCGGTGCTGCCCGAGCCACCCGGGCCCGTTCCTTGCCATTGAGGGAGGCAGCCATGACCGGCGTCGCAACCAGCGTCGCGCCAGCAGCTATCATCATGAATTTGGCCAGCTTCATTTGCCTTCACTCCTCGGAAAATTGACCCAGGATAATACGCAGTGCCGTGCGGCGCGGTTCCTCAAACCGCCCGCACCCGCGCATCCCCGCGCCGCCCCAGCATCAACTCCGTCAGCGCCCACACCAACGCATCCGCCCGATCCGGCGACCTTCCAGGTCCCACATAGCCGCCGCCGGCCACCAGCCCGCACATCTCATCCTCCAAAGCCCAGAAAGCCCCGCGATGCCGCACCCGTCCGGCCTCATACAGTGCCGCGACCGGCTCAGCCCGCGCCGCCTTTCCCCGGCTCGCATGCACCAGCCGCACCGGCAGCGCCGCTTCCGCCGCGCGCAGCACGCTCTCCACCATCGCCCCGCCATTATTGGCCTCGGCAATCACCCGATCCGCCCCATGTAGAGCCGCCGCATAAGCGACAGCGCGCGCCCATCCTTCCGGCGTCGCCTTCTCGACACTCGCATCGGCAATTACATAAGCGCGCCCATCAGGCCCAAGCCCCACCACGACGATCCCGCACGCATCGCCATGCGCCGAAGCAGGCGGATCGACGCCCACGACCACGCGCGACAGCAACGCCTCGCCATCCTCGCGCCCCGGCACATGCACCACCCGGCACCGCTCCAGCAGATCGCGGGTCCAGAGCGCGCCTTCAACCTCGGCGATCAGCTCGCCGTCCAGTTCCTGCCGCCCCAGTCGCGTCGCGCCATAATTCTGCTCCATCGCCGCCACGAAGCCTTCCGCCAGGTTCGCGACATTGTCCGCCGTTCGCCCGCGCGTGACGACAACGTCAGCGCCACTCCGCGCCACCAGCCCGCGCACCAACGGCACCGGGCGCGGCGTCGTGGTCGCCAACAGGCGCGGGCGCGTTCCCAATCGCATCCCCATCATCAAATTGTCCCAAGCCGCCTCCCCATTCGGCCATTTGGCGATCTCGTCGGCCCAGCCATGGCTGAACTGCGGCCCGCGCAGCGATTCCGCCTCCGCCGCACCAAAAAGGATCGCCATAGCCCCATTGGGCCAGATCAGCCGCCGCAACGCGGGCGAGAAGACGGGCCGGTTCCACCATGGCGCAACCGCCAGCAGGCCGGAAGGCCCCTCCACCATCACGCTGCGCGCCTCGCCCAGCGTCGCGCCGACCAGCGCGATCCGCGCCGTCCCGTCGCCCTCCGCGATATGGCGCACCCACTCCGCCCCGGCCCGCGTCTTCCCAAAGCCGCGCCCCGCCATCATCAACCAGATGCGCCAATCTCCGGCGGGAGCAAGCTGTTCCGGCCGCGCCAGCCACTCCCAATCATGCGCCAGGGCCTGCGCCGCCGCGCCATTCAGCCCGACCAGCACCCGCTCACGCGCCTCGTCCGGCAATGTCGCCAGCCGCTCAAAATCCGAAATGCCACCCATTTGGCCTTGCTCCCCTCGCCGCGCTCAGCCTTTGTTCCGTCGCCCGCCCCTTCGTTCGCGCCGCTTCGTCGCTATATGCGTGCCCATGATCTCTATCCGTCCCGCCCGCGCCGCCGATGGCGCCCGCCTCCTCGACATCTGGCGCCGCGCCGTAGATGCGACCCATGACTTTCTTGAAGCCACCGATCGCCAGGCGATCGATCAGGAAGTGTCCGCTTTCCTTCCCCAATCCGCCGCCTGGCTCGCTACCGACGCGGACGACCGCGCCGTCGGCTTCATGCTGATCGACGGCACGCACATGGACGCGCTCTTCATCGATCCCGACTGGCACGGCAAAGGCGTCGGCCGCTCGCTCGTCGAACATGGCCTCGCGCTCCATCCCGCCATGACCACCGACGTGAACGAACAGAATGAGGGCGCGCTCACCTTCTACGAACGCATGGGCTTCGCCCGTACCGGCCGCTCCGACCGCGACGGTCAAGGCCGCCCTTACCCCCTCCTCCACCTGCGCTACGCGCCGGAAACGGGTCGATAATCTCAAACAGCTTCGTCACCCCGGTGATCCGGGATCCCGCTTAACATTGCCGATCAGAAGAAGCGGGATGCCGGCTCAAGGCCGGCATGACGGTAGAGTTGTTGGCTAACGGCCAAGTTCCGACATTGCGCCAGCCCACCCCTCGATCAAAGTCACGTGCCTCTGATCGATCCTCCCGCAAGCGGGAGGGGAGCGAGACTTGCCGAACCGCAGGTGAGGCTTAGTCGCAGCGGGGTCGGCTGTGCGGCGTTCGCAATCCACTCCAACCCCGTCATCCCAGCGAAAGCTGGGATCTCATAGGCGACCGCCCATCCCAATCCAGATGCAGCCTCCCGCCGATATGACGGGTAAAAATAACCTCATCTCACCCCACCCCACTCCTCTCCCGCACCATCTCCAGCGCCTTGCGCAACCGCTCGACCGCATCCTCGCCATCCGGCCGATCCGCCTCGTCGGCAGAGCGCCTGTCGCCCGCCTCACGCCGATGCTGCACCAGCAGCCGGACAGCCACGGCATTGGGATGCCCCCGCTTCACCTTGCGGCTCTTCACCATGCCCTCCGCGTCCAGCGTCACCTCTTCTTCCTCGGTGCCGAACAGCGACTGGCGCAACAGCAGCGCCTCCAGTTCGGCATAACCGATGTTCAGCGCCTGCGCCCATTCCCGCGCAAAGCCCGGATCACGCCGCTTCTGATAATAGGCGCTCGACAGGTTCTTGCCCGCGACCCGCGCCGCCTCGCTGACGTTGCAGGTGGCGGCCAGCGTCTCCATGAAGATTTTGCGCCGCTCCGCCGTCCATCCATCCTTGCGGACGGCCCGTAGCTGCGCACCGCTCCCCGCCGCGCCGCGTTGACTGTGCTGCACCTTCAGCATGCGGTCCGGCGCGTCGCTCGCCTTGCCTGAAAAGCGCCGCACCGGGCCCGCCTCATTCTTCCCCGCCATGCCTGACCCCCAATAAAAAGGGCCGACCCAACCGGACCAGCCCTTGCCGCGCCGCCGCTGTGGCGACTCACAATTCCCAATATCGACATTGCTGCCAGAACAGCGTGACGATGTCAAGATAAATGTTCCAAATAGGTTATATCAGCTTGCCTTCATCCGTTCGATCTGGGTCGCCTCCGCCGCCAGGGCGCTCGCAAAACTCGGCCGCGCACGCATCTGCTCTACCCATTGTTCCACCTTCGGCCAGCGTCCTTCCACGACCAGCTTGCTGCAATAGCCGATGTTAATCAGCGGAGAGGCCACCGCGATATCGGCCAAGGTAAAGCGATCCTCCACCAGAAAGCCGCTCTCCGGCAAGATATTCTCCAGATAGTCGAGCGCCCGCGGCAATGCTTCCGCCTCGGATTTCTCGGCCGCCGCCAGATCCTGCGGCAGGCCCAGCAAGGGCGCGACCATGCGGTTGAAGAAGATCGGCATGCCCGCCGCCTGCACGATCGTGTCGCCAAATTCCTCATACCAGATCGTCCGCGCCCGCGTCTTGGGCTCCATCGGGATCAGGTTGGGCTCGGGTTGAACGGCATCCATATAGGTTATGATGGCCGTGCTGTCGCTGATCAGGAAATCGCCATCCTGGAAAGCGGGTATCTTGCCGAAGGGAGATGCCTTTGCAAAAATGTCCCCGCCCCGCCCGAAACCACCGGGTTGCACCTCGATTGCCAGCCCCTTTTCTTCGGCGAAGATGATGACCTTCCGCACAAAGGGCGATGGGCGCGCGCCGTAAATGATCATGATGTTCCTCCCTGATGATAAACGGGAGGCATCATGCCGTTTAAGTATCGAAACGCAACCTAATTCACATGCCCGCCGCGCCGCTGTCCGCCGGCTTGCGGCTGTAATCGATCCGGATGCGGACCCAACTGCCGATCATCGGCTTGCCGTTCACCCGTGGCGGCCGCACCAGAAATTGCCATGCGGCGAGCCGCACCGCCCGGGCAAAGCCCGACCCCTGCGGCGATTCGCCCAGCGCCTGGCAGTTTTCGACGCGGAAATTCTCGACCGTCTTGCACGCCACCAGGCCCCAGCCATCGCCCGGCGCAGTGGCCGGAATGTAGGTCGCCAGTTCGGCAGGGCTCGGCCGCCTGTACCATTCCGCCTCGAACAGCTGCACGCCGCCGGGGCCTTCGCCCGGCCCCGCCGCCATGCTGCTGTTGCCCTGACCGGACGCACCTTCGCCAGCGTCCTTTTTCGGTATCTTCCCAATGTCCGCCGCCGCCATTTGCATGCTGTCCATCTCCAGGAAGGGCATGGGCGACGGCAGGACAAGCTTCTCCAGGTCCTTGGGCCTTTTCACCGGCGGCGTCGGTTTCGGCGGAGCGGGGGACGCCGCAGCCGCCTTCTCCTTCCGCCTCTCCTTGCTCTTCTCCGCGCGCGCCTCCTGTTTGGCTGGCGCTGGCGCCATTTCGAAGGTCACGGGATTGCGCGGATCCTCCACCCGCTGCTCCAGCTGCGGCGCCATAGTCAGCAACGCCAGCAGCAACAGCCCGTTCAGCCCCAGCGCGAACAGCACCCCCCCGCCGCGCTCGCGCAGCCTGGACCATGATGGGGAAGAAAATGTCACAGGGTGAAAACCGGCCGGGCTGCTGAGCGGGGAAGTGGGTCTTGCCCAGACGTCACCCGTCCGTCAACGCCGTCGCGTCAGCACACATCTTCCTCTCGGACGAGTGGACGGCTTTCGCGGGTCGCCCGCATCCGGCTCACCGGGTCCTGCTCGTCGGACGTCAGCACGACATGATCGTCATGCACCTCCAGCAGCACGCCTGCAAAAGGCATGCCCGCCAGGCTTCCCGTCACGCGATAACTCACCGCGTCGCCTACCTTGAAGGTCGCGGGGTCCGTGTTGAACTCGAACGGGCACCCGCCCTCTCCCATGCCCAGCATGAATTTTTCTCCTCTACGCTCGATTCTACGCCGCCCAAGCAACGGATCAACCCTTTCGCTCTGCCACGAAATCGAAAGCGCTGGCGGTCGGTTTCAATCTCCGCTAGGCCCGCCCCCGATGCTCACCAAGCTCTATCAATGGACGCTGGCGAAAGCCGCCCACGCCCATGCCGAACGCTGGCTTTTCGTCATTTCCTTTATGGAATCCAGCTTCTTCCCCATCCCCCCGCACCCGCTGCTAGGCCTCATGTGCCTTGCCCGGCCGGAACGGGCGATCCGCTTCGGCATCATCTGCACCATCGCGTCGGTACTTGGCGGCCTGCTCGGCTATGCGATCGGCCATTTCCTCTATGAAGCGGTCGGCCAGCAGATCCTGCACGCCCTCGGCCTCGCCGCGAAGTTCCCGGTCGCCGCCTGCTATCTGCGCGATTATGGGGCGGAGATCATCCTGGTGAAGGGCGCGACGCCCATCCCCTTCAAGCTCATTACCATCACGGCGGGCTTCATCGGCCTGTCGCTCTTCACCTTCCTCTGGGCCAGCATCATCTCCCGCGCCTTCCAGTTCATGCTGGTCGGCTTCCTCTTCTGGAAGTTCGGCCGCCCGATAAAGGCGTTCATCGAAAAATATCTCGGCCTCCTCTCCGCCGCCTTCCTGATCTTGGTGGTGGGAGGATTCATCGCTGCCTCGATGTTGTCCGGCGGTGGGCATAAGAGCGACAAGTGCAGCCACGCCACCATGGCAACCCTGCGCTGATCCGCTCCCCGATGAAGGCTGTTCCGGACCGCTTTCCAAAGCTCGCCGCCCTGCTCGCAGGCTTTCTGTCGGCGACGGGTTTTGAGCCGCTGAAGCTCTGGCCCGTCACTCTCGCCTGTTTCGCGCTGCTCCTCTGGCTCATCGAACGCGCGCCCGATCGCCGCGCCGCCTTCACCCGCGGCTGGCTGTTCGGCCTTGGCTATTTCACCCTCGGCCTCAACTGGATCGCCCACGCCTTCAGCTTCCAGGACGCCATGCCCCACTGGTTCGGCTATGGCGCGGTGGTCCTCCTCTCCCTCTATCTCGCCGTCTATCCGGGCCTCGCGACCTTGGCGGCCTGGTGGCTTACCAAAAATCTCCCCTCCCGTTTACGGGAGGGGCCCGGGGTGGGCCGCGAGCGGAGCGAGCGCAGCGCCCTCTCCCTCACCCTCCTCTTCGCCGCCTGCTGGATCGCCAGCGAATATCTCCGCGCCATTGTCTTCACCGGCTTCGCCTGGAACCCGCTCGGCGTCACCCTCCTCCCCACCGGCATGGCCATCGCCGCCGCCCTCATCGGCACCTATGGCCTTGGTGCGCTCGCCATCCTAGCCGCCGGAGCCATCCTCCTCGCCCTCCGCCGCCACTGGACCCCCGCCGCCGCGATCTCGCTTCCGCTCTGCGTCCTCGCGCTCTGGGGCCTGCTCACGCCCGCTCCCCCAACGCCTGCAGGCGCACCCCGCATCCGCGTGGTTCAGCCCAATATCGGGCAGGACGAAAAATACTCCCCCGAACTGGAAGAGGCGCACTTCCGCACCCTGGCGCGGCTGTCCGGAGAGCCTCGCCCCGCCCCGCGCCTCATCTTCTGGCCCGAAGCCGCCATCCCCGCCTATCTCGACATGGAACCGCAATGGCGCGGCCGCCTAGCCTCCTTGCTCGGTCCCGGCGATCTGCTGATGACCGGCGCTACCAAGGTCTATTTCAAGCGGGTCGAAGAAGGCGGCGTCACCACCAACGCGCTCGCAGGCGCGAACAACAGCCTCTTCATCGTCTCGCCCCAGGCGCAGTTGCTTGGCCGCTATGACAAGTCGCACCTGGTCCCCTATGGCGAATATCTGCCGATGCGCGCCATCCTCCAGCCGATCGGCCTGTCCCGCCTCGTGCCCGGAGACGCCGATTTCTGGCCCGGCCCCGGCCCGCAGAGCCTGACCCTCCCCGCCACGCTCGGCCGTCCCCAGCTCAAGATGGGCGTCCAGATTTGCTATGAGATCATATTCTCAGGCCAGGTGATCGACGCGAAGAACCGTCCCGCCTTCCTCTTCAACCCCTCCAACGACGCCTGGTTCGGCAGCTGGGGCCCGGTCCAGCACCTCGCCCAAGCCCGCCTGCGCGCGATCGAGGAAGGCATCCCGATCGTCCGATCCACCCCGACCGGCGTGTCCGCCGTCATCGACGCCCGCGGGCATGTTCTCCATGCGCTGGGCCTCTACCGCGCCGGGTTCCTCGACAGCACGCTGCCTTCCGTTCTGCCGCCCACGCCCTTCGCGCGGCTCGGCAATTGGGCATCCTTCCTGTTCATGGCACTGCTCGCCGGACTGGCCATTGCCACTCGCCGCACGACCCGCTAATAGGGCACATAAACTTTTCTTTATATCGCCTCAGACCCAAGCGTGTTAACGGGAGTCCTATGCGCAACAACTATCTCTTCACCTCGGAATCGGTTTCCGAAGGCCATCCCGACAAGGTCGCGGACCAGATTTCCGACGCCATCGTCGATCTGTTCCTGTCCAAGGACCCCGAAGCCCGCATCGCCTGCGAAACGCTGACCACGACCCAGCTCGTCGTCCTCGCTGGCGAAATCCGCTGCAAGGGCGTCTATGAGAATGACCAGTGGGCCCCCGGCGCGCAGGAAGAGATTGAGCGCACCGTCCGCGAAACGGTGAAGCGCATCGGTTACGAGCAGGACGGCTTCCATTGGGAAAGCTTCCGCTTCGAAAACAACCTCCACGGCCAGTCCGCGCACATCGCGCAGGGCGTCGATGCGTCCGGCAACAAGGATGAAGGCGCAGGCGACCAGGGCATCATGTTCGGCTTCGCCTGCGACGAAACGCCCGACCTCATGCCCGCCACGCTGGACTACAGCCACAAGATCCTCGCCAAGATGGCGCATGACCGCCATTCCGGCCGCGCGCCCTTCCTTGAACCCGACGCCAAGAGCCAGGTGACGCTCCGTTTCGAAAACGGCAAGCCCGCCGCCGCCACCGCGATCGTCGTCTCGACCCAGCATGCCAAGGGCTATGACGAGGGCGAGAAGGAAGCGGAACTAAAGGACTATGTGAAGGGCGTCATCGCTGAAGTGCTCCCCGGCGAGCTGCTCGGCGACGAAACCGTCTATCACATCAACCCGACCGGCAGCTTCGAAATCGGCGGCCCCGACGGCGACGCCGGCCTTACCGGCCGCAAGATCATCGTCGACACCTATGGCGGCGCATCGCCCCATGGCGGCGGCGCCTTCTCGGGCAAGGACCCGACCAAGGTCGACCGCTCGGCCGCCTATATCACCCGCTATCTCGCCAAGAACATCGTCGCCGCCGGGCTCGCCCGCCGCTGCACGATCCAGCTCGCCTACGCGATCGGCGTGTCAGAGCCTCTCTCGCTCTATGTCGATACCCACGGCACCGGCAGCCTCGATGACGCGAAGATCGAAGAGGCGATCAAGTCGATCAAGGAACTGGGCGGCCTTACCCCGCGCGGCATCCGCACGCATCTCGGCCTCAACAAGCCCATCTATCGCCCGACTGCCGCTTACGGCCATTTCGGCCGCAAGCCCGAAGGCGAGTTCTTCCCCTGGGAACGCACCGATCTGGTCGAAAAGCTCAAGGCCGCACTCTAAAGATCCGGCAAAATCCTATCAAAAGCGGCGCGCTGGGAAGACCCTGCGCGCCGTTTTGTTTTTGCCTGAACACCCGACGCCGTTCGCGCCGCGCCGCTTTTCATATCGCCAACATGACGAAAAGTTCATTAGCTTCCGGCGTGCTCGCGGCTCATAAAGTTCCCTGTCGAACCCGCACCCCTGTCGGGTTCGGCAACTCCTCTCAAGGAGACAGCCGATGACCAGATCTCTGACATCCGCTCTTGCCTGCATCGCCCTTCTCGCCGGCAGCGCCGCTCCCGCGCTGGCCGCGCCCTGCAAGGACGCAAAGGGCAAATTCATCAAATGCCCGCCTAAGCCGCTCGCCAAGAAGGGGCCGTGCAAAGACGCCAAAGGCCGTTTCGTCAAATGCCATTGAACTGACGGAACGGAGTCATCCGGTCGCACCGCATGCCATCGCCCGGCCGAGCAGCCCCGGCCGTGGCCCTGCGTGCCTCCCGTCCCGCATCTCCTCACCTTGGGGGCGGGAGGCACGCTTGCACAACAACGCGGCCTAATGCTTGCTCCCGTCGCCCGGCCCCGCTAAGCGCGCCGCCATGACCGCGCATAAATCCGGCGACCCCACCACGCTCAACCGCCTCTACGGCCGCCAGTCGGGCCACAAGCTCCGCGCGGGCCAGCAGCAACTCGTCGATACGCTGCTCCCTGCCATTTCCGTGCCGGAAGAAGGCGAAATTACCGCTGCCAACCTCTTCGGCTATGATCGCCCGCTCCATTTCGAAATCGGCTTCGGCGGCGGCGAGCATCTCGCCTATCGCGCCGACCTGCTGCCCGACCATGGCTTCATCGGCGCCGAGCCGTTCCTCAACGGCGTCGTCACGGCGCTCGGCCATATCCGCGACCAGGGCCTCGGCAATATTCGCCTGCACATGGGCGACGCGCTGCAGGTCCTTTCGCGCCTCCCCGATGGCGCACTGAGCTTCGTCTATCTCCTTCATCCCGACCCATGGCCAAAGGCGCGCCACGCCAAGCGCCGCATGATGAACCCCGGCCCCGTCGCGATGATCGCCCGCAAGCTGAAGCCCGGCGGCGAGTTCCGCTTCGGCACGGACCATCCGGTCTATCTGCGCTGGGCGCTGATGGTGATGAACGGCCACCCCGACTTCGACTGGCTGGCCAGCGATCCCAAGGATTTCCTCAACCGCCCCGGCGGCTGGCCGGAAACCCGCTACGAATCCAAGGCCCGCCGTATCGGCCACGAAGTCTGGTATTTCCGCTACAGGCGCCGCTGAAAAACCGCGGCGTAGGCGCGCGCGCTTGTGCGGGTAATAATCACAAAGACGCATGGAAGACTAAAGCTACAACAGCGCGTGATCCGGCTCCCCGGCGTGTAGACGCCCTCCTCCCGGACACTCATCTAATCCTTCTTAGATAGCCTCATCCAAATGCCCACTCGACGCTTGAGTGCGTCCGTATAACAAAATCGCGCGACGCTCTTGGTTCGTGCGGGGACAAATACAGGCGGAGGGCTCCTGTATGGCAAGGCAGTTTTCTGAGGCGGAGGGGGATGAATGGCGAACTTTTTCAATATCACCGGAAGTTCGACCGTCACCGGCACATCAGAGAAAGATCAGTTCTTCGCTTTCACCCGGTTAGTGAACCTCGATTATGTGCGTCCCGACGCAGTGCTTGCCCAGCTCAGCTGGGACACCGTCATCCTGACCGGCAGCGGCGCTCCTTACCGTCTGATCGCTTCCAACATCCAGATTTCGACCGATCTATATCTTGGCGGAACCGGCACCGACGTCATCTACGGCTCCAATCTGTCCGACGCCATTTTCTACAATAATGGCGTGATCTCCGGCGGGTTCGGAGGGTTCGACAATATCGAGCAATTCTGGCTGGCCGATGGCGACGATGTGATCGATCTCACCGCCCACGGCGTAGGCGGCATCGACTATGCGAAGGATGTTCTGGTCCAGGCCGGGCAAGGCAATGACGTCATCATAGGCGGCGCAGGCAAGGACAATCTTCAGGGCGACGCAGGCGACGACATCATCTTCGGCTGGCGCGGCAGCGACACCATATCCGGAGGGCTTGGCAACGATCTGCTCTATGGCGATGATCTGGGCTTCAATAATATCTCCGGCGACGACACCATCGACGGCGGCGCGGGGAACGACATTCTCTATGGCGGCCGCGGCAGCGACAAGATGTCGGGCGGCACTGAAAATGACATACTCTATGGCCAGGCTGGCGGCGACAGCATGTCGGGCGGCGCGGGCGATGACATTCTCTATGGCGACGATGCCAACACCAGCAGCAACGATAATCTGAGCGGCGATGCTGGCAATGATATGCTTTACGGCGGCGCTGGCGATGACGAGCTTTACGGCGGGACGGAGGACGACCTGCTCGATGGCGGAACCGGCAACGACTATATGCACGGCGGTGCGGGCAACGACCGGATTCTCGCTGGTGCAGGCAATGACCTCATCGATGGCAGCGCGGACATCGACACGCTGGTCTTCACCGGCAATCGCGCCGACTATCTGGTCGCCCTGCAAGCCGATGGCAGCTATATCGCCACCGACCAGCGGTCGGGATCGCCCGAAGGCGTGAAGACCATCCGCAATGTGGAATTCTTTCAATTCGCCGACATGACGGTGCCCTCGGGCGGATTGAACTATGCCCCCACCATCATATCGAATGGCGGGAATGCGACCGCAGCCATCACGATCGACGAAAACAGCGCATCCGTGACCACCGTCGCAGCGACAGATCCCGACGCGGGCCAGACGATCAGCTTCTCCATCGCGGGCGGCGATGACGCAGCCTTGTTTCAGATCCACGCCGCGACCGGAGCCTTGCGCTTCATCGCCGCGCCCAATTTCGAAAGCCCGCTCGACGCCAATGCCGACAATATCTACGACCTGATCGTGACAGCAAGCGACGGCAATGGCGGCGTCGATCAACAGGCGATCTCCGTGACCGTGCGTGACGTAGCGGATGGCTTCGCCCCGGTGATCGGATCAAATGGCGGCGGCCCAACCGCGGCCCTTACGGTCGATGAAAATACGGCGGCAGTAACCACCGTCGCCGCAACCGACGCGGACGGCCCCTCCATCACCTATGCTATCGTCGGCGGCGCAGACGCCGCTCTCTTCACCATCGATCCCGCCACGGGCCAGTTGACCTTCGGGGCCGCTCCCGACTTCGAAGCACCCGGCGACGCGGATCACAACAATGTCTATGACGTCATCGTACAGGCCAGCGACGGCGCCAATAACGACCGGCAAACGCTGTCCGTAACCATCGCCAACGTCAACGACAACGCCCCCATATTGACATCCTTCGGCGGAGCAGCGGCAGCGGCGATAAGCATCACCGAAAACAGCCTCGCCGCCGCGCTCGTCACCGCGACGGACGCAGATGGCGGGGCGCTGACCTACAGCATTGCTGGCGGCGCTGACGCGGCCCGCTTCACGATCGACGCCGCAACAGGGGCGCTGTCCTTCGTCACGCCGCCCGATTATGAAGCCCCCAGCGACAGCAACGCCGACCGGACCTATAATGTGACGGTCCAGGCGAGCGACGGAACGAACGCCGTCACGCAGGCGCTGGCGATCAGCATCACCAACGCCAATGACAACGCGCCGGTCATCACGTCCAACGGCGGCGGCGCATCTGCCAGCATCAGCATCGCGGAAAACCAGAGCGCGGTCACCATCGTGGCGGCGTCCGACGCGGATGGCTCCGCGCCTAACTTCGCGATCACCGGCGGGGCGGATGCGGCATTGTTCACGATCAATCCCCTGACCGGCGCGCTCAGCTTCACCAACGCCCCGGACTTCGAAAATCGCCTCGATGCCGATCGCGACGGCGTCTATCAGCTGGTGGTGGCGGCAAGCGACGGCACCGATATAGACGAGCAGCTTCTGTCGATCACCGTCACCGACATCAACGAAGCAGGCAAGACGATCACCGGATCATCGGGCAATAACGTCATCAATCCCACGACGAGCGTGCTCGGCTATCAGACCACGGCGCTCAACGACATCATATATGGCCTTGCGGGGAATGACGTCATCGACGGTGGTGGCGGTGCCGACTATATGGACGGCGGCCTCGGCAATGACAGCTTCTATGTCGATACCTATTCCGACGACGGTTTCGACGGCAATGACGATCAGGTCATCGAAGCGGCAGGCGGCGGGCTCGATCTCGTCTATGCCTCGGTCAGCTACCGCCTCGCGGCTCAGGTGGAAAAGCTGACGCTGACCGGGTCGGCATCCATCAACGGCATCGGCAATGATCTCGCCAACAGCATCACCGGCAACGATGCGGCCAACACCCTGGAGGGCGGCCTGGGCGCAGATACGCTACAGGGGATGGGCGGCGCGGACCGGCTGGACGGCGGCGACGACAATGACTCTCTCTATGGCGGCGACGGCGCGGACACGCTGATCGGTGGACAGGGCGAGGACCTGCTCGACGGCGGAGCCGGTGTCGATGTCATGACGGGCGGCGCTGGAAACGACATCTATGTCGTCGACAGCTGGTCGGACGATGGCATTGCCGGCAATGACGACCAGGTGATCGAACTGGCTGGCGAAGGGACGGACCAGGTCAACGCCTCGGTCACCTACCGGCTGACGAGCGAGGTCGAAAAACTCAACCTGACGGGCAGCGCCGCCAGCGACGGTTATGGCAATGACCTTGCCAACACCATCACCGGCAATGGCGCGAACAACCTGCTCCGCGGCGGCCTGGGCAACGACACATTGGCCGGCAATGGAGGCGATGATTTCCTCTATGGCGAAGACGGCCTCGACAATCTCGATGGCGGAGCGGGCAACGATCTGCTCGACGGCGGAGCTGGCGCTGACACGCTGAGCGGCAAGGCGGGGAACGACATTTTGAAGGGCGGCGTGGGCAAGGATACGCTGACCGGCGGCACCGAAGCCGACGCCTTCATATTCGAACGCGGCGACACGACGCTCAACACGGCAAGCTATGACCGGATCACCGATTTCAAAGCCGTCGAAGGTGACAGGATCGATTTCGACTTCCTGAACGGCTCCCTACCGGCGATCGATTATGCCGAGCGCGCGATCGCCACCAATGTCTTTGCCGACGCGCTGTCGGCCGCAAACGCCACGGCAGGCGTCAATCATGTGACCTTCGTCGCCGGAACTACCGACGGCTGGGTTTTCTATGACGCCAATGGCGACGGCGCGTTCGAACAGAGCATTTTGCTGGTGGGCGTGAACAGTCTTGCAGGCGTGGATTCCACCAGCTTCATTTGACCCGGCGCAGCAACAGGCATGTCTCTGCAATATCATTTCTTATCGTCGTAGCGGCGACCCCGCCCTCCCCCATGGCGTGGCTGATTTGATCCAGTCCCTTCGCCACATCTCCCGCGGCATAGAGCCCGGCGACGGTCGTGCGCTGATGATTGTCCACGATCAGGCAGCCGTCTTCCGTCCCCTCCGCGCCCAGCATCATCGCCAGTTCTGACCGGATGACCGATCCCAGAGCAGGATAGACTGCGTTATATCCGATCAGCCCTTGCGGGGTAGGCACAAGGATTTCGTCACCATTTATGCGAAGCGGCTCGCAGGGGCCATCCAGCATTTTCACACCGGCTTCCTCCAGCTTCTCCCGCTCTGCCTCCACAAGCGCATGGTCGCCGTCCGGCGCGATCAGCGTGACATCCGCAGTGAACATCCGCAGAAACAGGGCTTCATTCGATCCATGCGCCTGCGTGCCGATCACGGCGACGCGGCGGTCCGTCACCTCATAGCCGTCACAGATCGGACAATAACGCAGCAGTCCGCGAGCAAGAGCGGCATCGTGGATTTCCGGCGCGATCGGCGGGCGATTGTTCACCACGCCCGTCGCCAGCAGGATGATCCGCGCGCTCCAGCGCTCCTCCCCTATGTGGGCGATGAAGAGGTCGCCATCCTTCTCCAATTTCTCGACCAGGCCATGGGTCACGATGCCGCCAAATTCCGCGGCCTGGTCCCGCATGCGTTGGAGAAGCTCCTTTCCGGAAATGCCGCCCGGATAGCCCGCATGATTGCGCGTGCATGGGATCATGGCGGCCCGACTGTGCCCCGCATCGACGATTGCGATCTTCAGGTGAAAACGCGCGAGATAAATCGCCGCCGTAAGCCCTGCCGGACCAGCGCCGATGATAAGGCAATCGAGTGGCGCTATCATCTGCGATCCTTCAACAGCCAATTCACAGTGCCGCAGCACCTGGCGTGTCGAGAAGTTCCATCGCGCCGCACTTGCCCGGAGCGAGACCCTGCGCGGAACTCCCCGCATAGACGGGCATTTGGCGATAAGGCCAAGCTGGAAAGCGACAATGGACTCCTTCGCCGACCTTGATCGTCAATCGACCGCGCCCAATCGCCATGAGCGAAGGAGAGCCAAGGCGCTCGCCGGGCATCCGAAGCGAAAGACCTGCGGCTGCGGCTCGCACGCCCACCATCATTCCACGGATGAGCGGAGCGATAAGCCGGATTAATCCAGCATCATCAGGCTCGCATTCCCGCCCGCAGCGGTCGTGTTGATCGACGTCGAAACCTCTTCCAGCAACCAGTCGATGGCATAGGGGAGGTCGGGCTTTCCCCTCGCCGCATGGACCGGGACGATCGCTCCATCGCGAGCCGCAACCTCCCGCGCGACTTCAACAATCCGCTCGGGTCCACCCTCGACCAACGCCGCCGCCACCGCCCTGTCACTCGGTCCGGAAAAGCGCGCGGCAAGTTCAGGCGGCAGACGCTCAGGCAGCGCCATTCCCTCGATCACGCCATCATTCCCGCTCGCCAGCACCGCCGCTATCTGCTCCAGCAACCCGGCGCGCGTCGCAGGCCGCATCAGCAGCCATCCTCGGGAATGCAGCGCATAGCTGTTGCTCTCGCCCACCGGCCCGTCGAGTATCTGGCAAGCCCCCAGCATCGACGCGTCCGCATAGCGCCGCGCCATGGCGGCCGCCTCGCCCTCCCCTTCGCCCTCCAGCCAGGTGGCGAACGCCCCGATTGGCGCATAGGCGGGCGCCGCAGGCTCCACAGGCGCGGCCGGAACCGTGACGAGGCGGTTGATATAAAGCGGCCCACCCGCCTTCGGCCCCGTCCCCGAAAGCCCGCGCCCACCGAACGGTTGCACGCCGACGGTCGCACCGATCATGTTGCGATTGACGTAGAGATTGCCCGCGCGCACACGCCCGGTGACATGCGCGACCATCCCATCCAGCCGCGTGTGAAGCCCGAATGTCAGGCCGTAACCGGTAGCGTTGATGGCATCGATCAACTCATCCAGCCTCTCCCGCCGGAAACGCAGGACATGAAGGATCGGCCCGAACACTTCCCGCTCCACATCGGCAATCCGTGAAATATGGATGATGGTCGGCGGGACGAATGTGCCGTGCGCCGCCTCCTCCCCGAGTTCAAGCTGCTCCACCCGATGCCCGCGCGCGCGCATATGCTCCACATGCTGCTCCAGCTTCGCCTGCGCCTCTCGGGTAATGACCGGCCCTATATCGACCCCCAGCCTGTCCGTGCGCCCCACGCGCAATTCGGCCATCGCGCCATGCAGCATGTCCAGCGTGCGGTCAGCCACATCCTCCTGCAGGCACAGGATACGCAGCGCCGAACAGCGCTGGCCCGCGCTGTCGAACGCCGATGCGATCACGTCCGCCACCACCTGTTCGGCCAGCGCCGAGGAATCGACGATCATCGCATTCTGGCCGCCGGTTTCCGCGATCAGCGGAATGGGCCGCCCCGCCGGGGAGAGCCGCGCCGCCAACTGCCGTTGGATCGAACGCGCCGCCTCGGTCGATCCGGTGAACAGAACAGCGGCAACCTCCGGCGCTGAAACCAGCGCCGCCCCGATCCTGCCGTCACCGCAGATCAACTGAAGCGCGTCGTCCGGAACGCCCGCGTCATGCAATATCCGCACCGCCTCGGCGGCGATCAGCGGCGTCTCCTCGGCTGGCTTCGCCAACACGGGATTGCCCGCAACCAATGTTGCGGCAACCTGCCCCATGAAGATCGCCAGCGGGAAATTCCACGGACTGATGCAGACGGCTGGCCCCAGCGGCGTCTGCGCCGCCCCAAACGAAGCGCGCGCCTGCTCCGCATAATAGCGCAGGAAATCGATCGCCTCGCGCACCTCCGCAATCGCGTTGGGTGGCGACTTGCCCGCCTCGCGCATGATCAGGCCCAGCAGCAACGGCATCCGCGCCTGCAGCGCATCCGCCGCCCGCTCCAGGATCGCAGCCCGCTCGATGACCGGGCTCTCCCCCCAGCGGCTGGTCGCCGCCCGCGCCACGGCTGCACGCGCAGACTCTTCCCTACTCTCGGCCACGCTTCCCACCCGATCCCGATGATCGGCGGGGTTGAGCACCGGCCGGGCCGCCGACGTTTCGCCTGCCGGGATCGCCGTCCACGCAATTCGCGCACTGTTCCTCAGCGCCACCGTCAGTTCGGCCAGCGCATTCTCATCGCTAAGATCGATACCGGCCGAATTCAGGCGATCGCGATACAGGCGGGCCGGCGCAGCGATCCCCTCATGCTGTGCGCCCGGATCGGGCATCGCCAGCACCTGCTCGACCGGATCGGCGACAAGCGCTTCAATCGGCACGGCAGGATCGGCGATGCGATGGACGAAGGAGGAGTTCGCGCCATTCTCCAGCAAGCGCCGAACGAGATAGGCGAGCAGCGTCTCATGCGTGCCTACCGGCGCATAGATGCGGCACGGCCGACCCAGCCTCTCCGCACCCACCACCTGTTCGTACAGCGGCTCGCCCATCCCATGCAGGCACTGAAACTCCCAATCCCCCAGCGCAAAGTCCGGCCCGGCAAGATGATAGATGGCCGCCAGCGTCTGCGCATTATGCGTCGCAAATTGCGGAAACACCCGGTCGCGCGCCGCCAGCAGCCTCCGCGCGCAGGCAAGATAGGCGACGTCCGTATGAACCTTGCGCGTATAAACCGGATAGTCCGCCAGCCCATCGACCTGCGCGCGCTTGATCTCCGCGTCCCAATAGGCGCCCTTCACCAGCCGGACCATGATCCGCCGCCCGGACCGCTCCGCCAGATCGACGATCCAGTCGATCACGAAAGGGCAGCGCTTCCCATAGCCTTGCACCACGAAGCCAAGCCCGTTCCACCCCGCCAGCGCGGGATCGAACGCCAGGCTTTCGAACAGATCGAGCGACAGTTCGAGCCGGTCCGCCTCCTCCGCGTCGATGTTGAACCCCATGTCATAGCTTTTGGCCAACGCCGCGAGTTCAGCGACGCGCGGCAGCAGCTCGGCCATGACCCGATCCGCCTGCATGCGGCTGTAACGCGGGTGCAGGGCGGACAGCTTGATCGAAATGCCCGGCCCCGCATAGACGCCGCGCCCTGCCGACGCCTTGCCGATCGCATGGATGGCGCGCACATATTCCGCATGATAGCGGGCCGCTTCGCGCGCCGTCACCGCCGCTTCGCCGAGCATGTCGTAGCTGTAGGAAAATCCCTTCGCCTCCATCGGCCGCGCCCGCGCCAGCGCCGCTTCGATCGTCTCGCCGGTCACGAACTGCTCCCCCATCATGCGCATCGCCAGATCGACGGCGCGGCGGATCACCGGCTCGCCCGCCCGCGCGACCAGCCGCGTCAGCGCCGCAGCCAGCCCGCGATCGTCGATGCTGCCCACCAGCTTGCCCGTCACCACCAGTCCCCAGGTCGCCGCATTGACGAACATCGGCCGCCCGCCGCCCAGATGCGCGCCCCAATCCCCGCCAGCGATCTTGTCGCGGATCAGCGCGTCGCGGGTCCTGTCGTCAGGAATGCGGAGCAGCGCCTCCGCCAGGCACATCAGCGCCACGCCCTCCTGGCTGGACAACGCATATTCCTGCACCAGCACCTCAATGCCGCTGTTGCGCCTGCCCGCTCGCAATGCGGATACCAGGGCATAGGCCGTCTCACGGATGCGCGCCGCCAGCGGCTCGGGCACCGCAGCAGCGGCGATCAGCGGGCCAAGGCACTCTGCCTCATCCCGGCGATAGGCGGCCGTGATCGCGCGGCGCAGCGGCGCAGCCTCACGAACCGGCGGCGCAAAGGCGGCAAAAGGCGCGTCGAACATGACCAAAGCTACACCATCCTCCGGCAGAACATTTAACTAAATCAGCATCGGAAGCGGCCAGTTCCCATCCCGCTGAACCATCCCCTTCCCCATGTGTTGGCGGGAAAAAGGAGATGCGCGATGTCCGACAAACATGAAGAGATGATCCACGAAGACGGCCTCCCCGGCCACGAAAGCCAGCTCGAACCCAAGCCCGAATGGGAGCCCCGCTATCCCGGCTCCGGCCGCCTCGCGGGCAAGATCGCACTCGTCACCGGCGCGGACAGCGGCATCGGCCGAGCGGTCGCCGCCCTCTACGCCCGTGAAGGGGCCGACGTCGCCATCCTCTATCTCTGCGAACATGACGACGCGAAAAAGACTGCGCAGATCGTCGAGGGCGAAGGGCAGCAGGCGCTCACCATCGCCGGTGACATTGGCGACAAGGCGTTTTGCGAAGGCGCCGTCAAACAGGTCATCGATCGCTTCGGCGCGCTCGACATTCTGGTCAACAACGCCGGTGAACAGCATCCCGATCAGGACATTACCGACATCAGCGAGGAACAGCTGCGCCGCACCTTCCAGACGAATATTTTCGGCATGTTCTTCCTGACGCAAGCCGCCCGCCCGCACCTCAAAAAAGGCGCGGCGATCATCAACTGCACCAGCGTCACCATGTATCAGGGCTCATCGGAACTGCTGGACTATAGCAGCACCAAGGGCGCTATCACCGCCTTCACCCGCAGCCTTTCGGAAAATCTGGTAAAGGACGGCATCCGCGTCAACGCCGTCGCCCCCGGCCCCATCTGGACGCCCCTCAACCCCAGCGGCGGGGCAAGCCCGGAAAAGCTCGAACATTTCGGCGAATCCGTCCCCATGGGCCGCCCCGGCCAACCCAACGAAGTCGCCCCCGCCTTCCTATTCCTCGCCTGCGAGGACTCAAGCTACATGTCCGGCCAGGTCCTGCACCCGAACGGCGGCACGATCGTGAACGGATAGAGTTTCGGGCCATCGATGTTCGCCCGTCGCCGGAGCGCAGACTGGATGGCCTCGTCTCGTCACCCCGGACTCGATCCGGGGTCCGGCTTAGCCTGTCGATCCAAGCCAGCAACAGATTGCGTCAGCATCACACAGCTCACGATCGCAGCGAATCTTCCCGCACCAAGCTGCACATCGAAACCGCCTCTGAAAAGCGCCTGACGCCACATTTTTTCATTATGCGTGCGCGATATGTCTCCACCGTTCTCAGGGTTAGATGAAAGCGATCGGCAATGACTCTATTGTCAGCTTCTGTTTGTGCAGCTTGCAGGATATCAATTTCCCTGGCTGTCAGACTCTGAAGACAATTTTTTGCGCGAATTTTTTCCTGGTGCCGTTCTGCCCTGGCGGGGACGAGTGAACATGCTTGCTCTATAGTCGCCAATAATATCTTGTCGGAAAATGGCTGCTCTATGAAATCATCGGCGCCTTTTTTGATGACTTGGACGACCGTCCGCATGTCAGCCGTCGATGATGTCATGATGAGGGGAATATCTCTTCGCGTGGAAAGCAAATCCTCGAGAACCGCAGTTCCCTTCATATCGGGAAGATCCAGATCCACGATGCACACCCCGGCAGGGAGGAAGCTCAACGACTGAACGAAGTCGCTGCCATTCACGAAAGGTGTTGGCTGATAGCCTAATGCAGAAAGCTTTTTGACCAATGCCCGGCGCATGTCGCCGTCGCTAAGGACGATGAAGACAGGGCACGTGGCGGTCATCGCGATTTAGTATCTCTCCCCGCGCCCGAACGCGCATATCGGCTTTCGGTTCCCGGCTGGACCGGCTGTTAAATCCCTCGTTCGAAAAAGAGGCCCACCATGCCCCCGCTCGACCATTGGACGCGTCCCATTCGGACCTTATGGTCACGGCTCTTCACAAGGACTCTTGTTCCCTCTCTCAAGGCATGGGTCTCGATCATCATACCTTCGGCGGACATGTTCCGAATTGTTCCAACCATGACGGGCGCCGATGTCACCAAAGTGGCCCGCAAGTCCACCGTGATGCGCGACTCCCTTGGTTCCTGGTCGCCGGTCAAATGCTCCATCAGCGTATCCTGGCCCGAAAGCCATAATAGCGGCTCTTCCATCAGCAAGCCGCATCGATCACCATGCGTCCATCGCACTTCGGCGGTTAGAAATTCCTCGGCATTGAAGCTTATGTGGACCTGCTGTCGCAGGGACAGGTTCAAGGCGCTGCGACCGCTGATGCCGTGACTCGATACGTTGGAAATGATGAGGCTGGCTTCCTCCAGAACCGGATAAAGCAATGCGGATTTGAACACCGTCTTGCGAGGGTGCCGACGGTTGTCAGCCCCACTGTCTCCGATTTGAAATGTTTCGCCTTTAGGAGAAAACATCAATCCGCCTCCGTCCAATACGGAGCGGCCCCTAGCGCGTGCTTCTTTAAGAGGGCTGACCAGCGTGATGTCGTATTTTTACGACGAATGACCGAAATCCGCGCTTAACCATAATGGGAGTAAACAGGGCTTCTTCGATCGGCCGGACTCCTCCCCCGGGGACCGGCAAGAAGGAAGGCGAGGCGCACAAACAGGTCCCCACCTGCGCCTCGCCTTTACTACTCTTGTACAGCTGTATACCACAAGAGCATGTTCGAGCGATGGTTATATATAAGCACGAGCCAGCTGATTGATGCTGACGCTCCAGATCATGTCCGGGAAATCGTTGATATTTCCATACCGCGCAATGCGTCGTTGAGCGTTACGGGCGCACTGCTTTTTACCGGCCGGCGGTTCGCGCAATATCTTGAAGGCCCTGCTGAAGGTATCGCCGAACTTAAGCGGTCCATCCTTCAGGACCCCCGCCATCGCGATGTTCACACCATAGCAGAAGGCCCCTATGACCACCGGCGTTTCCTGACATGGTCGCTCGATTATGCGGGGCCTTCGCAATTCGTCGCATCAAAAGTGGAGGATGCGCTCACAGCGGCGTTGAACGGCAGCGAAGAGGGTATCGAAGCGCTTGCCGAAATGTTGGCTGGCTTCGCTATCGAAGGCCATAGCTGAACGCTGCCCCGTCGGTTTCCCCCTGACCCCAATATCGCAGCGTCTTCAGACCATCCAAAAAGACAAAAGCGCAACGTGCCCTTTCGGCCCGTCGCGCCCCGTCCAAAACCTCATCTAAACCCCAGCCCCCAAAAGTGGGCCAGGCTCCAAACTCAGTTCGCCTTGCTCATATCCACCTTCTCCACCCACTCCGGATAGAAGGTCGGCTCGCGGTTCGACCAGCCCACCGCGGTCGCCGCCGCCTCGCTGATCGACTGCAGCAGCGCCCGGCGTTTTTCCGGATGCAGATGCGGCAGGCTCGCCGCCGCGCAGAAAGCTCCGGGCAGCCACGGCCGGGCCCCCGCCCCCAGCAGCCGCTCGTAAAGGAACCGATAGGAGGAAAAGCTGCACAGCCTGTCCTGACCCAGGTCGAAGGCGGAAATCGTCACCAGCGGCGCCATGAACGGCTCCATCTGGTCGAGCCCGCTGTCATCGGGCACCCGCGCCTTGATCTCATCCAGCCGCCCATAGATGCGGGCCTGCGCGCGGATGCTCGCTTCCTCCACCATGTCGCGCGACCACAGCTTCATGGCGTCGCGGCGATGGAGGCCGATATCCAGCGATCGGCGGATGTAGCGCTGCGTGGCAGACGGGAAACTGGCGAATTCGCGCAATTCAGCCAGGGTGATTGCCCCGTCAGCCGGTCTTGCATTGGTGCCCATGCTCTTGCCCTCCGACTTCAAGTCGATCAGCAGAACATGCACCCATCATGGTTACTGAATGCTTAAGCGCCGGTTCCGCCGACATGCTCATGAATCATGTTTCTTTGTGCGGTGCAACATGTAAATTTTGTGAATGCGCCGAATGGAATAGCCGGACCTGCCCTCGCACCGCTGTCGTAAACAGGCCCGCTCGACATGCAGTTCAGAGGCGCCGAATAGCCTGATGTTCCAGCATCGGAGCGCAGCATACTCAAAGATGGTGATCACCGAAGCGCGGAAATTGAGACGAGAAAAGCCGCGAGCTTCTATCGTTTTCAGACCCCGACAGGCTGAATGTCGAGCGCTCCTACCCCTGCACCGGCAAAGGCTCTCCCCTCAACTGCTCCGCTAGCGCCGGCCAATGCGTACGCCCCGCAGCACTCGATACCGCCTTCTGCAGCCCGCGATACTGCGCCAACACGCTCTGCCCCAATTCCGTCAGCACCGCGCCTTCGGTCGATGTCTGCACCAGCGGCCGCGCCCAGCAACGGTTCATCACGTCCACCAGCATCCAGCAGCGGCGATAACTCATCTTTAGTTTGCGCCCCGCCGCGGAAATCGATCCCTCGCTGGCGATCGCGTCCAGCAGGTCCGCCTTGCCGGGGCCCATGGCGATCTCGTCGCCACAATAAATCTGGATTTTGATCTTCAGTGCAGGCCCGTTCATGCAGCGCTTATGCCACGCGCAAGCGAGACCGCCAACGGCGTCAGGGCCGCCGTTCGAGGACCGCCCCGATCATCTTGCGCCACACCGCCACATCGCCCGCCTGCGCCATCTGCTCATCGGGCTCCCGCAACGTGTGCAATATGGCATAGGCGTCATCCACATGCTTCTGCCAGCTCGCGTCCACCGCGCCCGACGCATGCGGATCGCTGCCCTCGCCGTTCAGGCTCAGCTGGCGTCCGGCCAGCACGCGGGCAATGCGTTCGATCGCGGGGGTCGTGGAAGTCGGCATCAACAGGGCTCCTCTCGCCGGTAAGGCGAACCGCCCGGCCATCCGCCGATCCGGTCCGCCTGTGAAGCTGATCATATCACCAATATCAGCGCCGTCTATCGCTCCGCCTTCTCCTCATCTTCATCTTCTTCATGGAAGCCCGAAGAAGGCACCGGATCGCCATGATCGCCCGGAGCGGTCGCCGCCGGCGGATCGGACGCATCCATGCTGTCCATCAGCCCCTCATCCAACTTTTCCTCATTGGTCACGGCATGGTCCTGCGCGTCGGTGGGGCGCTCGTCATGCGCCTCTTCACGGCTGTTGGGCCGGATATCGGTCTTGTCGCTCATCGCTCTCTCCTCGGCGCAAGCATCATGCGCGCCTCGCCCGATCAACGGCCAGCGCCAATCGGCGGTTCCGCGCGGGCGCCATGGAAGCCTTCCCCCACCCCGTTCGTTTCGAGCGAAGTCGAGAAACAGGCAGCACACACATGCGCTTGCCCGACTACGCTCGAACGGAACGGAGGTTAGACGCTTCCATCCATTCCGCCCGATAGTCCCTCCCCCAATCCACCCCCACCCCCGTTCGGGCTGAGCCTGTCGAAGCCCGCGCGCACCCCAAGAAAAAAGGCCCGGCAATCAACCGGACCTTCCTTCACTTATCACGGCAGGACCGTTTCAATCCGCCGAGCCAGGCACCTTGTCCTTGCTCACTTCCGCAAACTGTCCGGCATCCCGCCCCTGAGCGCTCGCAATCGCGGCAGCCATAGGCTCCCGAACATGATCCAGCGCCGCCAACTGGCAGGACCGCGATTCCTGCACCGACCGCCCCGGGCACACCTTCACGGCCGCACGGCGGATGCGCAGCGTCAATTCGCGCTGGTCCGCCTTTTTCGCCAGATCCAGGTCCTGATAGCCCACTTCGACGGTGCGGCCGTTGGATTCGAACGGAATACTGCTCGCCATCGCCGCCGTGCTCATCAGAGCGCAGGCGCTTACCGCAACCATCTTTGCAACAATCGACATGATTTGGGTCCCCCTATTTCAAAATGCTGCGGCCGTCGCTCTCCGGGGATCTGGCCGCGATTGAAATGGGCAGGCTGGGACCCGTCAGTCCTCCCCATCAGCAAGGCGCGCCAATAAAGAGATGCAGCCCTGCTGTCGAGGCAAAAAGCCTTATTTTCGTAGCGTAAAATAGAGTCCAGCGCCCAAAAAAACGCCCCCGGCGCAAGGGATGGCCGGGGGCGTATCCGGGATGCTGTCGGGCTACCCAGGATCTCTCTTAAAGCTCGCTGATCAGGACGCCGCCGATGCGGCAAGTCCGTCACCCTTCATAGGCCCAAACAGGTTAAGGCCACTTTACCATTCGACCACCCGCCGCATGCGCGCGCCGGAAAGCATGCCCGCTTGCGAGCCACGGTCCGCTAACCCATATCCGCGCGATAAACTTGCCCCCAAAGAACAAATCTGGAACAACACGGCCCATGAGTCTCACTACGATTTCCGTGCGCGGCGCGCGCGAGCACAACCTCAAGGGCGTCGATGTCGACCTCCCGCGCGACAGCCTGATCGTCATCACCGGCCTTTCCGGCTCGGGCAAGTCCTCCCTCGCCTTCGACACAATCTATGCCGAGGGGCAGCGCCGCTATGTGGAGTCTCTCTCCGCCTACGCCCGACAGTTCCTGGAGATGATGCAGAAGCCGGACGTCGAGCATATCGACGGCCTCTCCCCCGCCATCTCGATCGAGCAGAAGACGACCAGCCGCAACCCGCGCTCGACCGTCGCGACCGTCACCGAGATCTACGACTATATGCGCCTGCTCTGGGCGCGCGTCGGCATCCCCTACTCCCCCGCGACCGGAGAGCCGATCAGCGCCCAGACCGTCAGCCAGATGGTCGATCGCGTCCTCCAGCTTCCCGAAGGCACCCGCTTCTACCTGCTCGCCCCCGTCGTCCGCGGCCGCAAGGGCGAGTATCGCAAAGAATTGGCCGAGTGGCAGAAGGCGGGCTACACCCGCGTCCGCATCGACGGCGAAATGTATCTGATCGAGGACGCCCCCGCCCTCGACAAGAAATATAAGCATGACATCGAAGTCGTCGTCGACCGCCTCGCCGTGGACGCGGACATGTCCACCCGCCTGGCGGACAGCTTCGAACAGGCGCTGAAGCTCGCCGACGGCCTCGCCTATATCGACCTCGCCGATGGCGTCGTTCCCGGCCGCGAGGATGAAGCCGAATCCACCGGCAAAATGAAGAACGCAGGCATCCCCGCCAACCGCATCGTCTTCAGCGAAAAATTCGCCTGCCCCGTCTCGGGCTTCACCATCCCCGAGATCGAACCGCGCCTCTTCTCCTTCAACGCCCCGCAAGGCGCCTGCCCCGCCTGCGATGGCCTCGGCGAGCGGCAGGAGTTCGACCCCGAACTGGTCGTCCCCAACGAGCATCTCACCCTCAAAAAGGGCGCCATCGTCCCCTGGGCCAAGTCCAACCCGCCTAGCCCCTATTATATGCAGGTCCTCGGCTCGCTCGCGAAGGAGTTCGGCTTCACCCTCGACAAGCCTTGGATCGACTTGCCGCCGGAGGTGAAGGTCATCATCCTCCACGGCACCGCCGGTAAGCCCGTCACCCTGCGCTTCGTCGACGGCAAGAAGTCCTACGAGGTCAAAAAGCCCTTCGAAGGCGTCATCGGCAACCTCAACCGCCGCCTGCTCCAGACCGAATCCGCCTGGATGCGCGAGGAACTCAGCAAGTACCAAACCGCCATGCCCTGCGAGACATGCCACGGCGCCCGCCTCAAGCCCGAAGCCCGCGCCGTCAAGATCGCGGGCGAGGACATCTCCATGTCCACCCGCCGCTCGGTGGTCGATGCGCTCGGCTTCTTCTCCACCCTCCCCGCGCAGCTCAACGACCAGCAGAACCAGATCGCCAAGGCCATCCTCAAGGAAATCGTCGAGCGCCTCGGCTTCCTCAACAATGTCGGCCTCGACTATCTCAACCTCGACCGCACCAGCGGCACGCTGTCGGGCGGCGAGTCCCAGCGCATCCGCCTCGCTTCCCAGATCGGCAGCGGCCTGTCGGGCGTCCTCTACGTCCTCGACGAGCCCAGCATCGGCCTGCACCAGCGCGACAATGACCGCCTGCTCATTACCCTCAAGCGCCTGCGCGACCTCGGCAACACCGTCATCGTCGTGGAGCATGACGAGGACGCGATCCGCACCGCCGACTATATCGTCGACATGGGACCGGGCGCCGGCGTCCATGGCGGCACCATCGTCGCCCAAGGCAGCCTCAACGAACTGCTCGCCCACCGCGACAGCCTGACCGCGGACTATCTGAACGGCACCCGCCGCATCGAAGTCCCGACCAAGCGCCGCAAGGGCAATGGCAAGAAGCTCACCGTCCACAACGCCCGCGCCAACAATCTGCAAGGCGTCACGGCCAGCATCCCGCTCGGCACCTTCACCTGCATCACCGGCGTGTCAGGATCGGGCAAGTCCAGCTTCACCATCGACACCCTCTACGCCGCGTCAGCCCGCGCCCTCAACGGCGCGCGCATCGTCGCAGGCCCGCATGACAAGGTCACCGGCCTTGAACATTGCGACAAGGTGATCGACATCGACCAGTCGCCCATCGGCCGCACCCCGCGCTCCAACCCGGCGACCTATACGGGAGCCTTCACCAACATCCGCGACTGGTTCGCGGGCCTCCCCGAAGCGCAGGCGCGCGGCTACAAGCCCGGCCGCTTCAGCTTCAACGTCAAGGGCGGCCGCTGCGAAGCCTGCCAGGGCGACGGCGTGCTCAAGATCGAGATGCACTTCCTCCCCGACGTCTATGTCACCTGCGACGTCTGCCACGGCGCGCGCTACAATCGCGAAACGCTGGAGGTGAAGTTCAAGGGCCACAGCATCGCCGACGTTCTCGACATGACGGTCGAGGACGCGGTGGAATTCTTCAAGGCCGTCCCCCCCATCCGCGACAAGATGGCGATGCTCGCCGAAGTCGGCCTCGGCTATATCAAGGTCGGCCAGCAGGCCACCACCCTGTCCGGCGGCGAAGCCCAGCGCGTCAAGCTCGCCAAGGAACTCTCCCGCCGCGCCACCGGCCAGACCCTCTACATATTGGACGAGCCCACCACCGGCCTCCACTTCGAAGACGTCCGCAAACTGCTCGAAGTCCTCCACGCCCTAGTCGAACAGGGCAACAGCGTGGTTGTGATCGAGCATAATCTGGACGTCATCAAGACCGCCGACTGGATCATCGACATGGGACCGGAAGGCGGCGTCAAAGGCGGCGAAGTCGTCGCCGAAGGCACGCCCGAAAAGGTCGCGAAGAACGCCCGGAGCTTTACCGGGCGCTATCTCGCGCCGTTGTTGGGGTTGGAGGCTGTGGCGGCGGAGTAGCAATCGATTTGGTCTGAAGGGGGAACTATGAAGATCGACAGCATAACAATAGAAAATTTTCGTGGAATTCGACGTGTTGCTGCTCAAGATCTCGGCGATACCATTATAATAGCGGGGCAAAATGGGTCCGGGAAATCATGTATTTTTGATGCCATTCGACTATTGAAGTCCGTATATGGCGGATACCAACAAAACGAATGGCAGAACTGGTTAGGCGAGTTCTCAATTGCGCCGAACGCTACAGGTGAAAGCCTGAAGGGGATGTTTAATGATCCCACTAGACCAATATTGATTGAATGTCAGTTTAGTTTAGAAGATTCTGAAAAGAATTTCGTTACGCGAAACGCGGCTGAACTGTTAACTGACGCAATTTGGCGGACAATATTGCCCGAGGCTTTCCAATTTGGCGCTTATCGCCTCGCGCTATTTGCGAGCCAGTTTCGGGAGAAAGAGCCAGAAGTACGCGCTCGCGTTGAGGCAGAACTCCCTGCTCTGCTTGCCGAGTTGGCCCAACCTCAGATTATTGGCCGAGTGTCGGTCCCAGTAGGTGGCAGCATCATGCTGCACCCATCTCAGATATTGTCTGTTGTCTTCACTACATATCGACCGCAGGAAATTGGCGTAGTCGACTATCACGGCGCGCAACGTCATTATGGTCGGGAATTGGTTCAAGCCGTCAACATCAGTTTGGATCATCGCAGCATCAACGTCAACACGCGCTTTACAATTATTCAAACAAATACAATAACGTCAAAAGCGAGCTTGCGGCAAGCTACGTCAAAGAAATGTTCGCACAACAGGCTGGTGGAGAAGCCAGCCATGTTGGAATGACGCAGACGATGAAGGAGCTGTTCCAGACATTTTTCCCTGATAAGGAATTTAAGGGGCCTACGCCAACGTCCGACGGAAACTTGAGCTTTCCTGTTATTACCGGCGCCGGAACGACGCATGATCTCGATGATTTGAGCGCGGGCGAGAAAGAGATTTTGTATGGTTACTTGAGAATACGAAATTCAGCTCCGAAGTACTCCATCATTCTTCTGGACGAACCCGAATTACACTTAAATCCTAGACTAATCAGGAACCTACCTGAATTCTACCGCAAGCACCTTGGTCAGGCGCTGAATAATCAGATTTGGCTCGTTTCTCATTCTGACGCCTTGCTCCGCGAAGCCGTGGGGAAGCCCGGCTTTGACGTTTTTCATATGCAACCTGTCTCTCTTCAGAATTCAGCGGGCCACATCACTCCTGTCGTCGGGTATAATCAGCTAAAGCCTCTTAGCGCGACAAAAGATGTCGACATCGCTCTGACCGATCTCGTTGGCGACTTGGCAACATACGAGCCAGGACGGAAAGCTATCATTTTTGAGGGCGGAGGTGACACAGATTTTGATCAATCGATGACATTAAGGCTGTTTCCGGAAATCGGTAAGAAAATAAACCTGATCTCTGGCAGCAACAAATCTAAGGTCAAAGCACTTCACGAGGTACTGAATCGCGCCTATGAAAGAGGAGACTTGAAGACCTCATTCTTTGCTATTGTTGACAAAGGTTTTGAAGAAGCAGATGAATCCTCTCGGGCGATAAAACGATACACTTGGAACGTGTATCACATAGAAAATTACCTTCTTCATGAAGAATCTATTTGCCATGTGGTTAATTCTCTCTCTGCCACTAACACCCTTACTCCTGAGAAGGTAATTGAAGATTTGCGGTCTGCCGCGAGAGAAACTGTGCCGTTTGCCGTCAGGCACAGTGTGAATGAGTTTGTTAGCCAGCATTTGATCCGATCTATTGATTTAAAGTCGGATCCGGCCGCAGGTGATTTCACCCGAGAAATTTTGTTGGCAGCAGATCGCTCTTTGGATCGCCTGTCAAAACTGCGGGATGGCACCCTGTCTGATGAAGCCGTCCGAGGGTTCGAACGATCCACCAGAGAGCAGATCGAACAAGCCTTCGCAGATGGAAGCTGGCGCGCACGCTTGCCCGGACGTGATATATTGCGAGCATATGCTTCCAAGCTCCCGAATGGGATATCCTATGAAGTGCTCCGCAACATGATTTTGTCCAGAATGGTTGACACCGGCTATCGGCCTGAAGGCATGATAAGCGTCATAAACGAAATAATAGCGGCTTAATCTCGCACTGCCTGGTATTCGCCGGAAAGGCGATGCCAGGCACACCAACCATCATGATTTGTAAACCGCCCCCGCCGCATGTTCCCATTTTGTTCTGTCCTACAACCCCTCTCCTGACATATCCTCCCGGCAAAGCCACCTAACGAAAAGGGCCTTGCCATGACCTGCCAATTCCCTCCTCTCCCCACGCCCGCGCAGCAAATCCGCGCCGACGGCTGGAGCCCCGCGCGGCAGCGGACCTTCCTTGAAACCCTCGCCGCCACCGGCATCATCCGCACGGCCTGCGACGCCGCCGCCATCACCACGCGCTCGGCTTACGCCTTACGCATCCGCCGCGACGGCGCGGCCTTTCGCCTCGGCTGGGACGCGGCCATCCTCATCGCGCGCGCGCGCCTCGCCGATGATCTGCTCGCCCGCGCCCTCACCGGCCATGAGGAAGTGATCCGCAAGGACATGGACGCAGGCGAAATCACCCGCCACCGCCACGACAACCGCCTCGCCATGTCGATGCTCTCGCGCCTCGACCGCATGGCCGACAGCCCGCCCGAGGGGTCCGACGCCGCGCTCGCCCGCGTCGTGGCGCAGGATTTCGCCGCCTATCTCGACCTCATCTGCCCGGAGCAGCGGATGCCGGATCAGGCGATGGAACTGGCGGCGGCGGAGGCGGATCGCCTCGGCTTGGCGTCCCCCGGCGGCGAACCCCTGGCGCTCGACGGGGAAGAGGCCGGGCTGCTCGACGCCGCCTCATCGGATGCGCCGCTTGGCCTTGAACAGACCGCCACCGCACTGTCGCCGGGCGCGTCCGCCGCGCTTTTCGTCGCCGCGCGGATGGCGCTGAGCGGGCGCGACAAGGCTCAGCCCTACCCCCTCGATGACCGGTGTGAACTTCGCCTGCCGCCGGTCGATCGCGCGACCCTTCCGCCTGCTCAGGCCGCCGCCCGCCTGCGCGGCATATGGTGGGACGAGGAAAGGGAAGCCTGGCGCACCGACTATCCCGCGCCGCCGGATTTCGACGGCGATGAAAGCGACGACATATACGACATCGACGGCTATGAGCGCGACCTGACGCCGCAGGAGGAAGACGCGCTCGCCGCGCGGCAGGCCCTGCAGCGCCGCCCCTATGAGGATGCCGCGGCCCGCGCCCGCGACGTCTTTTTCGGCTTTGCGGCGCTGGATGGATCGGGCTGAAGGCTGGCCGATCACGGCCAGCGGATGGGGTAGCCCTTGCTATTCCGCGCCCCGGGGCCCATATGGGCGCTGCTACAGTCGCAAATCGACGGTCTTTCGGCGCTTTGCGGCACCAAACTTCCTTCTTTCCCTGCCCCTCTAGCGCAAGGCCCGTCCACACGGGGCGCGCCGCACGAAAGAAGGAATACCCAATGAGCATCGTCGGAACCGTCAAATTCTTCAACGCCGACAAGGGCTATGGCTTCATCGCTCCCGATGACGGCAGCCCGGACGCTTTCGTCCACATCTCGGCCGTGGAACGCGCTGGCCTCGCCACGCTGCGTGAAAAGGACCGTGTCTCCTATGATCTGGAGCAGGACAAGCGCGGCAAGATGGCGGCGGTGAACCTCCAGCACGCCCAATAATCGGAATGGCCGGACGCCGCTTTGATGGGCGGCGTCCGGTCCTCCCATCGTCGCCTTGCAGGAAGGGAGAAAGCCCATGACCCATCCCGACTATCGCGCGCTCGCCGCTCAGGCCCGCAGCGAAGCCGACGCCTCCTCGCTAGACAATGTGCGCAATCGCTGCCTGCGTTCGGAAGCCGCTTTCCTCACCATGGCCCATCGTCAGGATTTGGCCGACGCCAACCGCGCCCGGCGCGAAGCCGCAGCCGCCGCCGCCAAGGATGCGGAGACGGTCTGAATAAGGGGGCCCGTGCCCTCACGCCGCCTGCTGCGCTCGCCCTGTCGATTACCCAAAAGCGCCCGGAACCCAACGCCGCTCCACCTGTTATCCTGTGCAAACCCTGCCAGGACACATCCCGTAAGGAGCAAGGCACAATGATCCGTACCCTGATTTTCGGCGCGATCGCCGGTTACGTCGGCAAGAAGCTGTATGACGAAGGCAAGCTGACCGAGTTCAAGGAAGACCTCGTCTCCCGCTATCAGCAAGCCCGCAGCGACCTGTCCAACCGGACAGGCAGCAGCAGCAGCAGCCTGAGCGGCAGCGACATGTCTCCCGCGGTGACCCCAACCCCGCCGCGCCACACGCCGTCCAGCTCGCCCATCGCCAGCTGATTTCGGCGCTCAACGTCACGATATTGTAGTTCCGGCGGCTTCTCCCTCTGGCCGCTGGCCACCGCCCGCCCGGCCCGCGTCCTCCCCCTTTCGCGGCGCCGCGGCGGGTGGACTATTTCCCGCGCCAGGGCTCTCCCTCGCGATCCGTTCCGCCCGCGCAACTCATCCCAACCAGGGGTTGTTACCCTGTCAGTGACGCAGTTTTAGAAGAATATCTAATGCGCACCCCGCCTTGCCGCGACACTGCTGGCGATCCCACCAACCGCCTGCGACACCTAAAGCGACCGCTATAGCTACGACCGCCCATCCGGCCCCGTCCCGCCTATTCCGGCCGCGTCCTCGCCAACACCAACAACCGCTACCATTGCAAGGCCACGACAGCACCGCCGAACCATAGTCGGCGCAATCGCAGGCTACATCTGGGCAACATCATCGCCCGGCGGCCCCAAAACGCTGAGGCACCATCCCCTACGCAGGAGGCGCACTCGCCGACCGGGCCCTCAATCGCAACGACGTCCGCCGCGAATAACAAAAAAGGGCGCGGCCATCAGCCGCGCCCCCTTTTCAAGGGAAGCCCCTCACCACCGTTCGCCCTGAGCCTATCAAAGCGCGCACGCGGGCATGGACATCTGAATGAGGCAAGTGGCGCATTCAGCCAGCCCGAACGGAGCTGAAGGCAAAATCCCTTACAGCTTCTCCGTCAGCTCCGGCACCACCTTGAACAGGTCGCCCACTAGGCCGATGTCCGCCACCTGGAAGATCGGCGCATCCTCATCCTTGTTGATGGCGACGATGGTCTTTGAGTCCTTCATGCCCGCCAGATGCTGGATCGCGCCGGAAATGCCGACCGCGATATAGACTTCCGGCGCCACGATCTTGCCGGTCTGGCCAACCTGATAGTCGTTCGGCACATAGCCAGCGTCCACCGCAGCGCGCGAAGCGCCAACCGCCGCACCCAGCTTGTCGGCCAGCGGGAAGATCACCTGCTCGAACGTCTCTCCGTCCTTCAGCGCACGGCCACCCGACACGATCACCTTGGCGCTGGTCAGTTCCGGACGCTCTTGCTTGGCGATCTCGGCGCCGACGAAGCTCGACAGCCCCTTGTCGCCGGTGGAAGACACGGCTTCCACCGCACCCGAACCACCCTCGCGCGCCGCCTTCTCGAAGGCGGTGCCGCGAACGGTGATCACCTTCTTCGCGTCCTTCGACTTAACGGTCGCGATCGCGTTGCCGGCATAGATCGGGCGGGTGAAGGTGTCGTCGCTCTCAACCGACAGAATGTCGCTGATCTGCATCACGTCCAGCAGAGCCGCGACGCGCGGCGCGATATTCTTGCCGTTGCTGGTGGCGGGCACGACGAACGCGTCATGGCTGCCCATCAACTCAACGATCAGCGGCGCGACATTTTCAGCGAGCGCATGACCAAAGGCCGCGTCATCGGCGACATGGACCTTGCCGACGCCCGCAATCTTCGCGGCCGCCTCGCCCACGCCGCCAACGCCAGCACCAGCGACCAGCAGATGCACTTCACCCAGCTTTGCAGCGGCGGTGACGGCGGAAAGGGTCGCGTCCTTCACGGCGCCGCCCTCATGTTCAACCCAGACAAGCGCTTTCGTCATGCTGCAACTCCCAGAGCCTTGAGCTTCGCGACCAGTTCATCGACATCGGCGACCTTGACGCCAGCCGAACGCTTGGCGGGCTCAGTAACCTTCAGCGTTTCCAGACGCGGCGAAATATCGACGCCATAATCGGCAGGCGCCCTGGTCGCGAGCGGCTTGCTCTTCGCCTTCATGATGTTGGGCAGCGAGGCATAGCGCGGTTCATTGAGGCGCAGGTCGGTGGTGACGATCGCCGGGATGTTCAGCTTCACTGTCTCTAGGCCGCCATCGACTTCGCGGGTTACATCGACCTTGTCACCCGACACTTCGACCTTGCTGGCGAAGGTGCCCTGCGGCAGGTTCAGCAGAGCGGCGAGCATCTGGCCGGTCTGGTTGCTGTCGTCATCGATCGCCTGCTTGCCCAGGATGATCAGGCCAGCGCCTTCTTCTTCCTGCACCTTGGCGAGCAGCTTGGCGACGCCCAGCGGTTCGACTTCATCGTCGGTCTGGATCAGGATCGCGCGGTCCGCGCCCATGGCCAGCGCCGTGCGCAGCGTTTCCTGCGCCTTGGCGACGCCGATAGACACGGCGACGACCTCGGTCGCCACGCCCTTTTCCTTCAGGCGGATGGCTTCCTCGACAGCGATTTCGTCGAACGGGTTCATGCTCATCTTGACATTGGCCAGGTCCACGCCCGTGCCGTCAGCCTTCACCCGCGGCTTCACATTATAGTCAATGACCCGCTTCACGGGGACAAGGATCTTCATCGCAACATCCTTTCGTTTCACGCCATCGCCCGCATATGCGGACAAGGACGCAGGCGGCCCTTAAAGCCCGCCTGCGCCCCATGGTGTCTGTTTAAATGGCTGGAAAGTGCCTCAGGCCGCCTTCCTCACTTCCGCCACGATCTTCTTCGCCGCATCGCCCAGATCGTCCGCCGGGACGATCGCCAGGCCCGACTTGGCCAGAATGTCCTTGCCCTGCTGGACGTTCGTGCCTTCCAGGCGCACGACCAGCGGAACCGACAGGTTCACTTCCTTGGCGGCGGCGACGATGCCATCGGCAATGATGTCGCACTTCATAATGCCACCGAAGATGTTGACCAGGATGCCCTTCACCGCCGGGTCCTTCAGGATGATCTTGAAGGCCGCGGTCACCTTCTCCTTGGAAGCGCCACCACCGACGTCCAGGAAGTTGGCGGGGAATTCGCCGTTCAGCTTGATGATGTCCATGGTCGCCATGGCTAGGCCCGCGCCGTTCACCATGCAGCCGATGTTACCGTCGAGCTTGATGTAGGCGAGGTCATATTCGCTGGCTTCGACTTCCGCCGGATCTTCCTCGGTCAGGTCGCGCAGTTCCGCGATGTCCTTGTGACGGAACATGGCGTTGCCGTCGAAGCCCACCTTGGCGTCCAGCACCAGCAGGTTACCCTGCTCGGTCAGCGCCAGCGGATTGACTTCGATCTGCTCGGCGTCGGTGTCGAGGAAAGCAGCGTAGAGCGAGGAAGCGACCTTGGCCGCCTGCTTCGCCTGCTCACCGGTCAGGCCCAGAGCGGCAGCGACCGAGCGGCCGTGGTGCGGCTGGAAACCGGCTGCCGGATCGACGGTGAAGGTGTGGATCTTTTCGGGGGTCGAATGGGCAACCTCTTCAATATCCATGCCACCCTCGGTCGAAACGACGAAAGCGATGCGGCTGCTGCCACGATCGACCAGCAGGGCGAGGTAGAATTCCTTCGCGATGTCCGCGCCATCGGTGATGTAGAGGCGGTTGACCTGCTTGCCGGCGTCGCCGGTCTGGATCGTGACCAGCGTGTTGCCCAGCATGTCGGTGGCGTGGGCTTTCACTTCATCCAGGTTGAAGGCGAGGCGAACGCCGCCCTTCGCTTCGGGGGCCAGTTCCTTGAACTTGCCCTTGCCGCGGCCACCAGCGTGGATCTGCGACTTCACGACATAAAGCGGTCCGGGCAGCTTATTGGCGGCTTCGACGGCTTCATCCACCGAGAAAGCGGCATAACCGGCGGCGATCGGCGCGCCATATTTCGCCAGCAGTTCCTTCGCCTGATATTCGTGAATGTTCATGGGCCCGGGCCGTCCTTTCGCCTGAAAAGCTGATGACGGGCCTAAAGCACAGCCGGGTTGGCGATGCCAGCATCATTTCGCAAAACCACTTTGCAAAATTGCAAAATGGTTTCTCGAAATCGCGTTCAATTCGCTACTTCATTCAGTCGATCGCGCAAAGGATCGCAGCCTTGCTCGTCACCATGAATATCTCCGTATCCTCCAGAGCCCGCACCTTGTAGAGGAAACGATCGACCGTCATCTCACCCATGTGCGACTTGCGGAGCGACGCCAGCGACTGCAGCCGCCGCAGTTGACCCAGGCTCAGCCGGTCCACCATCCGCTCGGCCATGCATCCCGCCATACGCGGCGAAAGCCCCGCCTCGATCAGCCCGGCCCTCACCTTCGATTCGGGCGAGACGGTGGCGCAGGAAGACAACAGCAGCGCGGCGGCAGGAAGGGCGAGCGCGAAGGCGCGAGAGGATATGGTGATCATCCTCGCTCCATGGCAATCAGAGGCTGAACGCAAGGTAAATGGGCCGCCACCGGGAGAAGAGAATGGACAGGATTTTCGGAGCCTTCGCACATCGCATCGCCAGTTGGTCGGGACAGCCGCTGGCCTTCATTCTCGCCGTGACGGTCATCATCGGGTGGGTCGTGACAGGGCCGCTCTTCGGTTTTTCCGATACCTGGCAACTCATCATCAACACCGGAACGACCATCGTCACTTTCTTGATGGTCTTCCTGATCCAGAACGCCCAGAACCGCGACGGATCAGCCATCCAGGCGAAACTGGACGAACTGATCCGCGCCGGCATGGACGCGCGCAATGAGTTCATCGGCATCGAACATCTGACCGAAGCCGATCTGGAGCGCGTCAAGGCCGTGCTGGAAAGGGAATGCGGCAGCGACGAAACCCATCGTCAGCTAATCGACAGACTGATCCGGCGGCGGTGAAAAGCGCGCGCCATCAATGCGCGAGATTCACCATCCGCACATTTTCCTGCCGATACGCATCAATCTGATCGGTATAGCCGCGCGCAAGATCCTCGTAGGCTGCGCGCCCTCTCCTCGAACGGCTCATTTGAGCGCGTATCAAGGACACCTGCTGCCTGTGCAGGAGGTAATTGACATCCATCTCCCCGGTCATTCACGCCCTCCTACCTTATCGCTCTAAGAGACTGGTTGGGGTGCCGCGACCCTTAGCGAGTCGTCGTTCCGGCAAAAGCGACAATAGCATCCCCCTTTTGGATAAGCGATTCAGTCCAACGCAGCGCCGGAGCACCCTGCCGGAAATACCCTGCCGTCAATGATCCTCGCCAGAGCAGCTAACCCCGCGGTTCCGTACAGAAATTTTTCCCCGAGGCTTGGAATTTCGTCCGTCCGGTGCCAATGGGCGCGCCGAACAGGGGGTTCAAGGATTATGGCGCAATCGCTGACCGCGATATTGGCGGTCATTTATCATGAGATATTGCTTTTCGCGGTGGTCGGTCTCGCAATCGGCGGGACCGATGATTTCCTTGTCGATATCATGTTTCTGGCCCGCCGCTGGTGGCGAAACATCATCATCTATTCGCGCCATCCGCGCATGACCACGGCCAGCTTGCCACAATCCGAAAATCCGGGACGTATCGCCATCTTCGTTCCCGCCTGGGGTGAAGCGGACGTGATTGGCCCAATGCTCCGCAACGCACTCAGCCAATGGCGCCAAGGCGACTATCGCATCTTCGTTGGCGTTTATCCCAATGACCGCGCCACGCTGGACGCCGTGATCCCGATCGCCGAAGGCGAAGAGCGGCTGATCATCTGCATCAACGAACGGCCAGGCCCTACCACCAAGGCCGATTGCCTGAACCTGCAATGGCGTACGATGATGAAGGAAGAAAGCCGCACCGGCGTGCCTTTCAAGGCAATCGTTCTCCATGACGCGGAAGATGTCGTTCACGCCGATGAGATCCGGCTGTTCGACCTGATGATCGACCGCTTCCAACTGGTTCAGCTCCCGGTTCTCCCCCTGCCTGGCCACGAGGGCTGGTGGAGCAGGGCGATCGCCAATCATTATTGCGACGAATTTGCCGAGAGTCATGGGAAGTATCTGACCATTCGCGAGGCCATGGGCGCGTCAGTGCCCTCCGCGGGAGTGGCCTGCGCCTTTGAACGCGCCACGCTCGACAAACTCATAGACCCGAAAAATGGCGGGCCTTTCGATCCTGACTCCCTGACCGAGGACTATGAGGTCGGCCTGCGGATTAAGAATATGGGCGGCCGCGGCGTCTTTGTACGCATGCGCGACGGATCGGGCGAACTGGTCGCGACGCGCGAATATTTTCCCGACAATCTCGATGCCGCGGTGAAGCAAAAGGCTCGCTGGATGGTGGGTATCTCGCTGGCCGGATGGGCCCGCATGGGCTGGCAGGGTGGCGCGACGGAAAGGTGGATGCGCATTCGCGACCGCCGGGCGGCCATCGCCGCCTTCGTGCTGCTCGCCGCCTATCTCGCTCTGTTGCTTTGGGGCGTGCTTACCGTCGCACGCTGGTTCGGCATTGTTCCTGCGCCTCGAGGTTCGGCACTGATCGAGCCCCTGCTTTGGCTCAACTTCCTCTTCATGGTCTGGCGCCTCGCGATGCGAGCCATCTTCGTCGGCCGTAGCTATGGCTGGCGATACGGACTGGGCGCGATCCCGCGATCGATCATTGCAAACTTGATCGCCATGATGGCCGCCCGTCGCGCCATATTCCTCTATCTTGATTCCCTGTTCGGCAAACCGCTGGTCTGGGACAAGACGCAGCATCGCTTTCCTCAGCTTTAGTAGGTCCGCATGAGCCGAACCGTCAGCGGACGTCCCGTCCGCTTCTTCGTCGTCCTTATGGGCGGTTGGACAATTATACGCTTGGGCAGCGCAAGCGGCATGTTTTGGCCCGTCTCCACCCAGGGCCTGACGCCCCCGATGCAGCCAAGCTCTGTGCGTCACACGGCTGCGCCAATGCAAAGGCCGAAAGCAGCAATTGTGGCTCCCCCCCCTATCTGTATCCGGCGCGCGACCGCTCGGAACGCCCGTGCCTACCCGCACTGTCGCACGCCCAATCCGCAAATCCGTCGAAGCGCCGTTCAGGTCAGCGCGTACCACCCCGGCTGAAATGCTCGCGATCGGCCAAGACGATCATATATCAGCCGCCACCCCTGCTCAGCCCCAGGCCAGCCCGGACCCCTCCCCCACACCGGCAGTTCCGCTTGCGCCTCACGGTCAGTCGCGGCTGGATCGTTGGCGTGGCAGCGCTTGGCTGCTCTGGCGCGACGGCAGCGCCAGCCGCGCGAACATCATCACCGCGGGCAAGCTCGGCGGGTCACAGGCCGGACTTAGATTGGATTATGATCTGACTCCTGCGTCATCTGGCCGAGCCGCCGCCTATGGCCGCGTCACCGCAGCCCTCAACCGCCCAGCCTCCCCCGAAGGCGCGCTGGGTCTCGCCTGGCAACCCTCGCGGGCCATTCCCGTCAGCATAGCCGCCGAACGCCGCATAGCTCTTGGCAAGGGCGCCCGCGACGCCAACGCCGTCCTGGCGGTCGGCGGTTTCGGCCCAACCCCTGTGTTCCTTGGATTGGAGGCCGAAGCCTATGCACAGGCCGGGATGGTCGGCTTTCACCGCCGCGACCTGTTCGCCGACGGCAAATTCTCGCTGCTCTCGCCCATCGCCCGGTTACCGCTGCGGATAGGCGCAAGTGTTTCTGGCGGCGCTCAGCCCGGCGTGGAGCGGTTGGACGTCGGCCCGGAAGTGCAGCTCCGCCTGCCGCTTCCACAGGTCTCCGCCCGTCTCAGCATCGAGTGGCGGGAACGGATTGCCGGCCAGGCAAGCCCCCCGTCCGGCCTGGCCGTGACGCTCGGTGCCGATTTTTAAAAGGAGTACCCTCCCCTGCCTTTATCTCGCCGCGCAATGGGCTTAACCCTGTGACTCCATGGATCTCTACCTGCCCATCGCCAATCTGTCGGTGAACGCGCTGGTGATCATCGCCCTGGGTGGCGTGGTCGGCCTGCTTTCAGGCATGTTTGGGGTAGGCGGCGGGTTTCTGACGACGCCGCTGTTGATTTTCTACGGCATCCCGCCCACCGTCGCCGCGGCCTCGGCAGCGTCGCAGGTAACTGGCGCCAGCGTGTCCAGCGTAATCACGCACATGGCCCGAGGAACCGTCGATTTCCGAATGGGCGGGGTTCTGATCGGCGGGGGCGTCATCGGCGCGGGCATCGGCGTCTTGCTCTTCCGCCTGCTGCAATCGGCTGGGCAGATCGATACCGTTATCGGGATCCTCTATGTCCTGATGCTGGGCGGCATCGGCAGCCTGATGGCGAAGGAATCGATCCAGACCCTCATCGCATTGAAAAGCGGAAAGCGGCCCCCGGCGCGCAAGCGCCGGCACCATCCGCTTGTCGCGGCTCTCCCGATGCGCTGGCGCTTCTACCGGTCGGGCCTCTATATCTCGCCACTTGCGCCGCTGCTGCTGGGTATGGCGACCGGCATCCTCACCACCTTGCTGGGCGTCGGCGGCGGCTTCATCCTGGTGCCTGCCATGCTTTACCTGCTTGGCATGACGACGCAGTCGGTGGTCGGGACCTCATTGTTCCAGATCCTGTTCGTCACCATGGCCACGACCATGATGCACGCCATGACGACCAAGGCCGTCGATCTTGTCCTCGCGATGCTCCTCCTGATCGGCAGCGTCACCGGCGCGCAAGTCGGCACGCGCATCTCCATGACGGTCCGCCCCGAATATCTGCGCATCCTGCTCTCCGCCATCGTTCTCCTGGTGGCCGCGCGCATGGCGCTGGGGTTGGGCTTCCGCCCCGATGAAATCTACACGGTGGAAGTTCGCTGAGCGTGCGCGCCCGCCTCGCGCTTCTCTTGCCTGCGCTGTTGCTCACAAGCGCGGCTGGAGAGCCCATGCTGGTGCCCGACGTTTCTCAGCGCGAGGTGGAAATCCAATATAGCTTCACAGGCGCGGACCTCCTGCTGTTCGGCGCAATCGTCTATCCGAACGGCCGCCAGCCCAAGAAACCGGCCGACATATTGGTCGTGCTGAAAGGCCCCGATCAATCCATCATGATGCGCGAGAAGCAGAAAGTGGCCGGCATCTGGGTAAACGCCGATAGTGTCCGCTTCCGCTCCGCCCCCAGCTTCTACGCAGTCGCGTCCTCGCGGCCCATTACCGATGTGGTGGATGACCGCACCGCCGCCATTTACGAGTTGGGCGTCAACAAGCTGCAACTATCACCCTCTTCGCTCAACGAAAGTGCCGAACTCGACCGCTTTCAGGCTGGCCTCATCGACCTGCGGGAGCGAACCGGCCTTTTCGCCGAGCGGCAGGGATCGGTGGAGATCACCCAAGGCGTGCTGTACCGCGCCCGCTTGCCGCTTCCTGCGCGCGTAATCGTCGGCGACTATACGGCCGAAACTTTCCTGGTTCAGGATGGTCGGGTCGTCGCCGCCGCTGTCCGCGACATCACCATTCGCAAATCGGGATTCGAAAGGTTCATGGCCGTCGCTGCGGAGCAATGGCCTTTTTTCTATGGCCTCACGGCCATCCTGCTGGCTGTCGGCATGGGCTGGGCGGCCGGAGCGGTGGCGCGCCGATTCAGGGCTTGAGGTCAACGCGCTCGTCGTCGGGAAAGACATATTCGAGCAGCAGGGAGCGATGACACCCGTCCGCCTCCCGCTCGAAGCAGAGCAGCGCCGTCGGTCTTTCCCGCGCTAAGTCACGCAACTGCTCCCCCTGAACAATGGCTTCGGGCAGATCAAGCTGAGCTGAATAAATTTCGCGCAACTTCGCATGATTGCCCTTTCGCGCAGCCTCCCGGCCCTCGGCGGGCGTCCCCAGCGCCTTCAAGCCCACATAATCGATGCCCGCCTCTTTGAGTCCGGCCGCCAGGATGTTCTTCGAAAAGCCGGGACGGCGTGACAGCGGAACCGCTCTGATGTCGGCCAGCAGGGTCACGCCAGCTTCCTGCAGCGCCGCGATGAGCTCGGCCTGGGTCGCCCCTTCATATCCTATCGTGTAAATGCGCATGTCGAAGAGATAGGGAGCAGCGCGGAACTTCCAAGCTTCGCGCCTTGCCCTCTCCCATGCGCTCGCCTAAAGGGTCCGTTCATGCCCGAGATCATTGCTCCTTCCGCCTCGCCCGACCTTTCTGGCCGGGCGCTGTTTCCGCATCGGCATCTCCTCTCCATCGCCGATCTGAAGCCTTGGGAAATTCGCTTCCTGCTTGATGAGGCGGAGCATTGGGCAAGGACCAATCGCGGTAATGCGCGCAAGCATGACGACCGCCTGAAAGGCATGACGCAGATCAACGCCTTTTTCGAAAACAGCACGCGCACGCTGCTGTCCTTCGAGATTGCGGGCAAACGGCTGGGCGCGGACGTCGTCAACATGCACGCCGGCCAGTCCAGCGTAAAAAAGGGCGAAACGCTGATAGACACGGCGATGACGCTCAACGCGATGGCCGCCGATGTGATCGTCATCCGCCATGCCAGTTCGGGAGCTGTCGCGCTGATCGCTGACAAGGTGGACTGCCCGGTCCTCAACGCCGGGGATGGCTGGCATCAGCACCCCACCCAGGCGCTGCTCGATGCGCTGACGATCCGCCGCCGCAAGGGCAGCTTCGAAGGGCTGATCGTCGCAATCTGCGGCGATGTGCTGCATAGCCGGGTGGCGCGCTCGAACATGCTCTGCCTCGCCGCTCTGGGGGCTCAGGTGCGGGCGGTCGCGCCGCCGACCCTTATGCCGCCGGAAGTCGAGATGTTGGGCGCAACCCCCTTCCACCGAATGGACGAGGGGCTGGACGGCGCTGACGTCGTCATGATGCTGCGCCTTCAAAATGAGCGCATGGACGGCGCGTTCATCCCGTCGCCGCGCGAATATCATATGCTCTATGGCCTTACCCCCGAACGGCTGGCGCTGGCGAAGCCCGACGCGTTGGTGATGCACCCCGGACCAATGAACCGCGGCGTCGAAATCGCGAGCGTGGTGGCGGACCATCCCGATCGCTCAGCGATCACCGAACAGGTGGAAATGGGGGTCGCCATCCGCATGGCCTGCCTGGATGTGCTGACGCGAAGTGCACGCGGTGTGGAGGGCTGGCAATGAACAAGCTCGCCATCGTGAACGGAAAGCTTGCCGATCCCGCCGCACCGGGCTTGGCGAACGGCGTCATTCTGATCGAGGGCGACCGGATCGCCGCTGCAGGCGACATCGCCGTTCCGCAGGATGCGGAACAAGTGGATGCGGCAGGTCTGGTCGTCGCACCAGGCCTGATCGACCTCGGGGTCTTCGCCACCGACAAGCCAGCCTTCCACTTTGGCGGCATAACCCGCGCCGCGCTGATGCCGGACCAATCCTCTCCGTTGGACGACGCTGGCCTGATCCGCCAGGCGACGCGCGCGGGGAAGCCGGACTTCTGGGTTCATCCCATCGCCGCTGCCACCCGCGGCCTTAAGGGCGCTGAACTGGCGGAAATCGGCATGATGCAGGCGGCCGGCGCAAAGGCGGTCGGAACCGGACGGCAGTGGATCGCAGACTCCGGCGTCATGATGCGCGTCCTCGCCTATGCCTCCGGCCTTGGGCTGACGGTCATCACCCATGCCGAGGACAGTGGGCTGACGAGCAAGGCGGTGGCGACCAGCGGCGAGACGGCGACGCGCCTCGGCCTGCCCCACGCGCCTGCTTGCGCCGAAGCCATCGCGATCGGGCGCGACATCATGCTGGCCCGCGAAACAGGCGCGGCTATTCACTTCCGGCTCGTCACCACAAAGGCTGGCTTCGACCTCATCCGAGCGGCGAAGGCCGAGGGGCTGAAGGTCACCTGCGGGATCAGCCCGGCCTATCTCTACCTGGCGGACAATGCCGTCACGGACTTCCGCACCTTCGCGCGCCTGTCGCCCCCGCTTCGGTCGGAGGATGACCGCCTGGCGTCGATCGCAGCGGTGGCGGACGGCACGGTCGATGTGATCACGTCCAGCCACGACCCGCGCGGGCCGGAGGACAAGCGATTGCCCTTCGCTGATGCGTCGCCGGGCATGGCTGGCGCGGAAACGCTCCTTGCCCTGTCGCTCAATCTGGTGCGCGAAGGCCATCTCTCCATGACCCGGCTGATGACGCTGCTGAGCGCCAATCCCGCCCGGATCTTGGGCGTCAATGCCGGAAGCTTCGCAGCGGGCAGCGCGGCCGACCTCATCTTCATCGATCCCGATACGCCGTGGATCATCGACTCTGCAAGGATGGCCGCGCAAGCGGGTAACACGCCCTTTGATCGGGTGCCGGTCCAGGGCCGTGCGCGGCGGATCATGAAGGGCGGCGTTTTCCTCTAAAGTTTCCTGCTTGCCCTACCCCGCATGCCACGCTAAAGCGCCCTCCTTCGCCGGCACAGGAGTGTAGCTCAGCTGGTAGAGCGTCGGTCTCCAAAACCGAATGCCGGGGGTTCGAGTCCCTCCACTCCTGCCAAGCATCTGGTCGTCGATCCTTGATTTTTCAAAGGTTCGCGGGTAGCTGCCCGAGCGAAGATGGGTCGCGAAGCCAGCGGCCGCACCCCGGGACGCCGACATGGCGGGGTCCGGAGGGCGGACTGTTGCTTCGCGCTTTGGTGTTTTGTTCGAAGGTTTTGAGGCAGCGATGGCGAAGGTTTCTCCGGGCGAATTCGTCAATCAGGTGAAGACCGAAGCGTCGAAGATCGTGTGGCCCACCGGCCGCGAAACGGTCATGACTGCGGTGATGGTCGGTATCATGACCACGCTGCTCGGCCTCTTCTTCTTCGGCATCGACACCTTTTTCGGCGCGGTCGTTCAGTGGCTGCTGAGCTTCGCTGCCGGACAGGCTTGATTGGGAGTTTGAAACGGTAACATGGCGCGCTGGTACATCATCCACGCCTATTCGGGCTTCGAAAACAAGGTCAAGGAATCGATCCTGTCCGAAGCCGAGCGCATGGGCCTCTCCCAGTTGGTCGAGCAGGTGGAAGTTCCCACCGAGACCGTGACCGAGGTGAAGCGCGGCAAGAAGGTTCAGGTCGAACGCAAGTTCATGCCGGGCTATGTCCTCGCCAAGCTGGCGATGAACGACGACATCTATCACCTTGTGAAGAACACGCCGAAGGTGACCGGCTTCCTCGGATCGAGCGGCAAGCCGCAGGCGATCAGCGAGACGGAAGCCGCCCGCTATTTCGGCGCCCGCAAGGAAGCCGAGGCTGCGCCCAAGCACAAGGTCAATGTCGATTACGAAATCGGCGACAGCGTCAAGGTTCTGGACGGCCCCTTCGCCAGCTTCAACGGCACCGTCGAGGAACTGGATTTCGAAAAGAACCGCGTCAAGGTGTCCGTGTCGATCTTCGGCCGCGCCACGCCGGTCGAACTGGACTTCGAACAGGTCGAACTGTCGAAGTAAAAAATTACGCTCGTCACCCCGGACTTGATCCGGGGTCCCGCTTTCCTTCCAGGGGCAGCGGAATGCCACATCAAGTCCGGCATGACGATGAAAGAGATTACGTCATCCCAGCGAAAGCAGGGATTTCGTGCCTTAAGCCGTTCCCTTGCGGCTTGAGATGCCAGCATCTGCTGGCATGAACGACAAGGGAAGCTAGTGCGGGAGGCGTCCTTCGGGTCGCTGCTTGACCGCTTAACTTGAAAGAGAGTGAAAATGGCCAAGAAGATTACGGGCTATATCAAGCTCCAGGTGCCCGCTGGAGCCGCCAACCCCTCGCCGCCGATCGGTCCGGCGCTGGGTCAGCGCGGTGTGAACATCATGGAATTCTGCAAGGCGTTCAACGCCTCGACGGAAAAGATGGACAAGGGCACCCCGCTGCCGACCATCATCACCGTCTATGCGGACCGTTCGTTCAGCTTCGTCACGAAGCAGCCGCCCGCCACTTACCTGATCAAGAAGGCCGTCAACCTGAAGTCGGGTTCCAAGGAACCGGGCAAGGTTGTCGCCGGCAAGATCACCCGCGCCCAGCTCGCCGAAATCGCGCAGGCCAAGATGGTTGACCTGAACGCGAACGACATCGACGCAGCGACGAAGATCATCGAAGGCTCCGCTCGCGCGATGGGCCTCGAAGTGGTGGAGGGCTAAGACCATGGCAAAGCTGAGCAAGAAGGCGAAGGCCCTGGCCACCGCCGTTGACCGGGAAAAGCTGCACGGCGTTGACGAAGCGCTGGGCCTGATCAAGACCCACGCGACCGCCAAGTTCGACGAAAGCGTCGAAATCGCGATCAACCTGGGCGTCGATCCGCGTCACGCCGACCAGATGGTCCGTGGCGTCGTCACCCTGCCCGCCGGCACCGGCAAGGACGTCCGCGTCGCCGTGTTCGCCCGCGGCGACAAGGCTGAAGCCGCGACCGCCGCTGGCGCCGACATCGTGGGCGCTGAGGATCTGCTCGACAGCATCCAGGCCGGCAACATCGACTTCCAACGCGTGATCGCCACCCCCGACATGATGGGTCTGGTCGGTCGCCTGGGTAAGGTTCTGGGTCCCAAGGGCCTGATGCCGAATCCGAAGCTGGGCACCGTGACGCCGAACGTCGCCGAAGCGGTCAAGGCTGCCAAGGGCGGTCAGATCGAATTCCGCGTCGAAAAGGCTGGCATCATCCACGCCGGTCTGGGCAAGGCGAGCTTCTCGGCCGAAGATCTGCGCAAGAATTTCGACGCTTTCGTTGACGCGATCGTCAAGGCGAAGCCGTCGGGTTCGAAGGGCAAGTACGTCCGCAAGATCGCCCTGTCGTCCTCGATGGGCCCCGGCGTGAAGGTCGATGTAGCGGAAGTCGCTTCGGTCTGATCCCTTAGCGGATAAGCAAAAAAGGGGCCGCCTTCCCTCTTTGCGGGGGAAGGCGGCCTTCTTATTTGGGACATTCTCCCTTCGCAGGGGGCCTGCTCGAAAGCCCCGGCTTTCGGCGGTTTCTCTACTCCAGGGACGGTGTGAACTTCGGGGTGCGTGACCTTGCACCCTGGGCTCCGGCAGCAGCTGGAGAAGATCAGGTCATCATGTATCCGTCGGGAATGGCGGGTCGCCTTACCGATGGAAAATATAATGTCTTTTGAACATCTCCCTCCCCTGCTTTCCGGCGCTTTGACACGGAAAGGCTATGAACAGCTGACCCCCGTCCAGGCCGAGGTCACGCAACCCGAAAACGAAGGTCGCGACCTCATCGTCTCGGCACAGACCGGCTCGGGCAAGACGGTTGCGTTCGGCCTCGCCATGGCGGGTGAACTCCTTGGCGAACAAAGCCGCCTGCCGGTCGCCAGCAAGCCGCTCGCACTGGCCATCGCGCCCACGCGCGAACTGGCGCTGCAGGTGAGCCGCGAACTGGAATGGCTCTATGGTGAGGCTCGCGCTCGCATCGCCACCTGCGTCGGCGGCATGGACGCCGCAAAGGAACGCCGCGCACTCAGCCATGGCGCGCACATTGTCGTCGGCACGCCGGGCCGTCTGCGCGACCATTTGGAGCGCGGTGCCCTCGATCTCTCCGGTCTCAAGACCGTGGTGCTCGACGAAGCCGACGAAATGCTCGACATGGGCTTCCGCGAGGATCTGGAAGAAATTCTCGACGGCGCGCCCGAGGATCGCCGCACCCTTCTCTTCTCCGCCACTATGCCCAAGCCGATCGTCGCCCTCGCCAAGCGCTATCAGAAGGACGCGCTGCGCATCTCGACGGTCAGTGATGAGCGCGGTCACGGCGACATCAGCTATCAGGCCGTGACCGTCGCCCCGGCGGACATCGAAAATGCGGTGGTCAACCTACTACGCTATCATGAGGCGGAAACAGCGATCCTCTTCTGCGCCACCCGTGACAATGTACGCCATCTCCATGCCAGCCTCACCGAACGCGGCTTCGCGGCCGTCGCGCTCTCGGGCGAGCACAGCCAGAATGAGCGCAACCATGCGCTTCAGGCGCTGCGCGACCGCCGCGCACGGGTCTGCGTGGCGACCGACGTCGCCGCTCGCGGCATCGACTTGCCCAATCTCAGCCTCGTGGTCCACGTGGAAATTCCCCGTGACGCGGAAACGATGCAGCACCGCTCGGGTCGCACCGGGCGTGCGGGTAAGAAGGGAACGGCGGTACTCATCGTCCCCTACCCGCGCCGCCGCCGCGTCGAATCCATGCTGCGGGGCGCTAAAATCCCCGTCGAATGGGGCACTCCGCCGAGTAAGGAAGCCATTCAGGAGCAGGACAATGCCCGCCTGCGCGCCAGCCTGATGGAGAAGGCCGAATTGGACGAGCAGGACTGGGCGCTGGGCGCCGAGTTGCTGGCCGAAAAGTCCGCCAAGGAAATCGCCGCGATGCTGGTGAAAAGCGCCCGCTCCGCCCTCCCCGCGCCCGAGGAACTGCTCGACCGCAGCGAGGCGCCTGCGCGCCAGGAAGGGCCGCGTCCCGGCTTTGAGGACACGATATGGTTCCGCATGGACATCGGCCGCAACCAGAATGCCGATCCGCGCTGGATCCTGCCGCTGATCTGCCGTCGCGGCCATGTGTCGCGCCAGGATATCGGCGCGATCCGCATCGCCGCCAATGAAACAATGTTCGAGATCCCTTCGGCCATTGCGGCGAAGTTCGTCGGCGCGGTGAAGCGCACCGGCCAAGCCAGTGACGAGGGCGCGGAAGTCGCGATCGAGCAAATCGAAGGCAAGCCGCGCGAAATGGCTCGCGAGAACCGGCGGGAGGGGCCCCGCGGCAAGGGGCGTCCCAACGCCGAACGCGGCCCCCGTCCTCCCGCGCACAGTCCACGCCCATTCAAGGGTGGTCCCAAGCGCGGCGGTCCTCGAAAACCCCGAGTTTGAGGTGAAGGGCCGCCGTCTGACAAGGCGGCCCTTTGTCGCTTCAAACTAACAAAAAAGGGTCATCCCGCGCCGCAGAGCGACAGCATTTTGGCGGCCAGTTCGCGTTCCCCCATGACGATGTGGGGAACGCCCAACCCTTCCAGATGCACGACTTCCGCATCCGAATGGGCGCGGGCGATAACTTGGATGTTCGGGTTCAGGTGGCGGGCATGCTGGTGGATTGCGCCACCCTCAAAGCCCTCCGGCACTGCGATCAACAAGCGGCGCGCTTCGCAAATACCCGCTGCAATGAGATGACGGTCCTCCAGCGCGCTGCCGCGCACGACCGACAGCCCCGCCTCCTCCGCTTCCTCCGCCCGCTCGTGATCTCCTTCGACAACCACCAGATGCGCATGCCGCTCGGCCAGACGAGATGCGATCATCTTGCCGACGCGGCCGTAGCCGACCAGGATGACATGGCCGATCCGGCGCGTCACCTGCGCCTTTTCGGTAAGCTCCTCATCGTCCTCCGGCTTATGCTTGCGCACGATCAGCGAAAAGATCAGCGGATTGAGGAAGATCGAAACGATAGCACCGGCCAAGATCAGGTCCCGCGCTTCGGCAGGCAAGATGCCAAGGCCAGTCCCCAGCGAGGCGAGAATGAACGAAAATTCACCGATCTGGGCGAGGCTTGCCGCGATGGTTAGCGCCGTCTCACCAGTGTAGCCAAAAGCTCGAACGATTACGAAGGCGGCAATGGACTTGCCAATGATGATGATCGCCACCGTCGCAAGTAGGGGCAAGGGCTGTTGGACCAACACGGCCGGATTGAACAGCATGCCCACCGAGACGAAGAAAAGGACCGCGAACGCATCGCGTAGCGGTAGAGTTTCCTCCGCGGCGCGCCGACTGAGGGGTGTCTCCCCCAGGATCATGCCCGCAAAGAAGGCTCCAAGCGCGAAGGACACATCAAAAGCAACCGCTGCACCGAAAGCGACGCCGAGCGCGATCGCCAGGACCGCGAGACGGAACAGTTCCCGCGATCCGCTATGCACGACCCAGTGCAGCGCCCAGGGGATGACCCGGCGACCCACGATCAGCATCAATGCGACGAAGCCGGTCACCTTCAGCAGTGTGCCGAGCAACGGCCCGAACAGCGCCCCCGCTCCCGCCGATGCATCCGCATTGTTCATGACCCCGGCCAGTGCGGGCAACAGGACCAGCGCCAGCACCATCACCAGATCCTCGACGATCAGCCAGCCAACAGCGATTCGCCCGCGGCGCGTCTTCACCAGGTCAGCGCCTTGCAGCGCGCGTAAAAGGACAACGGTGCTGGCGACCGACAAAGCTAGGCCGAACACTAGGCCGCCCAGCAGGGGCCATCCCATGAAATGGGAAAGGCCAATGCCCAGCAATGTCGCCACGGCAATCTGGCCAATCGCGCCGGGAACCGCGATATTCTTCACCGAAAGCAGGTCACGCAACGAAAAGTGGAGGCCGACGCCGAACATCAGCAGAATAACGCCGATCTCGGCAAGTTCATTGGCCAGTCCTGCATTGGCGACAAAACCGGGTGTGAAAGGACCGACGATGATACCCGCGACAAGGTAGCCGACCAATGGAGACAATTTCAGGCGATGGGCGATGGCGCCCATGACGAAAGCAACGACAAGGCCCGCAACGATCGTTCCGATCAGAGGCGTATGATGAGGCATATAGAATCTGTTCCTGTCCGCCAGGGCGCAGCGCTCGGCTGGCCCTGGCCTGTGGTCATTCGGCGATGGCCAGCATCGCTGCGGACAGCAGCGCACCCGCTGCGGCCAATCCGGTCAGCACAGCGGGCATAAACCACCGGGGCGGGCTGGTGCGACGCGATTTTCTGCCAGTCATGGAAGACTCCTTCCAGGGAACGCCCGCATAGCGGGCGGGGCAAAGACTGTCAGAAAGATGCTGGAGGCCCTCTCGCTCTGCGACAGGAAGTATAAGTAGTTGCGCGATGTGCCTCCGTTGAAGAGGGCCAACACCATCCAAAAAGAAAAAGCCCGGCTGCAACAAGCGCCATAACGGCTGGCAAGACCCACAACTTGATCGGCCCCCCGATCTGCCCAGCGCGTTCGCGTCCTATCTCTGAAGGAAGCGCTTCCTCTATCGTAGCTGGAGACCGCGCCTTCAACACGACGCCCACCGTCGCAGGGTTGAACGCAGAGCCCGTCAGCCTGCTCGATGGCGGCCCCAGAGGCGCGAGGGCAGACAGCAGCGCAATCATGATCGCCACCCACAGGGACGCGATGAAGGACCTGCGTCCCATCATGCTGCTATCCCTATGCGACACTGACGTCATGCGCTTCGCGGTTCCTTTGCGTAGTCCAGATAGGCGCGTGCCCGCCTAAAAACCAGTACCGATACCAGTCGATATAGTTGACAGCAGCGAGTCATTCCACTACCGGGCCACATTCCCGCGCGGGTCAACAGGACGTCAAGTCCTCGGCGATCTGCGTAAAGCAGATTTGAACGAGAAGAGAAGAGCCATGTTCGCAGTCGTGCGCACGGGCGGCAAGCAATATCGCGTCGCCGCCGGAGACAAGATCGTCGTTGAGAAGCTGGCCGGTGAGGCTGGTGACAAGGTTACCTTGGGTGACGTCCTGTTCGCCGGTGAAGGCAGCGACGTGAAGGACGCCAGCAAGCTGACCGTTGCCGCAGAAATCATCGCGCAGGCGAAGGGCGAGAAGGTCATCGTTTTCAAGAAGCGCCGTCGGCACAACTACCGTCGCCGCAACGGTCATCGCCAGAATCACACGATCCTCAAGATCGTGTCGATCGCCTGAGCCGCAGTCCAGTTTCGAGGAGTTTGAGTCATGGCACATAAGAAAGCTGGCGGTTCGTCGCGTAACGGTCGCGATTCGGAATCGAAGCGCCTTGGTGTGAAGAAGTTCGGCGGTCAGGAAGTGATCGGTGGCAACATCATCATCCGTCAGCGCGGCACGCGCGTCTATCCGGGCCGCAACGTAGGCATGGGTAAGGACCATACGCTTTTCGCGCTGGGTGAAGGCCGCGTGGTATTCCACACCGGCAAGCTCGGCCGCAAATATGTGTCGGTCGATGCGATGGCCGAAGCAGCCGAATAACGGACGATTGATGACGGATCGTCCCACGCAATTGGGGCGATCCTCCTGGTGGAAAGACATTTAGTCCACCGCCAGTGTTCGAGGGAAACGAAGGGGCGCCCCGTCTGGGAGCGCCCCTTTTTCCGTTCGGTGGCATCTCCCCTCATTTTCCCTCAAGCCTTTGGAACCCTGTCCTTTCTCACGCGTCATGCGGGCGGGGTTCAGCCAGAGGAAAAGTCGTCAAGCCGTAACTTTTCGCGGCCATTGGCGCGTCGATCAGAGGAGAGATTTGAAAATGTTCGCCCGTACCCCTCGCCTACTCTTGAGACCTGGCTGGATGGAAGATGCGCCTGCGCTGGCCGAGGCGATCGGCGAGCAGGCGATCCTGCGCAATTTGACGAGGGCACCTGCGCTCTATGGCGTCGATGACGCCCGCGCCTTCCTTTCGCTACCGCACGACTCGCGCCTCCCGCGATTGCTGGCTTTTTCTCGTACCCGGGGAGCGCCACGGCTCGTCGGTGGCTGCGGGCTGCATCTCGCCGAAGATGGTGCGCCGGAGATCGGCTACTGGATCGCTCGCCCTTATTGGGGCTTGGGCTTCGCCACCGAGGCGGCAAGTGCGGTGCTGAACATGGCGCGCGCGGCAGGCGTTAACGGCATCGCCGCGGCATATTTCGCTGACAATCCTGCATCGGGCAACGTACTGCGCAAACTCGGCTTCCGCTACACGGGGCGTGTTGAGCAGCGATACAGCCCCGCGCGCGGGACGACGGCCGAGTGCCTGGTCTTCGAAGAAGGCGTGGCCGGACGAATGATGACAGATCCCGCCATGGACCTTTATGAAGATGCCATGCCTGCCCTTGCGGCATGACTGATCGACAGGGGCGGCGTCGAACCGTGTCGTCCCTCCCCTCCCAACACATGTTTAATTAAGACCGGAGACGGCAAGGTTTAATTCCGCAGCATAAGCAGCTATGGGCCAGCCCATGCATTTCCTGGATCAAGCAAAGATTTACATTAAATCCGGCTGGGGCGGCCCCGGCGCGGTCAGTTTCCGGCGGGAAAAATATGTCGAATATGGCGGCCCCGACGGCGGCAATGGCGGCAAGGGCGGAGACATTATCTTTGAAGCCGTCGCCGGGCTGAACACCCTAATCGACTTCCGCTATACTCAGCATTTCAAAGCGCAGCGAGGGCTGCCCGGCGCAGGCAAGAATCGCTACGGCGCGGGTGGCGAGGATCTCGTCATCAAAGTGCCCGTAGGCACCCAGATTCTGTCCGACCCCCAGCCCATCGAAGGCACGGAGGATGAGGACGGCTATCCTGATTATGAGGAGCAGGAACTGCTCGCGGATTTCACGGAAGTCGGGCAGCGCTTGGTGCTGCTCCGCGGCGGCGACGGCGGGCGCGGCAATCTATCTTACAAGACGAGCACCAACCGCGCGCCCCGGCAACATGGCACCGGCTGGCCGGGTCAGGAAATGTGGGTGTGGCTGCGGCTGAAGTTGCTTGCCGATGTAGGGTTGGTGGGCATGCCCAACGCTGGCAAGTCGACCTTCATCAATCAGGTGACGAACACCAAAGCGAAGGTCGGAGCCTATGCCTTCACCACGACCAAGCCTCAGCTCGGCGTCGTGCTGCACCGCGATCGCGAATTCGTGCTGGCCGACATTCCGGGGCTGATTGCGGGCGCCGCCGAGGGAGCCGGGATTGGCGACCGTTTCCTTGGCCATATCGAACGCTGTCGCGTGCTGCTGCACTTGGTGGATGCGACAGGCGACGATCCCGTCGAGCAGTTCCGGATCGTGCAGGACGAACTCGCCGCATATGATGAAGGTCTGGAAGACAAGCCGCAGATCGTAGCGCTCAACAAAGGCGACTTGTTGGGCCAGGAATTGATGGAGGACATCGCTGCCCAGCTTCGCGAAGAAGCCGGTGTGGAGGATGTGTTCATCATATCTGGGGCCACCGGTGAGGGCGTCCCCGCGCTGCTCGATGCGGTTCTGCCGTTGCTGACGGAACCCAAGGCAGAGGAGTCGGCCGATGGGGAAGGTGACGCACCATGGTCGCCCATTTGATTGCAAGGCGGATGGATTCGAATCTGTGACATCCCCTCTTTCCGGCTTTCCGCCTTCCCAGATTCGGCGTTTGGTCATCAAGATCGGGTCCGCCTTGCTGGTCGATCCGGCTGGCGAGGTGCGCGAGGCATGGCTGCGCACGCTGGTAGAAGATATTGTCGCCCGTAAAGCCGCTGGGCAGCAGATCATCATTGTATCATCTGGCGCGATCGCGCTTGGGGCTCGTCGACTGAAACTGCCCAAGGGCGGACGCGGCAGCCTGGAGGATGCGCAGGCAGCGGCTGCGACGGGGCAAATTGCATTGTCACAATGCTGGGCGCGCTTGCTGCAGGACAAGGGCATGACGGCTGCGCAGATACTGGTGACGCTCGACGATCTTGAGCATCGCCGACGCTATCTCAACGCATCGGCCACCCTAGAGCGGCTGATGGCACTGGACGTCGTTCCGGTCGTGAACGAGAATGACAGCGTGGCGACAGCCGAGATCCGCTTCGGCGACAACGACCGGCTGGCGGCGCGCATCGGACAGGCGGCACGGGCCGACGCGGTCGTGCTGCTTTCCGATGTCGATGGGCTTTACACCGCGAACCCGCACGTCGATGCGAGCGCGATGTTGATACAGACAATCGAGCGCATAGACGCGCGGATCGCCGGAATGGCGGACGGCGGATCGGCTTCCGGCATGGGTTCAGGCGGCATGACGTCCAAGATTGAGGCGGCGCGGATCGCAACGGGAGCAGGGGCGCATCTGGCGATTATCTCGGGCAAGGTGGACAGCCCCTTATCCCACTGGAGTAATGGCGGGCGAGGATCGATCTTCCTGGCCGCGCCTGCGAAGCGCGCACGCAAGGGATGGCTCGCCGGACGGCTGATGGTGCGCGGGCGGATCATCATCGATTCGGGAGCGGAAAAAGCGCTGGGCCGCGGAAACAGCTTGCTGCCCGCGGGTGTGGCAAGAGTCGAGGGAGCATTCGCGCGCGGCGATGTCGTGGATATCATCGGCCCGGAAGGGCAAGTGATCGCTCGCGGTCTCAGCGAATATGACAGCGAGGAAGCAGCCCGGATTGCTGGCAAGCGCAGCGAGGATATAGCCGCCCTGCTGGGGCACCTGCCTCGCTCCGTCCTGGTCCATCGCGACCATTTGGCGATGGTCTGACATTTCATGAAACTGCGTATTGCAATGACCGGCGCGACGGGTTTCGTCGGTGCCGAAACACTTAATCAAGCCTTGCAAGCCGGGCTCCATGTGACGGCGATCACACGCAAGGCGCAGCCGCCCCGCGCGCGACTGAAATGGGTGCATGGCTCGTTAGAGGATCGCCCAGCGCTAAACACGCTTGTGCGCGACGCAGATGTGGTGATCCATATTGCAGGGGTCGTCAACGCCGCTGATCGCGATGGCTTCGAGGCAGGCAACGCTCGGGGCACCATGGCCGTGATTGACGCCATGCGGCAACGGGGGGTGCGGCGGCTGATTCATGTATCGTCACTTGCGGCGCGAGAACCCAAGCTGTCCGACTATGGCTGGTCAAAGGGCTTGGCTGAGCGGCATGTGAAGGCGAGCGGCCTAGATTGGACGATAGTGCGGCCGCCAGCAATCTATGGGCCAGGCGACCGGGAGATGCTGGAGCTGTTTCGCATGGCTAAGCGCGGCGTCATGCTGCTGCCGCCCGGTGGCCGTCTGTCGCTGATCGAGGTCAGCGATCTGGCGCGGCTGCTGCTGGTGCTTGCCGGAGAGAAAGAAATCAGCCTCGCCCATTGCTACGAAGCCGATGACGGCACCCCGGGCGGCTGGGATCATCTGGATTTTGGCCAGGCGATAGGCCGAGCGGTGGGGCGGCCAGTCCGGACCTTTGCGACGCCGAACTGGGCGCTGGGTCTGGGGGCCCGGCTGGACCGGATACTGCGCGGCAAGGGGGCGAAACTGACACAGGATCGGGTTAGCTATTTCTGCCATCCGGATTGGGTGGTGACGAAGCGCAAGCAACCACCCAAAAAGCTATGGACCCCCATGGTGACCACGGAGGAAGGGCTTAAGGCGACGGCTGACGCTTACCGGGCCAAAGGATGGCTGTAGCTCAGTCCGCTGACTTCCTGGCGCGGCGCTCGGCGACGAATTCGCTGATCGCCTGACCGCTGGCGTTGAGCAGGGGATAGGTGCGTGCATCGGACAACCAGTCGGGACGACGAGCGGTACTGCCGTAGAAGGTGTCGTACACCAGACTGAAGGCGAGGAAGACGAGCGTTGCGCCAATCAGTCCTTTGACCGCTCCGAAACCTGCGCCCAAGACGCGATCGACAGGGCCGAGGATCGACTGCCGGGTGCGGCGGCCGATGGCGTGGGCGAGAAGCTTACCGGCGCCGAAGGTAATGCCGAATACCAGAATGAATGCAAGAATTGCAGCGCCACTGGTGGTTCCTACAAGGGGAGTGAGCAGTTCGGTCGCAGAACTGTGGAAGAGGCGGATGGCGAAGATGCCGAGCACCCAGGCGATCAGCGACAATGTTTCGAGAACGAAACCACGTAGCAAACCCAAGACGGCGCATCCGCCGATGGCGAGGAGGACGAGGATATCGACGGCGTTCATGGACGCCGGGCTATCCGCGGCCGAGCATCTGGTCAACCAATTGGCTTAACGCGCGATAGCCGCTGACGGCGATGCCCTTCACCCCATCCGCCACTGCCGAGGGAACATAGGCGCGTTCGAAGCCGAGCTTGGCAGATTCCCGCAGGCGCAGAGGTGCGTGAGCGACAGGGCGAATTTCACCTGACAGCGCAAGTTCGCCGAAGAGAACGAGATCGGCCGGCACGGGGCGTTCGGCCAAGGCGGAAATGAGCGCCGCGGCGACGGCGAGGTCTGCGGCGGGATCGGAAAGGCGATATCCGCCCGCGACGTTCAGATAGACTTCGCAGGTCGAGAAGCTGAGGCCGCAGCGCGCCTCCAGCACGGCCAGAATCATGGCGAGGCGGCCGCTGTCCCAGCCAACCACCGCGCGGCGGGGGGTAGCGCCGCTGGAGAGCCGGACGACGAGGGCCTGTATTTCGACGAGAACGGGCCTGGTGCCCTCAAGCGCCGGAAAGACGGTGGCACCCGTTACGGTTACGTCACGATGTGTCAGGAACAGCGCGGAAGGGTTGGCAACTTCCTCCAGCCCTTCCGCTACCATAGCGAAAACGCCGATCTCGTCGGTGCCGCCGAAGCGGTTCTTGATCGCGCGCAGGATGCGATACTGGTGACTGCGCTCCCCCTCGAAGCTGAGCACTGTATCCACCATATGTTCAAGGACGCGAGGGCCAGCGATGCTGCCGTCCTTCGTCACATGGCCGACGAGAATGACTGCGGTGCCGTGCTGCTTGGCGAAGCGGATCAGTTCCTGCGAGGAGGCCCGAACCTGGCTGACCGTGCCGGGAGCGCCCTCGATCAAATCGCTGTGCATCGTCTGAATGGAGTCGATGACGAGCAGAACGGGCGGCTCCCCCTCCCCCAGCGTGGTCAATATGTCCCGGACGGAGGTCGCGCTGGCGAGCTGCACCGGCGCGCTGCCGAGGCCGAGACGCTGTGCGCGCAGGCGGACCTGATCCGATGCCTCCTCCCCACTGATATAGGCGACGGAGAGGCCCCGTGCGGCAATGCGGGCAGCGGCCTGAAGCAGCAGCGTCGATTTACCGATGCCGGGATCGCCGCCGATCAGCGTCGCGGAGCCAGGAACGATCCCGCCGCCCAGCGCCCGGTCGAACTCGGCAATGCCGGTGCTAGTGCGTTGCGGCAGTTCGACCTGGCTATCTAGGCCCACGAGCGTCAGAGCGCGACCGCCGGTTTGAAGGTCGTGACGGGCAGAGAAGATGGTTTCGGCCGCTTCTTCCACGATGCTGTTCCATTCGCCGCAATCATCGCATTGCCCCTGCCAGCGGGAGGAGAGCGTGCCGCACTGCTGGCAGACGAATTTGCGCTTTGCCTTTGCCATTATAAACCTTGCCGTCCGATCTCGCGTCTCGACTTCGCTCGAAGCGAATGGGGTAATTAAGCGAACGGATGTGGTATGGCGGCACGCCGCGAACGTTTCAAGAACAAAGAAACGAAGCTGGCGCCCTTCCACGGGCTTAAAGAGACCGGGGGATTGTTAGAGCCGGACGGAGAGTGCTGGAAACTCATTGCTATGTGGCGCATTGTTTCGCCATGAAATCCATTCGCGTTGCCAGCTACAATATCCGCAAGGCCATCGGCACGGATCGCCGCCGAAGTCCGGAACGGGTGCTGGAAGTGCTGGCAGAGGTGGATGCCGACATCATAGCCCTGCAGGAAGCGGATCGCCGCTTTGGGGTAAGATCGGCTGCGATCCCGCCTTGGTTGCTGGACTCCCTCAGCTCCTACAAGCCCGTGCCATTGAATGTGCAGGCCGATTCCATGGGTTGGCATGGCAACGCCATTCTGGTGCGCAAGGAGGCGGAGATCGGCGCACATGACGTGCTGCACCTGCCCTGTCTGGAACCGCGAGGGGCGACCATGGCGGAGGTAACGCTGGGCAAGTCCAAGATGCGGATTTTCGGCATGCATCTGGACCTGTCTGGCCTTTGGCGGCGGAAGCAGGCAGCAGCGGTGATCCACGCGGCAGGGCTGCGCGAGGAGATGCCCACGGTGCTGATGGGGGACCTAAACGAATGGAGCGCGGGACGAGGATGCCTGGCCGATTTCGCGCGGCATTACAGCTTCGCGCCCTGTGGCCGGAGCTTCCATGCGCGGCGGCCGGTGGCGCAGCTCGACCGGATCATGCATTGCGGGCAACTGAAATTGGTCGATAGCGGAGTGCATGACAGCGCGGCGGCGCGGAAGGCATCTGACCATTTGCCGATATGGGCGGAGTTTTGGTTGTGAGGGGCGGCGATAGATTAGCCAAGTTTGGGCCAGCAGGCCGTCCTCCTCTCCGGTCGGCTCTAGCAGGCCGAGAACACTGCGCCGACTTTTCGGCGGGCGCTTCTCGACTTCGCTCGAAGCCGCTCGAAGCGAAGGGGATGAAAGAGGTAACGCGCCATTCAATCCACGGTCATAGGATCAGGGATAAGACACGCTCATGAAAGAGCGCGAACTTCGCTTGGCGCTGGTCTGCTACGGCGGGATCAGTCTGGCCGTTTACATGCACGGCATCACCAAGGAAATCTGGCGGCTCGCGCGGGCGAGCCGGGGTTTTCATGATGGCTCGACCAGCGGGAACAGCAGCGAGGCCGTGTACCGGAAGCTGTTGGAGGACCTGGAGGCGGCGAGCGGCGTGCGTTTGCGGGTCATGCCCGATATTATTGCGGGCGCGAGTGCGGGCGGCATCAACGGCATCTTCCTGGCGCAAGCTATTGAAACAGGCCAGTCGCTGGAGCCGCTAACCGATCTGTGGCTGGAAAATGCCGACGTTGAGCGGCTGTTGGACCCTGATGCCCGACCCGCTCGGCGGATCACCAAATTCTGGGCAACGCCGCTGGTCTGGATGGCGGCGCGGCATCCTGGAGACACGGTAGAGCGCACCGTGGCGCCGAATACCCGCGAGGAGGTGCGGCACAAGCTGTCGAATTTCATCCGGTCGCGCTGGTTCGAGCCGCCCTTCGGCGGCGAGGTGTTCACCGCGATGATCCTGGATGCGTTCGACGCGATGGAGGCGGCGGAACGTGGGCCGCCGCTGCTGCCAGAGGGACATCCTCTGGACCTGTTCGTCACGGTGACGGATTTTGAAGGCCATCCGCAGAGCCTCAATCTCAACAGCCCACCCCAGGTGGTTGAGACAGAGCATCGCCTGTCTATCGGCTTTCGGGCACGAGGGCGCGGCGACAGGCTGTTCGCGGACCCGGCCGAACTCGTCTTTGCGGCGAGGGCGACAGCAAGTTTCCCCGGCGCTTTCCCGCCCTTCACCGTGCGCGAATTGGACCGAGTGCTGAAGCGCCGCCATCGGGCCTGGCCAACGCGCGACGCCTTTCTGGCGCATGCCCTGCCCCGGCATTGGGCGCGCGGCAAAGCGGAGGACGCCGTACTGATCGACGGATCGGTGCTGGCGAACGCGCCGTTCGCGCAGGCGATCGGCGCGCTGCGGAACCGCCCATCGCGGCGCGAGGTCGATCGGCGGTTTGTCTATATCGACCCCAAGCCGGGCCATCGCTCGATCCAGCTCAACAAAGAGGGCGTTCAGGAAGAAGAGGCCGTTGGCGAAGGTGCGCCGCTGCCAGGCTTCTTTCGCACCATCTTCGGTGCACTGAGCGACATTCCGCGTGAACAGCCCATCCGTGACAATTTGGAAGCCATTGATCGCCATTCGTCCCGCATCCGCCGCATGGTGCGCATTCTGAATGCGCTGCGTCCGGGGATTGAGGCGGAAGTGGAAAGCGCGATGGGCGGCATGCTGTTCCTCGACCGTCCCACGCCCGCCCGGCTTTCGGTCTGGCGCGCGAAGGCCCAGCAGCGCGCCGCCAATTCGGCAGGTTTCGCCTTCCCAGCCTATGGGCACCTGAAGCTGTCCGGCATTGTGGAAGATCTTGCCGCCCTGCTCTTTCGCCTGAGTGACGAGGAAAGCCCGTTGATGCGGGAAAATTACCGCCAGGCGCTGTGGTCGCATGTGCGGGCGATCAGAGCGGACCAGCTGACGGAAGATGTCGGGCCGGGATCGCCGCCCGTTCTCTTCTTCCGTACCCATGACCTGGCCTTCCGCATCCGGCGGCTGCGTTTTCTGGCGCGGCGGCTGGCCGAAACGCTGGAGGTCGAATCGCAGGCGGGCGACGCTGCGGTCCAGAAGATGCACGACGCCATCTATCAGGCGCTGGCCCATTATACGGAATGCGAGGGCACAGACTTCTACAATGGCGCGATCCGGTCAGCGGCGAAGGAACTGCCCAATGATGCGGCGGCGGCGCTGGATGCGATCGCGCAGGCGCGCGGGCTAGGCGAGCGCGACGGCGTAGCGGACGTGATGCTGGCCGAAGCGCTGGCGGACCTGCCGAAGGCGGAACGGAGGACGATGCTGCTCTCCTATCTCGGCTTTCCCTTCTACGACATCGCCACCCTACCGTTGCTTCAAGGCCACGCTATGGATGAATATGATCCGGTGAAGGTTGATCGGATTTCTCCTGAAGATTGCAGCGCAATTCGCACGGGCGGCGCAGAGGTGACATTAAAGGGGATAGAATTCAATAATTTCGGCGCTTTCTTTAGCAGGGCCTATCGGGAGAACGACTATTTGTGGGGACGCCTTCATGGCGTCGAGCGCATGCTGGATATCGTAATTTCCGCATTGCCCGCGGCAAGCCGCCTTTCCGAAGAGAGCGTCCGCGCCTATAGGCAAGCCGCTTTCATGGCGATTCTCGATGAGGAGGAGCAGCGACTGCCGCATGTCGCTGATCTTATTGCCATATTGCGGGAGGAAATCGGTGGGCGCACGGTTGGGGCTGTTTCCATTGATGATGATGCTGACGCTAACCGCGGCTTGCCGTGATGCGTCTGGCGATGCCGTGTCTGCGGACAACGCTGCTTCGCCGCTGCCCGCACTGTCCGCAAATCCCATAGAGGGTGAACCGATCGAGGTGGTCGCCGCCCGGCAGCGGCCTTCCGCTGAGGTCAGGGTGCGCGCGGAACCCGCGCCGCTCGGATCGCTGGACCTGCCTCCTTCCCCGGACGCTGCGCTGGCGACGCCCTTCCCGCAGGAAGTGACCAGCTTCATGGTCGATCGCGACGGCTGTGACCATTTCCGGGGCGAAGAACCCTATGATGGGGAGCGGCGCGTCTTCTTGATGGAGAGCATCGCCGAACTATGCACTGGCACGGACGCCAAGCTGGCGATGCTGCGGCGGCGCTATGCAGGCGATCCCGCAGTCATGGCCGCGCTGCACGGCTATGAGGATCATATCGAAACCCGAGCCAACTGATCGAAGGGATCAGTCGAGCAGCAGCGCGTCAATTGCCTTTGCCAAATCGATGTCGCGACGGGACAGACCATCCGCATCATGCGTCGTCAGGGTGATATCGACGCGATTATAGACGTTGAACCATTCTGGATGGTGGTTGGCCTGCTCGGCCAGCAACGCGACACGCGTCATAAAGCCGAAGGCTGCGCTGAAATCGGCGAAGTTGAAACGGCGACGGATGCCATCCGGGTCCGCGATCACCGTCCACTCCGGCAGATCGGCGAGTTCCTGATCCCGCTCTTCTGCGGTCAGTTTACCAATCATAGCTCTATCCTCATAATATTGTTTCGCCTATGTCGCAGCCATGTCCGACCATGGTCAACCCCCTCTTTTCCCGCCGACCCGTGCTGAGATCGAGAGCCTTGCGCTGGCGGCTCTAGGGCGCCTGCCCGACCCCTTCCGCTCGCACCTGTTCAACGTCGTCCTGTTCGTGGAGGAATTTGCCGACGATCAGGTGCTGAAGGAGATGGGGATCGACGATCCCTTCGGCCTCACCGGCCTCTACAGCGGGCGTCCGGTGGGTGAGCCAGCCCAGACCGGGGATAGCCCACCCACGGTCCATCTGTTCCGGCGTCCTCTGCTGGATGAATGGGTGGAAACGGGCGTGCCGCTGGATGTGCTTATCACCCATGTGGTGGTGCATGAGATCGGCCATCATTTTGGCCTCTCCGACCTCGACATGCAGGTATTGGAGGACATGGTCTCATCATGAGCGATGCAGCGCTGCGCCTGTCGGGCATTGCCTGCGCGCGTGGCGGGCGGATGCTGTTCCGGGGCGTGGACCTGTCGCTGCAGGCGGGCGGAAGCGCGTTGCTGCGCGGCCCAAATGGCATCGGCAAGTCGAGTTTGATGCGCATCTGCGCCGGATTGCTGCGGCCGATGGCCGGGACGATCGAGCGGCGGGGGCGGATCGCGCTCGCCGATGAGCGGCTGGCGCTGGAAATGGAAGAGCCATTGAGGGCGGCGCTGGGCTTTTGGGCGCGGTTGGACGGAGTGAATGCAGCGGCGCTGGACCGGGCGCTGGATGCGATGGCGTTGGGACCGCTGGCTGACATACCTGTGCGGATGCTGTCGACCGGGCAGCGCAAGCGGGCGTCGCTGGCGCGGGTGATTGCCGGGGGAGCCCCGCTGTGGCTGCTGGACGAGCCGGGCAATGGATTGGACGACGCGTCGCTCGCGCTGCTGGGTACGGCGGTGGCGGCGCACCTGGCTGGCGGCGGGATCGTTGTCGCGGCTTCGCATCAGCCCCTGCCGATGACCGCGCCGGCGATCGTCGAGCTTGCCGATTATGTGGCGGAGGACGCGGCATGAGGCTGGTCCTGCTGCTGGCGGCGCGGGACTTGCGGCAGGCGTGGCAGTCCGCCGGGCTGTGGTTGCCGGTCGCGTTCCTGCTGCTGGTGGCCAGCCTTTATCCCTTCGCGGTGGGACCCGACGCGGCACTGCTGGGGCGATCGGGCGGGGGCATGCTGTGGATCGCGGCGCTGCTGGCGAGCCTGCTGCCGGTCGATCGACTCGTGGCCCCGGATCGGGACGCGGGCGTGCTCGACCAAATCGCGCTGCGAGGCATAGGCGAGGAGTTGGTGGTCCTGGCACGGCTGATCGCGCATTGGCTGGGTTTTGGGCCGGCGCTGATGATCGCCGCCTTGCCAGCGGCGGCCCTGCTGAAGCTGGACGGATCTACGATCGGCATGTTGGAGTTGGGGCTTTTGATCGGGACCCCTGCCCTTGCGGCACTCGGTCTGCTGGTGGCGAGCCTGACGGCGGGGCTGCGGTCGAGCGGAGCGCTGGCCGGGCTTCTGGCGCTACCGCTGGCTGTGCCGCTGCTGATCTTTGGCGCGGGGACGCTGGGCGATGGAAGCGGGTCGGCGCTCAAATTCCTGGGCGCGGCGTCGCTGCTGCTAGTTGCGATCACGCCTTTTGCAGGTGCAGCGGCGATACGGGCCGGACGGGAATGATCGCGCTTGCCGCTTCGCTGCTGTTCGTCCTCATTTGGTCCACCGGCTTCATCGTAGCGCGGGGGACGGTGCCGCATGGCGCGCCCGAATTGATATTGAGCGTAAGACTGACGCTGACGGCGCTGCTGCTGGGAATGATTGCTCTCGGCGCACGGCAAAGAGTGCCGACTGGGAGACGGCTGCTACTGCACCTGCTGGCGGGCGCGATGCTGCACGGCGTCTATCTGACGGTCAGTTGGTGGGCCGTCTATCATGGCATGCCTGCGGGGATCATGTCGCTGCTGGGCGCACTGCAGCCGCTGATGGTGGCGGTGGCGAGCGTGTTGCTCTTGGGAGAAAGGCTGCTGAGGCGCGCCTGGGCAGGGCTGGCCATCGCCATTGCGGGCGTGACTTGCGTTTTATTGCCAGCGATCGAGCGTTCCGGCGCAGGCGGCATCCCCCTCATCCCTGTAATCGCTGGGTTGATCGCGGTAATCGGCATGACTGCGGGCACGCTGGTCCAGCGCGGATCGATCGCAGGCGACGGCATCTGGGTTTCAGGCGCCATGCAGAATGCAGGCGGAGCGCTGATTGCGATCGCGACAGTGCTGACGATCGGCGAGATGCGCTGGGATGGCGCGCCGCTGCTGTGGCTGGGTCTCGGTTGGTCCGTTCTGGGGCTGTCAGCAGGGGGGCTGTCGCTGCTGATCTGGCTGGTGCGGACACAGGGACCGACGCGCATGTCGATGCTGCTGCTGCTGGTTCCTCCGCTCGCCGCTGTCGAAGCGTGGTTGCTGTTCGGAGAAAGGCTGGGGCCGATTCAGTTGATAGGTTTCGCGTTGGCCTTGGTGGGCGTTCTGCTTGGGCGGTCGCAGGGCAAGCGCGAGACGGTGAACGAGCCGGCCTGAATATTTCTCCCCCTCGCTCGAACGAACGGAGGGACGTTCACTACTCTTGGACCGGCTTAGCGTTCGCGCAGCCGTTCGTGGTGGCGGATCACTTCGTCGATGATGAAGCGCAGAAATTTTTCCGTGAAGTCGGGGTCGAGATTGGCATCGGTCGCAAGCTGACGCAGCCGGGCGATCTGCCGTTCCTCCCGGCCGGGGTCGGCAGGCGGCAAGTCATGGGTCGCCTTATATTCGCCGACCGCCTGCGTGATCTTGAACCGTTCAGCAAGCATGAACACGAGCGCGGCGTCGATATTGTCGATGCTCTCGCGATACCGCTTCAAAGTCTCGTCCACGCTTGTCCTCCGTTCTTCGGGCGCTTTTTGCGCCATCCAGCGCTGGGTGCAAGCTATTCCCGCTTGCCATCTGCATTTTGCGCCGCCACATGGGCCGGGTCATGACCGCACCCGCCTCAGGCAATGTCCATCCCATCGGCCGCGCCAACGGCGCGCCCTCGCTCGCCCCTATGATGGCGCTGGTTGCCCAGGGCATGAACCAGGTGAATGCGGTAATCCTGGACCGGATGCAGTCGCGCATCCCACTGATCCCTGAACTGGCAGGCCATTTGATCGCGGGCGGCGGCAAGCGGATGCGGCCGATGCTCACCCTCGCCTGTGCGCAGTTGGTAGGCTATGCAGGGAGCCGCCACTACAAGCTGGCGGCCGCCGTCGAGTTCATCCACACCGCCACGCTGCTGCACGATGATGTGGTGGACGGGTCGGGCCTGCGCCGTGGCCGCAAAACCGCCAACATCATCTGGGGCAACAGCGCCAGCGTGCTGGTCGGCGACTTCCTGTTTTCTCGCGCCTTTGAACTGATGGTCGAAGCGGAATCGCTCAAGGTGCTGAAAATCCTTTCCAACGCGTCGGCGGTGATCGCCGAGGGCGAGGTCAACCAGCTGACCGCCCAGCGCAAGATCGACACCAGCGAAGAACAGTATCTGGACATTATCGGCGCGAAGACCGCCGCCTTGTTTGCCGCAGCCTGCCGGATTTCCGCCGTCGTTGCTGATCGCGACGAGGCAGAGGAAAAGGCGTTGGACGTTTATGGCCGCAACCTTGGCATTGCTTTCCAGCTGATCGATGACGCCATCGACTATGAATCCGATGGCGCGACGATGGGCAAGGACGCGGGCGACGACTTCCGCGATGGCAAGGTAACGCTGCCGGTCATCCTGGCCTACGCGCGCGGGTCCGAAGAGGATCGGGCCTTCTGGAAACAGGCGATCGCGGGCAATCGGGTGAGCGACCAGGATCTTGCGCTGGCGACGCAATTGCTGCGCAAGACCGGCGCCATCGATGACACCTTGGCACGCGCGCGACTTTACGGTCAGCGGGCGATTGATGCGCTGGGTCAGTTCGATGCCGGCAGCGCCAAGGCAGCGCTGACCGAGGCGGTGGAGTTCGCAATCGCGCGCGCTTATTGAGGGGTTCGCCGCATCCGCTCGTATTTACGGGAATAGCAGCGGGGCGACTTTGACATGATCCTAACACCGGAAACTCTGGCCTTCCTTATGGCGGCCGCGCTGGTCGCCGGATGCATTGACGCAATGGCGGGTGGCGGCGGACTGATCGCCCTGCCCGCACTGCTGGCCGCCGGAGTACCGCCTGTACCCGCCGTCGCCACCAACAAGCTGCAATCGTCCCTCGGAACCTTTGGCGCCTGCATCGCCTATGCGCGTGCGGGGCATATGGACCTGAAAACCTACCGTTGGCCGGTCTTTGCGGCCTTCGCCGGGTCCATAGGCGGCGCATGGCTGGTGCAGCGCGTGGACCCCACCGTTCTGGCGGGCCTGATGCCTGCGCTGCTGATCATGTTGGCGCTCTACTTCACTTTCTCACCCAAGGTGAGCGAGATGGACCGGCGCAGCCGCGTAGGGATTGTCGTGCTGAGCCCGTTGATCGGCGTCATCGGCTTTTATGACGGCTTTTTCGGGCCAGGGGCCGGGGCATTTTACACGACGATTTTCGTGGCCCTGGGCGGCCTGGGGCTGGTGCGGGCGACAGCACAGACCAAGGCGGCGAATTTTGCGAGCAACATCGCCGGGCTGATGACGATGATCATCGGCGGCCATGTCATCTGGGTTGCGGGGCTGGCGATGGCTGTCGGGAGCATCACCGGCGGACAGATCGGATCGCATCTGGCCATGCGGTTCGGGAGCAAGCTGATCCGGCCATTGTTGATCATCATGTCGCTGGGGTTGACTGCGAAGATGCTTTTGGATCCCAAGAACCCGGTGCATGCTTTGTTATTTGGATGACGGCCGACGATAGCAGGCTGCGCTTGCAGCCCGCGTCGAATAAAGCGACAGGGCGATGATGACCGCCGTGCTGCCCATTTATGATGTCCTGCCCCGGTTTCTTGAGGCGCTGCGCAATAGGAGCAATGCGGTGCTCGTCGCGCCGCCGGGTGCGGGCAAGACGACGGCCGTGGCGCCTGCCCTGCTGGACGAACCCTGGTGCACTGGGCAGGTCCTGCTGCTCTCCCCACGAAGGCTGGCGGCGCGCGCAGCGGCGGAGCGCATTGCCGAGTTGATGGGGGAAATGCCAGGCGGAACAGTCGGCTATGCCACGCGCATGGACAGCAAGCAGTCCGCCAGGACGCGGATTCTGGTGCTGACCGAGGGCATTTTCGTGCGGCGGATACAGGACGATCCGGAGCTATCGGGCGTGTCTGCCATATTGTTCGACGAAGTGCATGAGCGCAGCCTGGACAGCGACTTCGGGCTGGCGTTGGCGCTCGACGCACAAGGCGCGCTGAGGCCGGACCTGCGTATCGTGCCGATGTCTGCCACGCTGGATGGCGCGCGCTTTGCTGCGCTGCTGGACAGCGCGCCGGTGTTCGAAAGCAAAGGACGGATACAGCCGCTGGAACTGCGGCATCTGGGGCGATCGGCGGAAAAGCGGATCGAGGATGAAATGGCGGCGGCGGTGCGGCGAGCGCTGACAGAAGAACCGGAAGGAGACCTTCTCGCTTTCCTTCCCGGCGTGGCGGAGATCGAACGGACGGCGGATCGGCTAGAAGGGCTAAGCGTAGAAGTGCACAGGCTGCATGGAAGCCTGGACCCCGCTGCCCAGCGCGCGGCCATCCGCCCGTCACGAGAGGCACGGCGGAAGGTCATTCTGGCGACCTCCATCGCAGAGACCAGCCTGACCATCGATGGCGTGCGGATCGTGATCGATTCCGGCTTGGCGCGCCGTCCGCGTTATGACCGGGCGGCGGGCGTCACGCGGCTGGTGACCGAAAGGGCGAGCCAAGCGGCGGCGACGCAGCGATCTGGCCGTGCGGCACGGCAGCGGCCGGGCGTCGCCTATCGTTTATGGGAGGCGGCGGCCACGGCGGGCATGCCGCCATTCGACCCGCCCGAGATATTGGAAAGCGATTTATCGAGCCTGTTGCTCGACTGCGCCCTTTGGGGCGTGAGCGACCCGGCGAGCCTGCAATGGCTCGATCCGCCGCCGGAAGCTGCGCTGAGCGAGGCGCGAAAGCGGCTGACGGTACTCGAAGCGCTGGATGAGGAAGGGCGTATCACGGCCCATGGAAAAGCGCTGGCCCAGCTGCCGCTGGAACCACGAATCGGCCATATGCTGGTGCGGGCGGGAGAGATGGGGCTGGCGGAGCCTGCGGCCGAAATCGCCGTGCTTCTGGGGGAGCGCGGGATTGGCGGGCAGGACGTCGATCTATCGCAACGGCGGGCGCGTTGGCGGCGCGAAAGCGGCAAGCGGGCCGATGCGGCACGGGCCATGGCCAAGCGGTGGGCGCGGCTCGCAAAGCTGCCTTCCGGAGCACCCGCCGCGACTTCACCCTTTGGAGGTTCCGAGCATCAAACGGGGCTTTGCCTCGCACTCGCTTTTCCCGACCGCGTTGCGAAACGGCGCTCCGCTGATGGTGCTGATTGGACAAGTGTGGGCGGACGCGGCTTCCGGCTCGACCCTGCCACCCCACTCGCCCGCGAAGAGTGGTTGGCCGTGGGAGAGGTGCAGGGCGGCGCGGCGGGGGCGCGGATATTGTCAGCAGCGCCGATGGACGAGGCTGATGTTCTGGGCCTCTTCAGCGGGCGGGTGACTGAACATCGCACGGTGCGCTTCCGGCCTGAGACCGGCGGAATAGAAGCGCTGCGGGAAAGGCGGCTGGGCGCCGTCAGGCTTTCTTCCGGATCGGACGACCGGCCCGATCCGGAAGCGGTGACCGCCGCGCTGGTGGATGGCGTAAGGCGCGGCGGGCTGGACCTTTTGCCCTGGTCGGATGCCGCGCGATCGCTGCGGATGCGGGCAGGTTTTGCCGGAGTCGAAGCGCTGTCTGACAGTGCGTTGCTGACCAGTCTTGACGAATGGCTCCCGCCCTTGCTGGCTGGCAGGCGGCGCTTGTCCGACATCGACCGGGCGCAGCTTTCAGCCGTGCTGGAAGGGCTGATCGGCTGGGACGGCAAGCAGCAACTCGACCGGCTCGCTCCGCCGGACTTCCGTTCGCCTGCGGGCAGCAGCCATGCGATCGACTATGCGGCAGAAGGGGGGCCGCGGGTGGAGTTGCGCGTGCAGGCGCTATTTGGCCTGGCCGAGCATCCGGTGGTCGGTAGCGCCCGCATACCGCTCGTCCTGTCGCTGACGTCGCCTGCCGGGCGGCCGATCCAGACGACACGTGACCTGCCCGGTTTCTGGGCGGGCAGCTGGAGCGCGGTGGCGAAGGAAATGCGCGGGCGCTATCCCAGGCATCCTTGGCCCGACGATCCTGCAGGCGCGGCTGCGACGTTGCGTACGAAACGTGCCGACGCCCGTGGCAAGCCTTGACTTGAGGGCGCCCGCTGGTGCAACGGAGCCATCGCCTTCCCAAGGAGTTTGACGCCACGATGGCCGCCCGCATCTATCAGATTCAGAAGAACGCCCTTCAGTCTGGCAAGGCGCGGACCAACAAATGGGTCCTGGAATTTGCCCCGAGCGAGGCGAAGAAGCCCGATCCGCTGACGGGTTGGGCCGGCTCGGGCGACACGCAGAGCCAAGTGAAGCTGACCTTCCCTTCCGTGGACGCGGCGCGCGCCTATGCAGACAAATATGGGATCGATTACCGCTTCATCACGACTCCGCCCAAGACGCTGAAGATCCAGGCGTACGCCGACAATTTTCGCTGAGGCATGAAACGGCGGCACAATCGGGCGCGATGCTGCCCGATTGCCGCCTTATTCCCTTGCCAAGAGGCGGAGCTTGGGGGCAAAAGCCACCCTTTCATGGGAAAGCTTTGAACAGATAATGACGGATCGCCAGCAGATTTTCGACAGCATCGCCGCGCAGATCACGCCTTTCAACAAGAAGGGCGTTGAGCTGACCGAGGCCACCACCTTCGCGGGCGACCTGGAGTGGGACAGCCTGACGGTAATGGACTTCGTCGCCGCGATCGAGGACGAGTTCGACATCATCATCACCATGAACATGCAGGCCGAAATCGAAAATATCGGCCAGCTTGTCGATGCCGTTGCGAAGCTGAAGGGCTGAGCCAGCTTACCTCCCCCGTTCGCATCGAAGCGGTTCGAACTTGCCGAGAACCGATGGTCGAGATGGCGGGGCAAAAGTTTTCGACTGACGCATCTCGGCCTTGCTCGATGCTGCTCGAACCGAACGGATATATGTGATGACTGACGCCGCCGAAACCGCCACTGACGCCCACACGCCTGCCGAAGTAGCTGGCGCGCGCGACCTGTTTTCCAAGTTCGACGCCCTGATTGCTGAGCGGGAAGCGCTGCTGGCGACCGGCGTGCGTGACCCATTCGCCATCGTGATGGACGAGGTGAAGTCCCCAACCCAGGCCATCATCAAGGGCAGGGAAACGATCCTCCTCGGCACCTATAATTATATGGGCATGACCTTCGACCCTGAGGTCGTCGCGGCGGGCAAGAAGGCGCTTGATGACTTTGGCGCGGGCACGACTGGCAGCCGCGTGCTGAACGGCACTTATCAGGGCCACAAGGAAGTCGAAGAGGCGCTGAAGGAATTTTACGGCACCAGCGGCGCGATGGTGTTTTCGACCGGATATCAGGCAAATCTGGGCATGATCTCGACGCTCGCCGGGCGTGGCGACTATGTGGTTCTGGACGCCGACAGCCATGCGTCTATCTATGACGGCTGCTTCCTGGGTGATGCGGAGATCGTGCGTTTCCGTCACAATAGCGTCGAGGATTTGGACAAACGCCTGGGCCGCTTGCCTGCCGATGCGCAGAAGCTGATTGTGCTGGAAGGCGTCTATTCGATGCTGGGCGACGTCGCCCCCCTGCCTGAGATGGTAGCGGCGGTGCGCAAGCATCCCAACTGCATGATCTTGGTCGATGAAGCGCATGGCATGGGCTTTTTCGGACCCAATGGACGCGGCGTCTATGAGGAGCAGGGTGTCGAAAAGGATGTCGATTTTGTTGTCGGCACCTTCTCCAAGTCGGTCGGGACGGTCGGCGGCTTCTGCGTGTCGAACCACCCGAAGTTCGAAGTTCTGCGGCTCGTATGCCGTCCCTATGTCTTTACCGCCTCGCTGCCGCCGAGCGTGGTCGCCACCGCCGCGACCTCGATCCGCAAGCTGATGCATGCGGGCGACAAGCGCGCGCATCTGTGGAAGAACAGCCAGCTCCTGCATAAGGGCCTGACGGATCTCGGCTTCAAGCTGGGAACTGAGACGCCCCAGTCTGCCATCATTGCAGTGATCCTCACCGATCAGACACAAGCGGTAGCCATGTGGCAGGCACTGCTGGAACTCGGCCTCTATGTGAATATGGCTCGCCCGCCCGCGACCCCTGCCGGAACCTTCCTGCTGCGTTGTTCGCTGTGCGCCGAACATAGCGATGAGCAAGTGAGCCAGATCATCGGGATGTTCGAAGCGGCAGGCAAAGCCACTGGCGCAATCGGCTGAACCCGCTCTCCGCTCTGGTTTGCCGCCAAGCAACATTTTCATCCGATGAAGCGGGAGATTATCAAGGAACCTTTTCATCCTTGATATTTCGCCGGTAATGCTGTTCGACTAATGTAGGGGTTGATGGCGGACAGCTATTACATGGAAGATCAGGAGTCCGGCTGGCAAGCGGCGGTTCGACGCTTCCTTCCGCTAGTCCTTGTGATATTGCTGGTGGGGGCGCTCGGCACCCTGCTTTACAGCGCCAGTATCGCGTCGCGCGACCATGAACGCGCGCTGATGGAACAGCGCCGCAGCTTTGAGATCATAGCCCTTGCGCGAGCTTTCGAGGCCAAAACTGCGCGCGCCGAAGTGACGCTGGCCCGCTATGTGATCAGCCTTGATCCGGATGTGGGCCGGTTGTTTCAGGACCAATGGCGCACCGCATCGAGCCAATTGAAGCTTCTAAGCTACGCAACGCGCCAATCGGGATGGCAGCGGGCCAATGTGCAGGAGTTGCAGCACGCCTTCGAACAACGCGGCAAGACGCTAAGCGAAATTGGTCTGCGCACGACCTACGACCAGAAGATGGGGGCGCTCGCCCAGTTTCACCGTGCTGGCCGGTCGGAGGATCTGAAGCATATCACGGCGCTGCTCGATCGGGTGATCCAGGCCGAAAATGCCCGGCTCCAGGAACGCAGCCTCGCCGTGAAGCTGGCTGGCAACCGGACGCAATTTGTCGATCGGACATCGCGCCTGTTCGGTCTGGTGCTACTGGTCTGCGTCTTGTTCGCGCTCTGGATGCTGAACGCCGCCTATACCGAGCGCCGCAATGCCCGCCGGATGGCGGAGGTGGAGGCCGAACGCGCCGACAGGTTGGAAGCGGCGGTCGCGGCCCGTACGATCGAACTGTCGGATGCCTACGAGCAGTTGAAAAAGGAAACGTCCGAACGTGCTGCCGCTGAGGAAAATCTGCGGCAGATGCAGAAGATGGATGCGGTGGGCCAACTGACCGGCGGCATTGCGCACGACTTCAACAATATGCTGGCTGTGGTCGTCGGGGGTTTGGAACTGGCGAAGCGCAAGCTGCGCCTCAAGCCGCAGGAAGCCGCTCGGCACCTGGACAATGCAATGGAAGGCGCTACGCGCGCTGCCGCCTTGACCCGCCGCCTACTCGCCTTTGCCCGGTCTGAACCCCTGTTGCCCCGCGCCATTGACCCGGATCAATTGGTCAAGGGCATGGTGGAGTTGATCGATCGATCGATCGGCGACCAGGTCACCGTGTCCTTGGACAACAATGCCGCCGGATGGCACATCTTCGTTGATCAACATCAGATGGAAAACGCCATCCTGAACCTGTGCGTCAATGCCCGCGACGCAATGGATGGACGCGGACGGCTGGTCATCGAGACGCGCCAAGCTCAATTGGCTGAGCATGAAATCGGAGAGTGCGCCGCGGGCGATTATATCGTCCTCAGCGTTAAAGACGATGGCTGCGGCATGACGCCCGAAGTGCTGGCGCGCGTGTTCGAGCCATTCTTCACGACCAAGCCGGTCGGCAAGGGGACCGGCCTCGGGCTCAGCCAGATATTCGGCTTTGTGCGCCAGAGCGAAGGCGAGATCCGAATCGAATCCGACTTGGGCCAGGGCACAAGCGTGCACATCTACCTACCGCGCAAGTCAGGCGTTGAAGGCACTAGCTGGAGCGAGGCTCCGCTGGCCGATCGCGAGCCGGTGCTGCACCCGCCTACACGCATATTGGTGGTCGAGGATGATCCGCGCGTGCTGAATCAAACGATGGCGGCGCTTGCGGAGTTGGGCCACCTTCCCGTCGCCTGCGATCACCCGTCGAAGGCCGCGAAGCTGCTCACCAGCCATCGGGACATCGGTCTTATCATCAGCGATGTGTTGATGCCTGACATGACCGGCCCGGAAATGATCCGCACCCTGCCCGCCGCGCACGCGCATGTCCCGGTGTTGTTCGTCACCGGCTATGCCGGTGACATTGCCGAAAGTTCGGAGTTTGGTGGGCACGAAGTTCTGCGCAAGCCCTATACGTTGATGGGCCTGTCGCACGCGCTGTCCAACGCGCTCAGCGGATCGCGCCACCCCGGAACAGCCGCGGCAGCAGAGTGAGCGCGCCTATGAGGGGCCAGCGGCGCTGCCAGGGCTTAATGGTGATCGCTGTCCCCGCGTGGCGATTGATTTTCCAGGCGAGATAATCGATGCCGCCAGCGTAGGTGAAACTGGCCTTGGCCAGCCGGACCACGGACAGCCATTTGCCGCGCCGCTGAAGCTGACGCCAGCGGCTCATAATGTCCCGAGGGGATAAGGGCAGGCCCTGCGCCAGCGCCGCTTCACCGAAGCGGCGATACCGATCGGGATCTGCATCGACGATAGAAAGAGAGCGGCCCTTTTTCTCCGCACGCAGCTCCGCATTGTAGGTGAGAGTAAAGCCGGTTTTCCAGAGCGCTAGCGCATCCTGCGTCTCCGACATGGGACTGGCCAGTGAAAGCAAGGTCGGCGCCGCATTGGCGACAGCGGTGATGGCCCGCTGACGGGCGATGTCATCTGCGGCCCAAAGCAATCGGGACGGTTGAGCGAAGCGCGCCCATACCGAAACATTGTCAGCGGCAATGCTGTTGAGCCGGGCGAAATCGGCCTCCGACAGCACGGCATATTTGGCGATCAGGCCATTATGTTCGAATGGGAAGACATTGGGAGGGATCAGGCGGTTCGCCGTCCTCAACCAGCTTTTGTCATAAGCCAAGCGATAGTCCGATACGATCAGGTAAAAATCCAGCATCAGCCCGTCGAGATGCTGTTCCCGCAGACAGGAGCCGTAAAAGAGCACGGCGCGGGCGGCATACGGATACCGGGCGGCCAGCGCACCGGCCATGGCGGCGGCGCGAGGATCAGCCGGAGCGGAGAGTTCCGCCGTGACGAGGGAGAGCAGAGTTTGCGGCATGAGGTCCTCCCATATCCGTTCGGCCTGAGCTTGTCTAAGCTAGTCCGGAGCGACGGATATAGGCAGGCAGTCGAAGGGACTTCTTCCCGCTGAAGACATAACCCGCTCCGGCGGCTTCAGCGTGAACGGCTTTAGGAGGCGCCCTTGCGAAACAACAGCGAGAGATTGTTCGCCGGCATTTCGATGAGCCGATCGAAGCGCATCCCTTCCGCGTCGGCGACGGCGATTACGTCCTCTGCTCGCCGTAGGCCCCATTGCGAATCGCGCGATCGGAGCGACGCATCGAACGCCAGATTGGTCGGCGCGGTTTGCACGTTCTCGCGCAGATAGGGGCCGTAAAGATAAAGCAGCCCGCCGGGCGGGAGGACTTGGCCCGCCCCCTTCATCAGCCCCAGCGTCGCCGCCCAAGGGGCGATATGGACCATGTTTATGCAAAGCAACGCGTCGGCGCTTGTGAGCGGCCAAGGTGTCGCGGCGTCCAGCCGTAGCGGCGGAAGCAGATTGGCCAGCCCCGCTTCTTCCCGCCAGGCGGCGATGGATGCGCATGCCGCCGGATCGGGATCGCTCGGTTGCCAAGCGAGCTTCGGCATTGCCGCCGCGAAATGGATCGCATGTTCGCCACTACCGCTCGCCACTTCCAGCACAAGGCCGGATGGCGGAAGTTCTTCCCGCAGGACGCTAAAAATGGCGTCGCGGTTACGCTCAGTCGCAGGAGCGTGGAGCTTGCCCACAGAAACGGGACCGGAACCGGATTCCCACGGCTCCGGCCGATCCGTCATTCAGCGGCATCCGCCAGCGCGGGATCAGTCCAGGTGAGAATCGGCTTGCGGGCTGCCAGCGTCTCGTCGAGCCGACGGCGGGGTGCGAAATAGGGCGCGCCCTTCAGCGCTTCGTCCCCCGCCTTGGCGCGTTGAGCGAGACTGCGCAGCGCGAGGATGAACTGATCGAGCGCGGCCTTGCTCTCGGTCTCGGTAGGTTCGACCAGCATCGCGCCGTGGACGACCAGCGGGAAATACATGGTCATGGGGTGGAAGCCCTCGTCGATCAGGCCCTTGGCGATGTCGAGCGTGGTGAAGCCGTCGGCGAGGCCTTTGTCGCTGAACAGCGCCTCATGCATGCAGGGGCCGCTTTGTCCGAACGGGGCATCGAGCACATCGTCCAGGCTGCGCAGGATATAGTTGGCGTTGAGGACCGCGTCGCTCGCGACCTGGCGCAGGCCGTCCGCGCCGTGGCTGAGGATATAGGTCAGCGCACGGGTGAACATGCCCATCTGACCATGGAAGGCGACCATGCGGCCAAAGCTGCTCGCATGATGTTCGTCCGCGGTTTCTTCCTCAATCAACGCGAACTTGTCGCCCTGTTTTTCGACGAAAGGCAGCGGCGCGAAGGGGGTGAGCGCCTGACTGAGTACCACCGGACCCGAGCCAGGGCCGCCGCCGCCATGCGGCGTCGAAAAGGTCTTGTGCAGGTTGATGTGCATGGCATCGACGCCAAGGTCGCCAGGGCGCACCCGGCCGACGATGGCGTTGAAGTTCGCACCGTCACAATAGACGAAGGCTCCGGCGGCATGGACCGCGTCGGAGATTGTCTTCATGTCGCGTTCGAACAGGCCGCAGGTGTTGGGATTGGTGATCATCACCGCCGCGACATCGGGGCCGAGACGAGCCTTGAGCGATTCGAGATCAACCCGGCCGTCCGGGGTCGCCGGAATGTCCTCCACCTTGTAGCCGCAGAAGGCGGCGGTGGCAGGATTCGTGCCATGGGCGCTTTCGGGGACCAGGATGACGCTACGCGCATCGCCTCGGGCTTCCAGCGCGGCGCGGATTGCAAGCAGGCCGCACAGTTCACCATGCGCGCCTGCCTTGGGGCTCATCGCAACCGAGTGCATGCCGGTCAATTTGATCAGCCATTCGGCCAGTTCATGGATGACGGCAAGCGCGCCTTGCACCGCCGATTGCGGCGCGAGCGGATGGAGATCTGCGAAACCAGGCATCCGCGCGACCTTTTCGTTGAGGCGCGGGTTGTGCTTCATCGTGCAACTGCCGAGCGGGAACAAGCCGAGGTCGATGGCATAGTTCTGGCGGCTTAGGCGGGTATAATGGCGCACCGTCTCCTGCTCAGACAGGCCGGGCAGGCCGATACTGTCGGTGCGCGCGAGGTTGCCGAGGCGGCTTTCCACCTTGGGGGCTTCGGCAAAATCGACCCCGGTGGTGTCGGTCGAACCGATCTCGAAGATCAGCGCCTCTTCCAGCATCAGCGCGCGGTTACCGGTGGCGGTTGCAGCGGGGGGGCGGGCTTCGTTCACGGCCTGCGGGGCGGTGGGGCGGCCTTCCTTGAGCATGGTCATGCCAGTTCCTCCTGCAGCGCCTTGGCAAAGGTTTCGATGTCCTCCGCCGTCACGGTTTCGGTGACGGCGACGACCAAGCCGTTACCGATCTCCGGCGCGTCGGGAAACAGACGGCCGAGCGACACGCCGCCCAACACGCTCTTGTCGGCCAGATTGCGAACGACTTCGCGCGCATCCTTCGAAAGGATCAGCGTGAATTCGTTGAAGAAGCTGTCATTGAGCAGCTTTACGCCCGGCACTTGCGCCAAACGATCGGCGGCCTGGCAGGCGAGCGCGTGGTTGAGGCTTGCCAATTCGCGCAGGCCCTTCTCGCCCAGCAAGGTCATGTGGATGCTGAAAGCCAGCGCGCAGAGGCCAGAGTTGGTGCAGATGTTCGACGTCGCCTTCTCGCGGCGAATATGCTGCTCGCGCGTGGAAAGGGTCAGCACGAAGCCGCGTTTCCCCGCCGCGTCCACCGTCTCGCCACAGAGGCGGCCCGGCATCTGGCGGACATATTTCTGCTTGCAGGCGAAGAGGCCGAGATAAGGACCGCCGAACTGGAGGCCGACGCCGATCGACTGGCCTTCGCCCACGACGATATCCGCGCCCATACGGCCGGGCGCCTTTATCGCGCCGAGAGCGACGGGCTCCGTCACGACGGCGACCAGCAGGGCGCCTGCCGCATGAGCCGCTTCAGCGAGCGGTGTGAGATCGGCAATGCGGCCGAGAATGTCCGGATATTGGACGACGACGCAGCTTGTGTCCTTGTCGATGCCCGCGATCAGGGCATCGAGATCGGGAGCGGCGTCAAGCGCAGGGGCTTCATGCACCAGCGCGTCGCCGGTGAACTTCGCCATGGTCTCGGCGACCGACACATAATGCGGATGCAGGCCGGACGAGAGGATCGCCTTGCCGCGCTTGGTGATGCGGCGGGCCATGCCGATCGCTTCCCAGCAGGCGGTCGAGCCGTCATACATTGAAGCATTGGCCACATCGCAGCCGAGCAAGCGCGCCACCTGCGTTTGAAATTCGAACAGCACTTGCAGCGTGCCCTGGGCGATTTCCGGCTGATAGGGCGTGTAGGCTGTCAGGAACTCACCGCGCTGGATCAGATGATCGACGCTGGCGGGAACATGATGCTTGTAGGCGCCTGCCCCCAGGAAGAAAGGCGCCTCCCCTGCCGACAGATTTTTCCGCGCCAACGCCGCCATGTGGCGTTCGACTGCCAGTTCGCTGGCATGATCGGGCAGGCCAGCAATCTTCTCGTCAAGGCGCGCTTCGGCGGGAACGTCCGCGAAAAGATCATCAACCGACGATGCGCCGATGACGGATAGCATGTCCTGCCGGTCCATGTCGGTAAGGGGTAGGTAGCGCATTCTAACTCCTTCTCCCTTCCCCCTTGAGGGGAAAGGCCGCGGGTGGGACCGTCTGCCTGGCGCAACGCCTGGGGCTGTCCCACCCCAACCCCTCCCTCTCAAAGGGAGGGCCTATTGTTGCTCAAAGGCTCGCCACGAACTTCTTGTAGGCGGCTTCATTCATCAGCCCTTCCAGCTCGCTGGCGTCGGTAACGCGGAGCTTGAAGAACCAGCCATCCTCCTCCGCGTCGCTGTTCACCAGCGCTGGCTCGTCTTCCAGCGCGCTGTTGGTTTCCACGACCTCGCCGGAGATGGGCGCATAAACGTCGGATGCGGCCTTGACCGACTCCACGACGGCGGCGTCGTCGCCCCTGTCGAACGTAGCGCCTTCGGCGGGCAGTTCCACGAACACGATGTCGCCCAACTGCTCCTGCGCATAGTCAGTAATGCCGACGGTGGCGATTTCGCCCTCTACATCGATCCATTCATGTTCGTCGGTGAAATAACGGCTCATCTTACTTCTCCCCTCGGAAGGACATCAGGCCTTGCGGCGGTAACGATGCGGGACGAACGGCATCGGCGCGACGGTGGCGGCGATGCGCTTGCCGCGCACTTCAATCTCCAGCGCGGTATCGAGCGCGCTATGTGGCAGGCTGACCCAGCCCATGGCGATCGGCGCGCCGACGGTCGGTGCGAAGCCGCCGGAGGTCACTTCACCCACCTGGGCGCTTCCCGCATAGATGGGGGCGCCTTCACGCGCAGGCAGGCGGCCTTCGATCTTCAGGCCCACGCGCTTCGAACCCGGTCCGTCGGCCAATTCCTTCATCACGCGCGCATGGCCAATGAAGCCGCCTTCCTCGCGGCGGCGCTTCTGGATGGCGAAGCCCAGATCCGCGCCAATGGTGCTGACCGAAGGCGTGAGGTCATGGCCGTAGAGCGGCAGGCCCGCCTCAAGGCGAAGCGAGTCCCGCGCGCCCAACCCAATCGGCTTCACCTGCGGCAGTTCGCACAGCGCATCGGCGAGCAGGGTGACGTCATCGGCGGGAACGCTGATCTCAAAGCCATCCTCCCCGGTATAACCCGAACGGCTGATCCACAGGTCGATGCCGCGCCAGGTGAAAAGGCCGGACTGCATGAAGAGAAGGTCTGCGGTTTCGGGAACCAGGCTGGCGAGCGCCTCGCCTGCTTCCGGGCCTTGGAGGGCGAGCAGCGCCTGCTCGTCCATATGGTTCATGACAACCTCATCAGGCAGATGCTCGATCATCCAGCCCATATCGTCATATTTCGTGGCGCCATTCACGACCATATAGATGTTCGCGCCATCGAACGCGCCGCCGCCAAGGCGAGAAACCATCAGGTCATCCAGCACGCCGCCCTCTTCATCGAGCAGCATTGAGTAGCGCTGACGGAAAGGCTGCAGTCCTTTGATATCGCTCGGCAGCAGATGCTCCAGCGCCTCATCCACGCCGTCACCTGAAAAGAGCAACTGGCCCATATGGCTAACGTCAAACAGTCCGGCATGCTCGCGGGTCCAGCTATGTTCGGCCATGATGCCTTCATATTGGATGGGCATGTGATAGCCCGCAAAACCGACCATGCGCGCGCCCTTGGCGCGGTGCCAGGCGTCGAGCGGCAGCTCCTGCAGCGGCAATTCTTCTTCAAGATGGGAGATGTCGTCATTGCCGGACATGTAGGGCGGCCTTTCCGTGCGGGGTTACAGGCGGCAAACGCACACGTCCGGAGTCGGCCGCAAGCGTCTGTCACCCCCTCTGTCACGGAACCTGAGAGCTTTGACCACCGGCCAACGACCGGATGGCTTACCCCTTCGGTGGGACGGAGAAATCCGTCCGCTTTCCAGAGTGCCTGCCCACGATGCGGTCCTTTGGCCTGAGAGATTCCGGGGCGGTTGCTCCTTCGGCGACGGGGTGGCCTGAAAGGCTTCCCATGCTCTCCCGCATCATGTCCGGGCCCGAATCTGTCGAGCGCCGGCGACCCCTTCGCATTGCGGGAAATGGATCGCGCCGTCAATTGCTCAATCGGCCGCACCCTCTTCCCGGGCGAGCCGTTCGGCCAAGGTTCGCGTGACCTTTCGCAATTCGTCGAGGCGAGCATTGGCCGCGGCATCGTTCAGCCTGACCTCATCCAAGCTGTCGTCGCCCTCGAAAAGCCGGAGGAAATGATCGACGCCCGTGAAGTTGGAATCCGCCACGAGGTGCGCGCACAATTCTACCCTGCCGGACCAACGGCGATCCCCGCGACTGCGCAAAAGCGCGGCCAAATCTTCCAGCTGCGCCGCAAGGGCTGCGATCTGCGGGTGAAGCGTCATGGTCCGGAGGCTAGGCGGCGCGTAGCGAGAACGCAACCGGCTGCGTCAGGGTAGCACCCCTTCCCCAAAAATCTCGGCGTGCCGCTTTTCTGCATAGCGGTCGGTCATGCCCGCGATAAAGTCACCGATGTGGCGGCTGCGCCGGGGTTCGTCCAGCAGACAGTCATCCTGCCATTCCAGCGGCATCAGATCCGGCTGTTGCTGATAGGCGCGGAAGAGATCGCGCACGATGATGCGGGCGCGATCGGCGGCTGCGAGTTGCGCTGGATGATGGTATAGGGCCGCATACATGAACCGCTTGAGATCCCGCTCCTGCGCGGCAAGCTCAGGGGAGAAGCAGACGAGGGCGCGCCCAGCGCTCCGCACATCTTCAGGGGTCACGACCCGGGCTTCGGTGATGTTGCGCCGGGTTGAAGCGATCAGGTCATTGGCCATGACGCCGATCTGTTCGCGGACCAGTTCACGCAACAGCCGGTCCTGGGGAATGTCAGGATAACGGGCACGCACCCTATCCCAACACTGCTTGACGAGCGGCACGGTAAGCAACTGCTCAAGCGTCAAAAGACCCGCGCGCAGGCCATCGTCGATATCATGATTGTCATAGGCGATGTCGTCGGCAATCGCGGCGAGTTGCGCTTCAAGAGAGGAATGGCTGCCAAGCTCCAGCGGAAAGAGCGTGTTGACCTCTCGCATAGCCCATCCCGGGTGATCGATGGGGCCATTATGCTTTGCGAGGCCCTCCAGCATTTCCCAACTGAGATTGAGGCCCGGAAAACAAGGATAGGGCGATTCAAGCAGCATCAGCGTGCGCAGCGTGTGGGCGTTGTGATCGAAACCGCCATGCTCATCGAGCGCCGCTTCCAGCGCATCCTCCCCCGCATGGCCGAAGGGTGGGTGGCCGATGTCATGGGCGAGGCAGAGCGCCTCCGTCAGATCTTCGTTGAGGCCGAGCGTGCGGGCGGTGGTGCGGCCAATCTGCGCTACTTCCAGACTGTGCGTCAGGCGGACGCGAAAATGATCGCCGTCGGGCGACACGAAAACCTGCGTCTTGTGCCGCAACCGGCGGAAGGCGATCGAATGTATGATGCGATCCCGGTCCCGCTGAAAGATGTCGCGAGGGCCGCGCATCTCGCCGCCGGGCTCAGGATGAAGGCGGCCACGGCTATTATCCGGGTGCGAGGCATAGGGGGCGAGCGTCGTCATGGGACGCCCTTACTTGCCTCCCAGCCTCTCGACCACCTCTCCAGCCTCACTTTGCCAGGCGAAAGCATCAGCGCCGGCCGATTTGAGCTTGGACTCGACCGTTTTTGCGCGGGTAAAGCTGGTGAAAGGCCCGATCAGCAGTCGGTTGGTGCGGCCCCAGCTTGCGAGCCATCCATCCTGTGGCGCGACATCATCATATTTGCGGCGCAGGCCCTTGAGCGTGAAGGCCAAAGCGCCCCGGTCAGCGCCGGTGCCGATCTGAACCCAATTGCGCGAAGGGTTGGCGGCGAGGCGGGCTTTTTCTTCGGCGGCCTTCTTCGCCTTGGCATCCGCTTCCGCTTTTGCCTTGGCGGCGGCGTCGGCCTTTGCCTTGACTGCAGCCGCTGTCTTTTTAGCCTTCTCTGCCGCGGCCTGCCGTTCAGCGCGCCGTGCTGCCTGCAGTGCCTGGATTTCGGAAAGATCGACGGCTGCAATGGTGGAGCGGCGCTCCGTTTCGGGTACGTCTATGGCGCGAATGATTTCTGCCAGCGTACGGGTTGCCTCGGGGTTAGGTTGCTGCCGGGCAGCGAGTGCAGGGGCAGCTTGTTGGACCGCAGGTGCCGACGCCCGTGCCAGGGTGATGGCATTCGGCTGGCTAGCGGTGGTGGCAGCGGAGGCGGACTGGCTCGCGGTCGATGAGACGCCCGGCGCTGGCGGCCCTTGCACATCGGCCGAACGCGGCGGAAGCGATGATGGGGTGAGCGAGGAGGGAGCTGGTGCCGTTGCGGGCGCACGCGAAGGCATCGGCTGCGACTGAACGGGCAAGCGAGCGGCCGGCATTGGCCGGTCGGGCTGCATCGGCTGAACGCGGGCATTTGACGCGCCGGGCGACTGATAGGAGGGCCGCACGGGAGCCGGAGCGGGGCTTTCCGGTGCGGCCGCTACGGGGGCGGGCACGGCTGGCCTTGGCGTCGCCGCCGCCAGGGAAGTGCCGACGCGCGTCGGGAAGTGGCCAAAATGTACCGCTGCCGCCTTCTGAGCGGGGGTCAGATAGGGCATCTTCTCCATATAGGGCGACAAGGCAGCGGCGAGTTGAGCCGGCATTGTCTGGTTAGCGATCTTGCGTGCATCGGCTTGCTTGTTGTTCATCGCGAGGATGAAGGCGCGGTAGCGCCAGGCGGCACGGTCGCTCTTGTAAAGCAAAGGCTGCAGAACCTTTTCGGCCGCGTCCAGTTGACCCGAAATGCCGAGGGACGCGGCATAGCGGTAGAGAAGCTCGGCATCCTCCGGCGCGCGTTTGAGCGCAGCCTGATAGTCGCGCTGGGCCCCTGCTTGATCACCCGTCATGTCGCGGGCCAGACCACGATCCGCCAGCAGCGTCGCCTCTCCAAATCCGAGGCGGGTCGCTTGATCGAAAAGCCGCAGCGCTTCCGAAGGATTCTGGGACTTGAGCATGACACGGGCCAAGCCCGCCTTGACTCGCCCATTATTGGGTTGGATGGCGTCAGCGCGGCCGAAAAAACCCGCCGCTGCACGCACATCGTCCATATCGATCGCCGCTTCACCAGCGCCGATCAGCGCGTCAACATCGCGGGGATTAGACGCCAACCGCGACAGATTGCGGCTGAGACTTTCCGCACCGGAAGGCCGAATTGCCTGAATCTGTGCGGGCTGGGAGTGCGCAGTTCCCGTTAGGAACAGGCCACCGAGTATCCATAAAGCTGAGCGTTTCACACAAGCCCTTTAGCGGATCGATGCGTGAATGGGAAATTTACCGCAAGTAAAAGCGCGCCCGATCGCCCGATGCGACCGATGGCGCGCTTCAACAGGATAAAACAGCTTCCGCCGCGAGCTTACTGATTGCTTTGGCGGTTGAGGAAGCGCGGGATGTCGGGGGTCGATCCGGCATCGTCGCTTGCTGCAGCATTCTTGTCCGCGCCCCGGGTTAGACCTGCCATACGCTCAAACAGGGTGCCGCCGGTGGCGACACGCGGCGCAGCTTGGGGAGCAGGCGCGGGAACGGGCTGCGATTCGGCCGCTTCGGCACCTAGCAGCAACTCATCCTGCGAGGAGTCTTCATCCGAGAATATGGCGGCCGGGCGCGCAGGTGCCGCAGGAGCGGGCTTGGGCGCAGCGGCCTTTTCTTCGATGGGCGCAGCGATCGGAGCCGGCTCCGGAGCGGCGGGCACATCCAATTCCAGCGTCTCGGGCTCCGGCTCAGGTGCTGCAACCGGGGCGGGTGCGGGCGGAGGCGTCTGACGCGAAGCAGCGGCGGCGGGCACCGCCACAGCCGGGCGGTTGGCGAAGCTGAACGGCTGGGTCAGAGGCGCGGCTCCGGCGGTCGCTTCACTGTCGATGCCGGTCGCCACAACCGACACACGGATTTTTCCATTGAGGCCGTCATTGAACGCCGAACCCCAAATGATGTTCGCATCGGGATCGACCAGTTCGCGGATGTGGTTCGCCGCCTCATCGACTTCCATCAGGCGCATGTCGTCGCCGCCGACGATGGAAACAATAACGCCCTTGGCGCCGCGCATCGAAACGCCGTCGAGTAGCGGGTTAGCGATAGCCTTTTCAGCGGCCTGGAGCGCGCGGCCGTCGCCTTCCGCTTCGCCAGTGCCCATCATCGCCTTGCCCATCTCACCCATCACCGAACGGACGTCGGCGAAATCGAGGTTGATGAGGCCCGGCATCACCATGAGGTCAGTGATGCCGCGAACACCTTGCTGCAGCACCTCGTCAGCCATCTGGAAGGCTTCCTTGAAGGTGGTGTTGGGGTTCGCGATCAGGAACAGATTCTGGTTCGGGATGACGATGAGGGTATCGACATGCTTCTGCAGTTCTTCGATGCCGGATTCCGCCGACTTCATGCGGCGGTTGCCTTCGAAGGTGAAGGGCTTTGTCACAACGCCGACGGTCAGGATGCCCTTGTCGCGTGCAGCCTTCGCAATGACGGGAGCAGCGCCGGTGCCGGTGCCGCCGCCCATGCCTGCTGCGATGAAGCACATATGCGCGCCGTTCAGCGCATCTTCGACGGAAGCGATCGTCTCCTCAGCAGCGGCCTTGCCGATTTCCGGACGCGATCCAGCGCCCAAACCTTCCGTGATCTGCGGACCCAGCTGGATACGGCGCTCTGCGGGCGAGGCGTTCAGGGCCTGCGCGTCAGTGTTGGCGACGATGAAATCCACGCCCTCAACCGACGCGGCGATCATGTTCGCGATGGCGTTGCCGCCCGCGCCGCCTACGCCGATCACCGCGATGCGAGGCTTCAACTCGTCCACATGCGGCGGGCTGATCTCAATGCTCATAAATTCTAGCTCCCTCCAGCTTCGGCGACATGAGCGAAACTGTCATCGAAGGTTAATGCAACAGAAAATGGTGTATTTCACCAGCAAATTTCATTCGGCTTTCGATTTATTCAATAGTTCGTCTTCATCGCCCGCACCATCCGCTGCCACCATTGGGGTGCATTGATACGATGAACGGTCTGAGGAGCGGGCGCTATCGTTCTAAGATCAACCGGGTTCGATGCGCCATAAAGCGCAAGGCCCGCCAATGTTGCGAAGGCAGGGCCGCTATGCGCTTCGGGCAACGCTGCCAACCCGCGCGGCCTACCGATGCGGACGGCGCGACCCAGCGCGCCCTGCGCATAGTCGGCGATGCCCTTCAATTCCGCTCCGCCACCGGTCAAGACTACCTGCCGGCCGGTGGGCGTGTTGAACCCCATGCCCGCGAGCGCGGCGTTGATCTCCGTCATCAACTGGTTGAGCCGCTCGCAAATCACGGCGACCAGAGCGGCGCGCGTGATCTTGCCTCCGTCCGCGTTGGGGCCAGCGCTCTGCCCCGGCACGGCGACGTCGCCATGCGGCGGCGCAATCTCGATCATGTCGCGAAAGTCGCGGCGGTTCTGCATCGCCGAGCCATAGAAGCATTTGATCCGTTCAGCCTGGCTGCGGCGGATCCCGAAGGCTGATGCGATATCATCGGTGATGTCGGAAGCACCGATCGGGATGCTGTGCAGGCCGACGAGCATGCCGCCTGCATAGAGCGAGACGTTGGTCACGCCTGCGCCGAGTTCAACGAGGGCGACGCCCAGGTCCCTCTCCTCTTCCGACAAGCAGGCGAGCCCTGTCGCGATCGGCGAAGCGACGATGGAGTTGACGTTGAGATAGGCCCCGCGAACGCACAGGTCGAGATTGGCCAGCGGCGCTCCGTCGGCCAGCACAACATGGATATCGACGCCCAAAAGATCCGCGTGCATGCCGAGCGGCTTTTTGACCGGCACTTTGCCATTTATGGTGAAACATGTGGGCTGCGCATGAAGCACTACCCGCCCGTCAGGATCGATGCCCTGCTGCCCCGTGGCGAGCAGGTCGTCGATGTCGGGCTGCTCGACGCGATAACCGCCCATGTCGCGCTCGACCGTGACGACGTCGCTGACCAGGCTGCCGCCCGAAAAACTGACCCACACATCCTCGATATTGGTGCCCGCGACGCGCTCGGCCTGCTCGACGGTTTCGCGTACGGCCAGTTCAGTCCGCTCCATGTCGGCGATGAAGCCGCGGCGCACGCCCCGGCTTTCCCGCTGCCCGGTGCCCAAGATCGCCAACTCCCCCGTTTCGGTGCGCCCCGCAATCAGCGCGGACACCTTCCACGACCCTATATCGATCGCGGTGACGAGCTTATCGACCTTGGGTTGCGCCATGTGGTCAGCCTTCCTCGCCGGTCGTCGGCGCTTCAGCCTTGTCTTCAGGCTTCTGACCGACCTGGTCCTGAGGAAGACGCAGGACAAAGCGATCCGGATCGCGCATGTCGAATTTCACGATACCGCGCCCCAGCAAGCGATTGACGCCGTCCATGCGTGCGAAGTTGACCAGCGCTGTGGCGGAAGCGCGGCTTCCTTCAGGCAGCGACAGCGTTTCACCCGATTGAAACCGCAAGTCCCAGCGGCGGTTGCCGACCCAGGTCGCCCCTGCCAGCATCGGCTTCAGGGCAGGCGCATTCTCCATCAGCTTGTTGAGGCCTGCTGTCTGGCGATTAGCATCAGGCCCAACCACGAGCGGCAGATCGGGCATGGCGTCAGTAGCGACAGACTGAAGCACGACGCCCTGCACGTCGATCAGGTGCAGTTGGCCATCATGCTGCCACACGGCAACAGGATCGCGTTCGACGATATCGACCACCAGCGTGTCCGGGAGGCGGCGGGAGATGCGCGCGTCCTTGACCCAACCCAGCTTCAGCATTTCGCCGCGCACCTTGGGCAGATCCAACGAAAGCATCGAGCGGTCCACCTGGCCCAGGGCGATATTATAGACCGGCAGTTCATCCATCCGCTCGACGCCGCGGACCTCGACCTTTTGCACTTCGAAACCAGCGTTGGCGGCGACTTCGGCTGCCTTCTGTTCGGCCATGGCGGGCACACCCAGAAGTGCAGCGATGCCTATAATCACCGTCAGAACAATCCCAACGATCGCCCAGCTGGCAATGCGCTGAAGCGTATCCTCGCTAACCGGCAAGGCATGGAGAAGGCGGCCGATCCACGAACGGCGCTTGCCTGGCTTGCCCCGGCCCGGACCGTTGCGGCCGCGTGGGCCGGCCGCGCGCGCCAATCGCGCCGTCCCGCCCCGCCGGATGCGTGCTTCACCCATTGTCTGCCCCCTTTGCGCCCGGCACCTGCCTCAGCGCGTCTTCGACAATACGCTCGACCAGTTCGGCATAGTCAATGCCCAGTTTCGCCGCCTGCTCAGGCACCAGACTTAAGGGCGTCATGCCCGGCTGAGTATTCACCTCAAGCAGATAAAGCCCTTGGACTCCTTGGGTGTCATCCCAGCGGAAGTCGGAGCGCGATGCCCCCTTGCAGCCAAGCAGTTGGTGCGCGCGCAGGGCGAGCGCCTTGCACGCCTCGCTGATCTCGTTGGGGATTTCCGCCGGGCATACATGTTCGGTCATGCCGTCGGTATATTTGGCGTCGAAATCATAGAAGCCGCTCTTGGGCCGCAGTTCCGTCACTAGCAGCGCTTCATCACCGAGTACGGCGGTGGTGAGTTCGCGTCCGCGAATATAGGGCTCGGCGAGCAGTTCCTCGAAATGCTGCCATGGACCTTCGACATCGCGACCGATCGGTGAGCCGTAATTGCCGTCCGGCGTTATGATGGCAACGCCGACGGAGCTGCCTTCGTTGACCGGCTTCACCACATAGGGGCGCGGCAGGGGATCAGCTTCGAACAGGCTGGCGCTGGTTACGACATGGCCGCCCGGCATGGGGATACCATGAGGCACCAGCGCCTGCTTCGTCAGTTGCTTATCAATAGCGATGACCGATGTCGCCAAGCCCGAATGAGTGTAGGTGAGGCCCATCAGGTCCATCATCCCCTGCACCGTGCCATCCTCGCCGGGAACGCCGTGCAAGGCATTGAACACAACGTCAGCATCAGCGTCGGCAAGGCGGGCGGCGACGTTACGGTCCATGTCGATCCGCGTGACCTTGTGCCCACGCGATTCCAGCGCTTTTGCGACCCCCTCGCCGCTCGACAAGGAAACAGGCCGCTCGGCGGACCAGCCGCCCATCAGGACAGCAACATGCCAGGGGCCACGGGTCATCTGTAAAACTCCGAAATATGTCCGTCGGGGCTGAGCTTGTCGAAGCCCGCGCCATCATTTCTGTAGAAAGAAGAGCCCTTCGGCGAGCTCAAGACGAGGGAAGAAATCAGGGCGCTATTCACTTCTTCTCTCCAACGCGCTGGATTTCCCACTCCAATTCCACGCCACTCATTTCCTTCACCCGGCGACGGACTTCCTCGCCGAGCGCCTCGATATCCGCGCTGGTGGCGTCGCCCAGATTGAGGAGGAAATTGGTGTGCTTTTCCGAGACCTGCGCGCCGCCCATTTGCAGGCCGCGGCATCCGGCTTCGTCCACCAGAGCCCACGCTTTATGTCCATCCGGGTTCTTGAAGGTGGACCCACCCGTCTTGCTGCGGAGCGGTTGGCTTTCCTCGCGCGCGGCGGCGATGCGGTCCATCTCCGCCTGAATCGCCGCGGGCTCGCCGGGCGTTCCGCGAAAGACGGCGCCTACCACCACCGCGCCTTCAGGCAGCGTGCTGTGGCGATAAGTATAACCCAGCGCATCGCGCGGCAGCGTCACGCGCTCACCAGAGCGCAGCACAACGTCGCACTCGACAAGAATGTCGCAGGTTTCGCGGCCATAGGCCCCGCCGTTCATTCGGACAAAGCCGCCGACGGTGCCCGGGATGGAGCGCAAGAACTCCAAGCCAGCAATACCCGCATCGCGCGCGGTGGAAGACACAAGGATGCCCGACGCCCCTCCCCCGCAACGCAGAGTGGTGGCATCGATCTGCTCGACCTTGGCGAGCGGCTTACCCAAGCGCACGACAACGCCGTTAACGCCGCCATCGCGAACAATGAGGTTGGATCCAAGACCAAGCGCCATCACCGGGATCGCAGGATCCAGCCGCGCAAGGAAATCGGACAGGTCCTCAACGTCCTTGGGCTCAAAGAGCCATTGCGCCACGCCACCCGCCTTGAACCAGACGAGAGGAGCGAGCGGCGCATCAGCCTTGAGCGACCCGCGAACCGAAGGAAGGGGCGCCACCGCCGTTGTCAACCGGCGGTCCCCCGAGGAGAGATTTGGGTCTCCCGCATCAGACAGCTTCCTTGGCGACGACGGCGGAGGCCAAACCGGCAGCCCATTTTGTGATGTCGCCGGCCCCAAGGCAGATGATCATGTCGTCGGCCTGAAGATCAGCAGCGATGGCGCGGGCCAGATCGTCGGCGCCGTCCACCGTCGCTGCGGAGCGATGGCCGCGCCGCTTAAGGCCAGCCACCAGCTCTGCGCTGTCCACGCCTTCGATCGGCTGTTCGCCCGCCGGATAGACAGGCGCAGCATAGACAATGTCGGCGTCGTTGAATGCCTGCTGGAATTCATCCATCAGGTCGCGAAGGCGCGTGAAACGGTGCGGCTGAACCACGGCGATGACCCGGCCCTTCGCGCCTTCCCGGGCTGCGGCGAGTACCGCCTTAATTTCAACCGGGTGGTGACCGTAATCATCGATGACCGTGGCGGCGCCCTGGCCCGCCGGCATTTCGCCTACCTTGGTGAAGCGGCGCTTGACCCCTCTGAACTTGGCGAAGCCCGTCTGAATTGTCGCGTCGTCGATCCCCATCTGCAGCGCCACGCCGATGGCCGCCATGGCGTTCAGCACATTGTGGCGGCCCGGCATAGGCATTTCGATGCCCTCTATCCTGCGGAGCGAGCCGTCACGCTCCCGAATCTGCACATCGAAGCGATTGCCGCCGGGGATGGGCTGGACATTCTCGCCGCGAATATCGGCCTGCGCCGAGAAGCCATAGGTGACGATACGCCGGTCCTGCACGCGCGGCAGGATCGCTTGCACCTCCGGATGGTCGAGACAGAGCATCGCCGCGCCATAGAAGGGCACGTTCTCGACGAACTCGACAAAGGCGTCCTTCACCTTGTCGAAGCTGCCATAGTGATCCAGATGCTCCGGGTCGATATTGGTCACGACTGCCAGCGTGCCGTCGAGCCGGAGGAAGCTGCCGTCGCTCTCGTCGGCCTCGACCACCATCCAGTCGCTCTTGCCGAGGCGAGCGTTTGAGCCGTAGCTGTTGATGATGCCGCCGTTGATGACGGTTGGGTCCACCCCGCCCGCATCCAGCAGCGCCGCGACCATGGAAGTGGTGGTTGTCTTGCCGTGGGTGCCCGCGATTGCGACGGTGGATTTGAGACGCATCAACTCGGCGAGCATTTCGGCGCGGCGGATCACCGGGACGCGCTTTTCCAAGGCGAGATCGACTTCGGGATTACCCTTCTTGATCGCGGTGGAGGTCACGACCACGGCGGCATCGCCGAGATTCTCGGCCTTATGGCCGATCATCACCGCAATGCCCTTCTTGCGCAGTCCTTCCACGACATAGCCCTCGGCGACGTCGGAACCCTGAACCTTGTAACCCAGATTGTGCATCACTTCGGCGATCCCGGACATGCCGATGCCGCCAATGCCGATGAAATGGATCGTGCCGATGTCGGTGCCGACACCCTTCATGCGGGAACTCCCTGGAGATTAAGGCTGGTCGGCACTGGGCCGACGCGAAGCGGGTCATTAAGGATGGGGGCGGGGCCGATGCTTTCGAGCAGGTCGGCCATGTCGCGGGCGGCATTAGGCCGGCCACAGGCACGAGCGCGCTTGGCGGCATTTTGAAGCGCGCCAGGTTCCAGCGCCATCTTCTGCATCTGCTTGGCAAGCTCAACCGCAGTGAAGCGCGACTGGGGGATGGTCCGTGCGCCCCCCGCCTCGGTCATCTCTCGAGCGTTGGCCGTCTGATGATCGTCCATTGCGCTCGGTAACGGAACGAGGATCGCAGGGCGGCCGGCACAGGTGAGTTCTGCCAGAGTCGAGGCGCCAGCGCGGGCGATGACCAGGTGCGACCAGCTGAGCTTTTCGGGAACATCGTTGAAATAGGTTGCAAGGTCCGCCGGGATTTCGAGATCGGCGTAGAAGCGGCGAACGCGTTCGATATCCTCTGCCCGGCATTGCTGCGTCACCTGAAGGCGGCGGCGAAGGCTCAAGGGCAGCATGCCGAGACCATCCGGCACAACCGACGAGAGGATGCTGGCCCCCTGACTGCCGCCGATCACAAGAACGCGGAAAACGCTTTCGTCGGTCAGCGCAGGAAATTCCTCGTCCCGCAGCGCCTTCACTTCCTCACGGACGGGATTGCCAACGAGATGAACTTTCGACGCATATTTGTCGCGAAGGCGCTCCACCCGGGGATAGGCTGTGGCGATCGCACCGACCCGGCGAGCAAGCAGACGATTGACCCGGCCAAGGACGGCGTTCTGCTCATGAATGGCTGTCGGAATCCCATCGGCAAGCGCGCCAAGCAGCGCCGGCATGGCGGGATAGCCGCCGAAGCCCACAACGGCCGTCGGACGGAAGGTTTCGTTAAGGCGGCGGGCCATCGCCCGGCCTGTGAGGATCGCCTTGAGCGCGCCGGGCCAGCTCCGCGGATTTTTGGTCATGCGGCCAGCAGGAAGGACATGGACCTGCGCACGGTCGAAGATGCCAGGGATCTTGGCGCCCCGCTCATCCGTCACCAGCGCGACATGATGACCCCGAGCCATCAACTCCTCGGCCACGGCATGCGCCGGAATCATATGACCACCCGTCCCGCCAGCGGCGAGGACGAAGTGTCGGGAAATGCTCATCGACCACTCCATTTGACGACCGTGTGCCGGCCCATGAAGGGATTGCGCCGCGTAAACGCGAGCAGCAGGCCGACGCCGATACAAAGCGCCAGCATAGAGGAGCCGCCATAGCTGATAAAGGGCAGCGTCATGCCCTTTGACGGAAATATCTGAGCATTGACGCCCATGTTGATGATCGCCTGAAGCCCAAATTGCGTGGTGAGGCCCGCTGCGGCGAGGATTGTGAAATTATCATCCTCATCCAGCATGCGCAGCAGAACGCGCACGACCACCGCCAAATAGACGCAGGCGATGCCTATGCAGGCGAGCAAGCCGAACTCTTCGCCGATGACCGAGAAGATATAGTCCGTATGTGCTTCGGGCAGGCGGAACTTGTTTTGGCCGCCGCCGGGTCCCACACCCGTAAAGCCGCCATGGGTGATCGTGCGGAAGGCCAGTTCCGTTTGGTCCGGTCCGGTATCCTGAGCAACGCCTATCCCCAAAAAGTCGTTGATGCGCTGACGGCCATTTTCGTAAAACATGTACATCGCGATCAGACCCGCCAGTCCGATGCCCGCCATTATGCCGATGAAGCGCATCGACACACCCGACAGCAACAGCAGACATCCCCAGCAGGCGAGGAAAATCACGGTCTGGCCAAAGTCCGGCTGTTTCATGAGGATCGCGGCGATCAGCAGCGTCAGCGCTCCGGTTAGGGGGATGACGGGCAGCGACATATCCTTGCCGCGAAGGGACAAGAGCCAGGCCATGGTGACGACATAGACTGGCTTAAGGAACTCTGAAGGCTGAAAGCGGAACCCCGGAAGGTCGATCCAGCGCCGCGCGCCGTTCACGGTGGAGCCCAAGATCGGGACGCACAGCAGCATCACGATGAAGAAGGCAGAGAGGAACAGCGCCAACCGCCTGGCCTGCTGGCGGGGCAGCATCGAAATGACCAGCATGATCGGAAGGCCAAGGAACACCCAAATCAGCTGGCGGTAGAAATAGATGAGCGGCGTCACCGAGACGGAGCTGGTCGAGCGGTCGATCGCCGCCACTGGCGATGCGGCGGCGACGGCAACCAGGCCGATCGCCATCAGCGCGACGATCAGGGAAAGGAGGACGCGGTCGATCTCCCAGAACCAGATGGCCAGGGCCGTGCGCTCACGCGGAACGGTGCGGTTCTTGAACCCTTTCACCAGTTCGCCTGCCCTGAACATTCTGCTCGCCCCTTCTTGCCCCGTACGCCCTTAGCCGTCCACGCCCCCTTCTTCCAGCGCCGTGACAGCCGCGACGAACGCATCGCCTCGCGCCTCAAAATCCCGGAATTGGTCGAAACTGGCGCAGGCTGGTGAGAGCAGCACAACATCCCCCGGTTGCGCCACCCGTGCGGCCCGGCGGACGGCGGCCGATAGCATCTCGCTGTCATCCACCGCCATATGCTCGCGCAGCAGGTCGGCGAACATATGGCCCGCTTCACCGATGGTATAAGCTGCGGCGACATTGCCGAACCAGGGCGCGCATTCGTCTAGATTATCGGTCTTGGCGAGGCCACCAACGATCCAGTGCAGGCGCGGTCGGCCCTCGACCGGCGGATAGGCGGCGAGTGCGGGCGCGGTAGAGGCGGGGTTGGTCGCCTTGCTGTCATTGACGTAGAGAACGCCGTTCAACTCGCGCACCCGCTGCATGCGGTGAGGCAGGCTGGCATAGCTTTGCAGGGCGGCTGCGATGGTCTTGTCATCGATATCCAGCGCTCGGGCGACGGCCATGGCAACGGCCGCGTTCTGGGCGTTATGAGGACCCTGGAGCGAAGGCCAGCCGGCTTGGGCGGCAGGATCGATGTCAGCAGCTTCCACTTCCACTCGGCGTGCGCCGGACTGGGCGGCGATGGAACGGCTCGGTTCGTCCTCGGTGGCGATTATGGCGACATGAGCAGCCGACTGCATGGCAAACAACCGGGCTTTGGATGCGACATAGCCTTCAAAGCCATTATAGCGGTCCAGATGATCCGGCGTGATGTTGAGCAATACCGCGACATCGCAATCAAGGCTCTGGGTCAGGTCGATCTGATAGCTCGACAGTTCCAGGACATATATGCCGCCGTCGGGTAGCGGGTCCTGCCCCAATATCGGCAGGCCGATATTGCCGCCCATGCGGGTCGGAATGCCTGCCGCCTCAATGATATGATGAATGAGTGCGGTCGTGGTCGATTTGCCGTTGGTGCCGGTGATTCCCACCACGCGATGGACGGGCAGCGTCGGGCGAGCGAGCGCAAACAACTCAATGTCACCAACGACCGGCACGCCCGCGAGCTTTGCGTGCATGGCGATAGGATGCTTGTTGAGCGGCACGCCTGGAGAGACGACTACGCCGTCAAAGCCACTGAGATCAATATCTATCGGATCTGCCATCGTCAGGCTGACTTCACCCTCGATCTCGGTCGATAATTTTAGCACGGCATCTACAGCCGCCTCTCGGGCTTCATCACGGCTGTCCCAGGCAACGACCTCAGCGCCGCTCGCCGTGAGGCATTCGACCGTGGCAAGGCCCGAGCGGGCAAGGCCCAAAACAGCATATTTTTTGCCGGCAAAGACGGGAGAAGTAAGGCCCATTCCGCTCACCGGAGCTTCAGCGTGGCAAGGCCGGCAAGCGCCAGCACGAAGGAAATGATCCAGAACCGGATCACAACGGTGGGCTCGGCCCAGCCCAACTGTTCGAAATGGTGATGAATCGGCGCCATGCGGAAGACGCGCCTGCCTGTCCGCTTGTAGAAGAAGACCTGTATGATGACGCTCATTGCTTCCACGACAAAAAGCCCGCCGATGACGCCCAGCACGATCTCATGATGGGCGGTAACAGCGATCACGCCGATCGTCCCGCCCAGCGCCAGGCTGCCGGTGTCGCCCATGAATACAGCGGCGGGCGGTGCATTAAACCAAAGGAAAGCAAGGCCCGCGCCGATGATCGCGCCGCACAGGATGGTAAGATTGCCAGCGCCGGGCACATGCGGGATGCCCAAATAGGAAGCATAATCCGCACGGCCGACCAGATAGACGATCGCCATGAAAGCCATGCAGGCGATGATGACTGGCATAGTCGCGAGGCCATCGAGCCCATCGGTCAGGTTGACGGCGTTGCCGAACGCCACAATCACGAACGCGGCGAACAGAAAATAGAACGGTCCAAGCTCGATCGCGGGACCATTGTAGAAGGGCAAGTAAAGCGCGGTGTTGCCATGCTGATGAACGATCAGCCACGCGGCGACTCCAGCGATCAAAAATTCGAAGATCAGGCGCATCTTGCCTGACAGACCCTTGTGGCTGGCCTTGGTCACCTTGTCATAATCATCAAGGAAGCCGATGGCGCCAAAGCCTAGCGTCACGAAGAGGCAAGCCCATACATAGATGGACGACAGGTCCATCCACAACAATACGGACGAGATCATCGACGTCAGGATCATCAGGCCGCCCATCGTGGGCGTGCCCCTCTTGGCGAGGTGAGTCTGCGGGCCATCGTCGCGGATCGGCTGCCCCTTCCCCTGGCGGACGCGCAGCCAGCCGATGAAGCGGGGGCCGAGCACCAAGCCGATGATAAAGGCGGTCGCGATCGTCGCGCCCGCGCGGAAGCTGAGATAGCGGATGAGGTTGAAAACACCCGCGAAGTCCATCGTCTGGGCAAGCCAGTAGAGCATCAGTTCTTATGTTCCCCAAGCGCGGCGACCAAGCGCGACAGGCCGATGCCGTTTGATCCCTTTACCAGGATTGCGTCGCCCGCGCGCATTTCGGTCTGTATAAGACTGATGGCGGCAGCGGCGTCCGGCACATGGTCGAAAGAAAGAACCCCGCCGAGCGCTTCGGCCAATGGCTTCATCTCCTCGCCGACCAGGATGGCATAATCGACCTGCCCCGCCGCCAGCGGTTCTACCAGTCCGGCATGCAGTTCACGACTGCGATCGCCCAACTCGCGCATGCCGCCCAGCACCGCGATACGGCGACTTGCACGTTCCTTGCCCAACTGCTTGAGCGTCGCCGCCATGCTGAGCGGATTGGCGTTGTAGCTTTCATCGATGAGCAGCGCTTCACCGCCCGCGATGGGCAGGGTCTTGCGTTCGCCCCGCCCGGGCAGTCCGGGCATCTCCGCAAGTGCGAGGCCCGCTGCAGCCAGATCGCCGCCCAACGCCTCCACCGCGGCCAGCACGGCAAGCGCATTCGACACCCAATGTTCCCCCGGCGCGCTTACGGTGAAGCAAAGCTCCGCACTAGGCAGGGTCGCCGTCACTAACGTGCCGCCGTTCGCGGCCGGAACCATATCACGCGCCCGGACGTCAGCCTCTTCATCGAAGCCGAAAGTCAGGATGCGCGCGGCATGCTGCTCCGCCTTGGCATAGAGGGTGGCGACATGCGGGCTGTCATAGGGAATGATCGCCGTTCCGTCCGGCTCCAGCCCCTCGAAGATTTCAGCCTTGGCCTCTGCGATCTTCTCTTCGGTGCCGAAAAATTCGATGTGAGCCGGCGCGATGGCGGTCACGATCGCGACATGCGGGCGGACTTGCTGGGTCAGTTGAGCCAGCTCACCGGCATGGTTCATGCCCATTTCGAAGACACCGAAAGCCGACGCGCGGGGCATGCGGGACAGGCTCAACGGCACGCCCACATGATTATTATAGCTTTTGACCGAGCGATGGACTTCGCCGGGGCAGACGCGATCCAGCGCCTGGAACAACGCTTCCTTGGTGCCGGTCTTGCCCACCGATCCGGTAACGCCCACCACCTTGCCGCGCATCCTGGCGCGGGATGCGCGGCCCAGCGCCTCCAACGCAACGACGCTGTCCTTCACCAGAATGTGAGGCTGGGGGATCGCTTCGCTGACGATGGAGCCTGCTGCGCCCTGGCCGAACGCTTTCTCCACGAAATTGTGGCCGTCGGTCGTCTCACCCTTCATCGCGACGAACAGATCGCCGCCAGTCACTTCACGGCTGTCGAACGCCACGCCCGAAACGGCGAAGGGCGCCGATGCGACGCCCCCTGTGGCCTGCGCTATCTCTTCGGAAGTCCAAAGCTCGCTCACCCAGCGCACTCCCGGGCAACGGTCACATCGTCGAACGGTAACACCCGGTCGCCGATGATCTGCCCCTGTTCATGCCCCTTGCCCGCCAGCAGCACGATATCATCCGCACCAGCCTGCGCAATGGCCGCGGCGATCGCCGAACGACGGCCACCAATTTCCTCGGCGCCCGGCGCACCAGCCATGATGGCGGCGCGGATTGCCGATGGATCTTCTGAGCGCGGATTGTCGTCGGTCACAATCACATGGTCAGCCATCTCGGCCGCGACCTTACCCATCTGCGGCCGCTTGCCTGCGTCACGGTCGCCCCCCGCCCCGAAAAGGGCGATCAGACGCCCGCGCGTGTGGGGCCGCAGGGCTTCGATTGCCGCGCGCAGCCCATCGGGTGTATGAGCATAATCGACATAAACGGGCGCACCAGCCTTGGTGATGACCGCACGTTCCAACCGTCCACGCACAGGCTGGACTCGGCCGAGCTGTTCCAGAACCTTCCCCACATCCTCGTCACCCGCGATTACCAGACCCGCCGCGGTCAGCGCATTAGCCGCCTGATAGGCGCCGATCAGCGGAAGGTTTACCTTGTAGGACTTACCGCCAGCTTCGACTTCAAGCGTCTGACCCAACTGGGTCGGGGTGCGGTTGGCAAGACGCAATGCCCGCCCCTGCACCCCGACGCTCAGCACACGAAGCCCCCGCTTCGTAGCCCGCTCGATAACCTTGTCCGACCATTGGTCATCAGCCCAGATGACGGCCGCGCCATTGGGCGCGACGACCTCGTCGAACAGCCGCATCTTGGCGTCGAAATAGCTGTCCATGTCGCCATGATAATCAAGGTGGTCGCGCGACAGATTGGTAAAGGCGGCAGCCGACACCGGCAGCCCTTCAGTCCGATATTGGGCGAGGCCATGGCTGGACGCTTCGAACGCGGCATGGGTGATGCCCTCGCGCTTCAGACCCGACATGTTCGACAGGAAAGTGACAATGTCCGGAGTCGTGAGGCCGGTCGAAACCTGATCGACGGAGGTTGTCACACCCAGCGTCCCTATCGAGGCCGAATGATGCCCCAACATGCGCCATAGCTGGCGCGCAAGCTCCACCGTGGAGGTCTTGCCGTTGGTGCCGGTGACCGCAACGGTCACATCCGGGAACGGTGCGAAATAGCGCGCGGCGAGCAGCGCGAACAGGCGCCGGGGATTTTCATGGGCAATGTGGATCGCCCCCTCCACCTTAGCTTCGGGACGCGCGACGACCGCCACCGCACCCGCCCGCACGGCGTCGGGAATGAAATCTTCCCCGTTCACCCGCGCACCCTGAAAGGCGCCGAACACTGTACCGGGCGCGACCTTCCGGTTATCGATCGCGAAGCCCGACACCAGCTCGTCCAGGGACTCGCCAGCGTCGAGCTTCACATCCAGCCCCTCGATGAGCGACCCGAGGCGCATCTTAATGCTTTTCCTTTTCCTGCCCGAGCAGGGGCATGAGGTCGGAAATATCTACGTCGCGCCGCTCGTCCGGCAGAACGCCCAGCATAGGCCCGGTGCGTTCGACCACGCGCTTTACCACCGGAGCGGCAGTCCAGGCCGCCGTCCTCAGACCGAAAGTCTGAGCGTTGCCTTTGGGCTCGTCCATCATGGCGAGCACAACGTAGCGGGGATTATCCATCGGAAATGCGGACGCGAAAGTCGTCACCAGTGAACTCTTATTATACCGGCCTTCTTCAGGCTTCTCAGCGGAACCCGTCTTGCCGCCCACCCGGAATCCCTTGGCGTCGGCGCTGCGACCTGTACCCGCCGCAACGATCATCCGCAACAACTGCCGCATCCGTGCACTCGTAGCGGCGGAAAAGACGCGATGGCCTTCGGGCACTTCATTGGCGTGCAGCTTGCGTAGAGTGGCCGGGCGCCAGATGCCGCCATTGACCAGCGCAGCGTAAGCAGCGGCAAGGTGAAGCGGCGTCACGGCGATGCCATGGCCATAGGAAACGGTCATCGTCGTGATGCGGCCCCAATTATAAGGCCACAAGCTCTTGGCGCGCTCTTTCAGTTCGATGGGGGCCCGTTGGTCGAACTGCAGGTTGCGGAACAGTTGCTGCATGGGCGCGGCGCCCATTTCGTCAGCAATACGCGCGGTGCCTATGTTGGAGCTGTGCACCAAAATCTCCGGCACGTTGATCCAGCGACCAAGAGAGTGATCGTCCTTGATGTGAAAGCCCGCAACGGCGAGCGGCGCAGTCGCGTCATACCGCTTGGCCATGGAAGTGACGACGCCGCGATCCATCGCCTCGGCGATCGACAGGGGCTTGAAGGTCGAACCGAGTTCGTAACGGGCCTGAACAATTTGATTGCAGAGCGGCGATTCGCTGCAGTTCTTTCCAGCGTAATTTTGCAGCTTATTAGGGTCGAAGACGGGGATCGACGCCATGGCGATCACCTCGCCCGTATTGGCGTCCATGATGACGCCGCCCGCACCCTTAGCATTTTGAGACACCATCTGGGCGTAAAGCTCGCTCTCAAGCGCGCCCTGTACCCGGCTGTCGATGGAAATCGCGAAGGGCTGCCCCCGCAGGGCCGGGTCGGTCAGGCGATCGTTGAACGCCGCCTCCACGCCCATACCGCCCGTCCCTTCCCCATTGGGTGCAAAGCCCAAAATGTGCGCAGCCAGGCTGCGTTGGGGGTAGAGTCGTTCCTTTTCGCGCGGAAACTCAATGCCGATCTCACCAAGTGCGTTTACGGCCGCCACTTCTTCGGGCAGGGCGCGGCGGCGGAGATAGGCCCAACCCTTGCCGGTCAGCTTTTTGTAAAAGGCCGCTTCAGGCTCATCGGGAAAAATTTCGTGCAGCTTGCGCGCCAGTTCCGCAGGCTCACCAATCAGCTTGGAAGGCCGAACGGCGATGGAATAGGCGTCCATGGTCCGCGCCAAGGGTACGCCATTGCGATCAACAATGTCCGCGCGTGCGGGAATGAGGCCAGACGCGTCGCCGCCACCGCTCGTGCCATGGGCGAAAATACCGACCCAGGTGAGTCGCAGGATCACGACAGCCGTGATCGCCATGAACAGGATCAGCAACAACATCAGCCGATTATGGGCGATCGCCGTCAGATCGACACGTTGCTTGCCCGCTCTGGCGCCACCCGGTTGAACGATGATCGTCGCCATCAGCGCGCACCCTTCTTGCGCTCTCGCGCCGCCTTGCTGCTGATATCGCCCATGGTGCTGTCGTCCAGCAGCTTGGCGTCAAGCATCGCCATCCGTTCGGCGCGGCGGGCGACGGGATTTGGCTTGGACACGTCCGCATCTTCCTTCGCCTTCTCCGCAGCGCTGCGAGGAGTTGGCTTAGCGGCCGCGTCAACATTGTCGGCGGCGTGCGCTTCACGAATGACGGCTATGTCGCTCCGGATCTGAGTCGCTGCGGGGCTGGCCGGGGTTGGCTGAGCGGCGGACGGCAGATCGGCAGGGGTTTGGACCATCGCCACCATCACCGGCGGCGCGACATAATCAGGTCCGTTGGGCTGAATGCCGTCGAGGTTCGCAAGCGCCCTCTCGCCACCCAGATACTGCTGGGCGGTCGGCGTAGCATACATGAAGTCGTCCTGGTTCCAGCGCTCAAGCTGCCGCATGCTGGCGCGCGCGCTGAATTCCGTTTCCAGATATCGGATATCGGCCCGCGCCCGCGCGATCTGGGCCTGCACCTTCATCAACTCGTTACGCTCGGTGGCGACCTTAAGGGACACGAGATAGGCGCCCAGCGCGCCCAGCGCCACGAGCAGGATCCAGATCAGGCTCTGCAACCTCTTGACGGCGATCATGGGCGCACACTCCGGGCCGGACTGGAAACAGGGGCGCCCGTGCGAACTGCGCTGCGCAGCGTCGCCGAACGGGCTCGCGGGTTGCGGGCGAGTTCAGCCTCGCTTGGGCGCACCGCCTTTGCGGGCTTGTGGAAGGTGGGCTCAGCGCCGGCTCGACGCTCCGGCAGATGGCGCGATCCTGCTCCCTCCCCACCGCTGCGTTTGCGCAGGAATTGTTTGACGATGCGATCTTCCAGACTGTGGAAAGTAACGATGGCGAGCCGCCCACCCTCCTCCAGGATAGCCTCAGCCGCTTCCAGCCCGCGTTCCAATTCTTCCAATTCGCGATTCACATGGATGCGAACTGCCTGGAATGTCCGGGTCGCAGGGTCTTTCTTGTCATGGGGTTTATGGCCCAGGGCGCGGCGTACAACGCTGGCGAGCTGGCTGGTCCGCTCCAGCGGACGAGCCTCCACGATCGCGCGGGCGACCCGCCGCGAGCGTGGCTCCTCACCATAACGATAGAGGACGTCGGCAATTTCTTGCTCAGGGGCATTGTTCAGGAAGTCTGCGGCGCTCATCCCGCTCTGGCTCATCGTCATGGTAAGGGGGCCGTCCGACTGAAAGGAAAAGCCCCGCTCCGGCCGGTCGAGCTGCATCGAAGACACGCCGATATCGAGTGTCACGCCGGACACCGACGACACGCCCAGTTCGTCCAGCAACTCGCCCATATGGGAAAACTCACCAGCGATCAGCGTGATGCCTTTTTCGGCGGCCAGCGCCTGCCCTTCGTGAACCGCATCCGGATCGCGATCAAAGGCGAAAACCTTCGCACCCTTGTCCGCCATGGCACCCGAATAGCCACCCGCGCCGAAGGTGCCATCGACATGCAACTCGCCGGGGTTAATGGCGAGAGCGTCCAACACTTCATCGAGCAGAACGGGGATATGGCGGTCCGGATTGGCAGCAGCGGTCACTTTACGCCTCCGGCGGCGCGCTGATCCAGCCAACGGCGGACCTTGTTCCGGATCAGTTCCGGCCGATCCTTGCTGTCAACAAGCGTTTCCGGCTTCCAGATCTGGATGTATCGGCCCACGCCATAGAAAAATACGGCATCAGCGATGCCATATTCGTCTTTGATATCCGGGTGCATGGCGAAGCGCCCACCATCGTCGAAATTGACCTCCTCAATGGTGCCTAGGCGGCGTTCCAGTTCGAGATCGGCATTATAGTCGCGGCCAGCAGTCCGCGCTTCACGAGCAAGTTCCTCGACTTCCGTGAATAGAAAGCGGCGGTGAGACTCTCCAAAGCCCGTGGCGCAGGGGTTGTCGCCGTGGACGGAAAGATACAGCCGCGTTTCGCCGCCACTGGACAGCTTGACCTGTCGGCGCATCTCCAGGGGCAGCACGAAACGGCCTTTGCCGTCCGCGACGCTGAACGCGTTGCCCGTAAAGAGAATGATTTCCGACACGTTCGGACGACTGCCCCTCTGTTCGCAAGGGTGCAGGCCGCCATCGACCAAACCGCGTCATTGCGGTCGGCGCACAGGACTAACCAAAGCCTGACAAACCCCTATGGCTTTTAGATACCAAGCGGCGGGCCTCAAGAAAAGGGAAAAGTCGGGAGATTTTGGGAAATCTTGGTTTGTTCTGATTTTATTCTCTATTCAGGGCTAAGTCGAGGCTTCGGCTTGCAGAGGGCGAAGGAGGAATGGCCCTTTGCGCCGGGATAGAAGAACGCTTCCCATGATCGCCCAAGAAATCCCGGCCATGAGCGCCCAGCGCAAAGCGGTCGTCAGTCCCACGAGGGACGTCACCCAAACCCGAGGCTCTATCGACCCATCGCCCAGCTGTTTAACAACGAAACCAGCAGTGTCAGCAGTCCATGCACCCCGTTTCAGTGGCATCGCCTCATCCGCCAACCACAGCCGGTCATCTATCAGGTCGGCATCCGCAACGAGGACAGCTTGCCCGCGGCCGATCATACAGCGCGCAACCAATGCCTCATGCTCAGTCCGGCAGTTCGAATTTCTACGGAGCGCAAAGGACGAGGCCGCCATGGTCGTGAGCAAACGGCCGTCAGCAAGCATTTGGCGCTTTTCTCCGGTGTATGATGGCGACCGCAATTCAACACCCCAGTGACCCAGCACCGGAGCGAGCATGCTGACGGGTGGCGCTCTGCGGCGATCCCCCAATGGCAAGGACGAAGGCCAGCGCAGCAGAGGATCGGCGAAGAGCAGCATCGTGCCGCCGCCGCGCACCCAACCGTCTAAAGCGAGCAGCTCATCGGCCGACATGGCGCGCGGCTGCGCCAACAATAATGCATCCACGCGCTGCATCTTTGGAGACAGGGGACTATCTACGGGCCGGACATCGAATCGCTGACGCAATATTCGGATTATCGGCGCATCCTCGCGCGCTTGAACGCCCCCCTCTCCTTCGCGCCAAAAGAGAGGCAACGCACTGATCACCGCTAACGCCGGCCGCTCTCTTGCCCATTCAAGCGATGGATCGGCAGCGAGCCCGCATGAAAGAACCGCCAGCCCGGCCAAGCCTAGGCCGAGCCAGCGCTGGCCTATTATGAATATGCCGGAGCCCAGAGCGAGCAGCACGGTCAAGCCTAACCAGGCTAGAGGCCAAAGATCGAACAAACGCCCGGTTGCAAGCCATGCAAAAAGCAGCACTGTGCCCACGCTTCCCAAGCCAGCCCAGATGGCATGAAGGACGCTGCGCCTCGCCCGCAGGGCCGCCGCGATAATGATGAGGACCAACGCTGGCCAAACCCAGGCACGCAGATCGACTTGGCCTGTGCGCAACAGTGCAGGAAGTCCGCCGAGCAAAATGATCAGCGGCCCGGCGCAGAGCATCGCGAATGTACGCAGCGCCACTATCATGAAGTGCTGCCTGTTCGCAGGTCAGCGGCCGGAGGATTGCGGATCGCGATCCATCGGCTTTCTGAGATTGGGATCGGGCTGCAAATCCGGAACGATCGGTTGCTGTTCAGGTGCTGGCTGGACGCCAAGCTCCGCCAGCGGTTCCTTAGGCGCAACGGCATTGAGGTCCAAGGTGGGCACGGTGGGCGGCGGCACCGCCGGATCATCGATCCGCGCCTTGTCGATCACGATATTGGCCAAGCCTACCAGGAGCACCACGCCCGCCAGCCCGGTGAGGCCAATCTGGACACGCTGCAACCCTTCCTGCCGGCGGGGATGTTCAGCCATCGAAGCGCTCTTTTTATCGTCGCCGCGACCCTTGTCGGCGATCAACGATTGTGCGCGAGCCAGGGGAACACCGTCAAGCCCTTCGATTCCAGCCACTCGCGGTTATAAAGGGTCGAAAGGTAACGGAATCCAGTGTCGCACAAGATGGTGACGACCCGCTTGCCCGGGCCAAGCTCCCGCGCCAGCGCCACGGCGCCCGCAACATTTATGCCGGACGACAGCCCGAGGCACAGCCCCTCTTCCGCCAGCAGTCGCTCAACCCAGTGCAGTCCCTCCTCGTCCGAAATACGAAATTGCGTATCAATCGGCGCGCCTTCCAGATTGGCTGTAATGCGCCCCTGCCCTATCCCTTCAGCAACCGACGACCCCTCTGCCTTCAATTCGCCATTCGCGTAATAATTGTAGAGCGCCGCCCCGTAAGGATCGGTCAGCGCGATGGTGATATTCTCATCATGCGCTTTAAGTCCGAGGCCCACCCCCGCGATCGTTCCGCCAGTGCCGGCAGCGCAGGTGAAACCATCGATCTGCCCATCCAGTTGGGTCCAAATTTCCTCTGCCGTGCCGACGATATGCGCCTTGCGATTGGCGATATTGTCGAACTGGTTGGCCCAGACCGCATTCTCCGTCTCTTCCGCGATACGGCGGGAGGTGTGGACGAAATGGCCAGGATTTGAATAGGGAGCTGCGGGCACTGTGACCAACTCCGCACCAAGGGCGCGCAAAGTGTCCATCTTCTCGCGGCTTTGCGTCTCGGGCATGACGATGATCGTCTTGTAGCCTTTGGCATTTGCGACGAGGGCGAGGCCAATTCCGGTATTCCCCGCCGTCCCTTCGACGATCGTGCCCCCGGGGGTCAGCAGCCCCTTTTCCTCGGCATCATTGACGATGAACAGCGCGGCGCGATCCTTAACCGAAGCCCCGGGATTGGCGAACTCGCATTTGGCGTAGATGTCGCATCCGGTTTCTTCCGACGGAACGGCGAGGCGCACCATCGGCGTGTTGCCAATCAGGGCGAGGCTATCATTCTGGACTAGCATTGCTCCCGCATAGCGGAGCAGATGCACGCTTGCCAAGCAAGGGAATGCTGGTCCACCCAAAGAGCCGGTTGCAATGCCTCTCGGCGCGCTGCCTTGATGGGAAGAAAGTGGCAAGGCTTTTGCGCTAACACATGGCGGCGGCGCATTTGCCGCAAGGATTCATGAGGCTGACGGGCTGGAATATGGCAGGCGGGCGATTACGGCATGCGGCGTGGGCCGCCCTGGCGCTGACGGCGCTTGCCGTGCCGCGCCTGATCACAGCCGCGCCGCTTGACGTTCTGGCTGACGCGACGCGAAGAAACAACGTGGCGGAGAGGCCGGGCGAGAATTTCCCGGGTTCCGCCTATTTCTTTGCCGACGATATATTCCAGGATGTGCCCAGCGTCGCAGGAAACAGCGAACATGTCCTGAAACTCGATACCGTCCAGGCAGCGCCAATGACCACGTTTCGAGGGCTGACGCCGCTCGATAGCTATCGCGCGGTCAACTGCCTGACATCAGCAATATATTATGAGGCGGGCAATGAGCCTGAGGAAGGGCAGCGAGCGGTCGCGCAGGTGGTGCTGAACCGTGTGCGCAGCCCGCTCTGGCCGCATAGCGTGTGCGGAGTCGTCTATGAGGGGTCGGAGCGGAGTGATTCCCGCTGCCAGTTCACCTTCAGTTGCGACGGTTCCATGGGGCGAGCAAGCCATATGCAAAGTTGGGCGCGTGCACGCCGCATTGCGGAGCAGGCTCTTGCGGGGCGTGTCTATGCGCCGGTCGGGCTGGCCACCTTTTATCATACCTTGGCAGTGAGGCCCGGATGGGCAGCGGCCAAGCGCGCCGTTGCGGTGATCGGCGCGCATATCTTTTACAGCAGTCCCGGCTTTCATGGCACAGAGGCCGCGTTCCGGGTGCCCTATGCCGGCCGCGAGTGGCAATCGGGACCCTCTCTTCGAAGCTGGCCGACGCCAATCTATAGAGGCCACGCTCCTCCCTCACCGGTCGAGATCAGAGATTTGCCCATACCGAGCGGTCCTGAGGTCGAGGATAGCCTGCCTCCTTCCACCATCCGCCCGGAATATCGCAACAGCGGACGGCCACTTATTTGATCGGCACGGCTCTTGTTTTAGAGCGTAGGAATCCGACCAAGGCGCTGAATCTAAAAAGAATAAAAAAATTTTTCGTGCGGCGGAACGGACGGAACCAAATAGCGGGATGAGGGGTTCTGCATACCGGATAGCAAATCTTTTGCCCCCCGCTCTTGCTATCCAAAAAAACATGAGCCCGGAACGCATCTCCCCCCCCGACGCGTTCCGGGCTCAGATTTTTTGGGCGATCTTCCTGATATCAGAGATATTTCCGGCTGCGGAACGTAATTCCCGGCTGTGGGTTCTCCTCCCAGCCGCCGGATAGCGCGGCCGTCCGGCATTAGTTTTTCAAGGAGACGATCATGACCAGGAAGATCCTTGCCGCCCTGCTGCTTACGGGTTCGCTGATGGTAGCAGCGTGCAACACCGTGGAAGGCGCTGGCAAAGACGTGCAGAGCGCTGGCCAGGCCGTGGAAAACGCAGCGCAGTAGGCGCAGTAAACGGTTCCCACCCTCGCAGGCCCGCTCTGGCGGGCCTTTTTTTGTCAGGTGGACAGGTCGGTTGTTTGAGCCGCCGCGGCTTCGCGGGCTTGTTTGCGGTCGGTGAACCAGATCGCCAGGATGGTGATTTCGTAGAGCAACAGCAGCGGAATGGCGAGCATGAGCTGCGAAACGACGTCGGGCGGGGTGAGAACCGCCGCCAGTATGAAGGCGGCGACGATCATGTACCGACGGAGGCCGATCAATTGGGCGCGAGTGACCAAACCTGCGCGGTTGAGGAGCATCAGCAGCACCGGCATGAGGAAGCTGATGCCAAATGCAAGAATGAACTGCATGACTAACGTAAGGTAGGCGTCGGTGCCTGGTAGAGCCTCGACCGTGAGGCCGCCGCTATTCCCTTGAAATTGCAGGAAAAAATGAAACGCCATCGGCATGACGACGTAATAAGCGAGGCTGGCGCCCATCAGGAACAACACCGGCGTCATGATCAGGAAAGGCAGTAACGCCTTCTTTTCCTTGGCATAAAGGCCCGGTGCGACAAAGGCCCAGAGCTGATTCGCAATGATCGGGAATGACAGACAAAAAGCGCCGAAAATCGCCACTTTCACCTGCACGAAAAAGGCTTCGTACAGCTTTGTATAGACGAGCCGCCCGCCACCGTCCCCAAAGGCTTCCTTCAGCGGGTGAACCAGGAAGGCGAAAAGCTTGTCGGAAAAATAGAAGCAGACGGCTCCTGTGAGGAACAGCGCCCAGACGCATTTCAGCAGGCGTCCCCGCAATTCGATCAGATGGTCGAGCAGCGGCGCTTTCGTATCATCAATGTCCTTCATGCCGGAGCGTCACCCTTACCCGTAGCCGGTTGCGCTGCGATATAAGGCGGTCCGTCTGCGGCAGGCGCGGGCGCAGGCGTGGCGGCAGGCGCCGACTGGGCGACAAAGGGAGGTGGAGATGCGTCAGCGCCGGGAGCAGACGCGGTAGCCGGAGAAGCCAGCGGCTCCATTGCCGGAGCTGCCGACCCGTCGGCGGGATGTTCCTGCATGATCCGCCGGTTCTGATCGGCCCATTTCTTTTCGAGTTCTTCCATCTCGACTTCCCGCACCATGGCGTCGATGCCGGTACGGAAATGGCGCGCCATGCCGCGCGCCTTGCCGACGATCTGCCCTACCTTGTAAAGCGCGCGCGGCAAATCCTTGGGGCCGATCACGACCACAGCGATGATCACAATCAGCAGAAGTTCGGACGAACCGATATCAAACATGCGCGCCTACCGTTTGGGCGTGAAGAATAATCAGGCCTTGGTTTTTTCTTCGGTGGCGCTCGGTGCGTCCTGCTCAGGCACGCGATGACCTTCGATCCGCGTCGCAGGCTTGGCAGGCGTGATGCCGTCATCATCGTCGGCCATGCCCTTCTTGAAGCTCTTGATGCCCTTGGCGACGTCACCCATCAGCCCGGAAATACGGCCGCCGCCGAACAGCAGCATAACCACCAGGAGAACGATGACCCAGTGCATCAGCGAAAAGGAACCCATTTTGACTTTCTCCTGTATCGAAGCCCTTTCTAAGCTTCTTCCTCATCATTTTCCAGAACGGATTGGGCACCCAGGCCCTCCAGCGCAAGATCGACCGGATCGAGCAATCCCGCAGCGCGCAGATCGTCCATACCCGGCAAGTCCCGGCGGCTGCTAAGGCCGAAATGTGACAGAAATTCGTGCGTGGTCGCATAGATGAGCGGACGGCCCGGAACTTCGCGCCGCCCGGCAGGGCGGACCCAACCCGCCTCCATCAGCACGTCGAGCGTGCCTTTGGCGACCTGGACGCCCCGAATGGCCTCCACCTCGGCGCGGCTGACGGGCTCATGATAGGCGATGATCGCGAGCGTCTCCATCGCCGCCCGGGACAATTTGCGAGTTTCGTCCTTTTCCCGACGCAGGATATGGGCGAGGTCGGCCGCAGTCTGGAAATGCCATCGCCCACCCCGCTCCACCAGATTGATGCCGCGCCCGGCATAATGGTCCGACAATGCAGCAAGGGCGGCAGGCAAATCCCCGGCTTCGCCCACATGCAGCCTCAGTTCGGCAGGAGTGAGCGGCGTCTCGGCAACGAACAGCGCCGCTTCCACTGCACGGAGGAAATCATCGGGCTCTGGCATCATAGCAGCCGTGCTCCGCCCTGATCCGGCAAAGCGGCCCGCAGGTAGATGGGCTGGAAAATACCTTCCTGCTGTATTTCCAGCCGCCCCTGTCGCGCCAGTTCCAACGCGGCGACGAAGCTGCTGGCGAGTGCCGATTTCGCCATCGGCCCATCCTGACCATCGGGCAGGAAAGATTCAAGCGTCGTCCAGTCGATCGCCGAGCCGACGAGCGCACCGACGCGCTGGATCGCTTCATCGAGCGTCATGACCGGGCGGACAGCAACCATATGGACGGCCGGCTGTGTCCGCGCGCGAACCTGCCCATAGGATTGGATCAGATCATAAAGACTGGCCGCCCATTTCGCTTTGCGGACGAGGCGCAGCCCTTCCGGGCGGGGGCGGACGAATACGTCACGGCCAACGCGATCTCGCGCCATCAGCCGCGCGCCTGCCTCCCGCATCGCGTGCAACCGCTGGAGGCGCAATTGAAGGCGGAGCGCCAGTTCTTCGGGACTGGGATCGGGCTGGGCCTGCTTGGGAAGAAGCAGCGAGGATTTGAGATAGGCGAGCCAGGCGGCCATCACGAGATAGTCGGCCGCCAGTTCCAGCTTCAGCTTCCGCGCACCCTCAATATAGGTGAGATATTGTTCGACCAGCGCGAGGATGGAAATTTCGCGCAGATCGACCTTCTGGCTACGGGCCAGGGCAAGCAGCAGATCAAGCGGCCCTTCCCAACTTTCGAAGCTGACGGTGAGCATGTCGGGGCGCGGCGTAGGCGGCGGCGTGAAGAGGTCGTTCATGCGTGATACCCCTCCGTCAGGCTTTGCCTGCCACCTCCCTTTACAGGGGAGGATTTGAGTGGTCGATTCACGCGGGCACCAGCGCCAGCAGGGTGTCGCGGATGGCGAGAAGCTGGTCGAGCGGCGGGCTGTCCTTTTCCAAACTGGCGCGGACCATGGCCAGATCCAGGCGGGCTTTGGATGCAGCGCTTATCTCCGGGAGGAGATTGGCGATCCCCACCATATCATCCATCCGCCCCCAGCAATTGAGCGCAAGGTCGCATCCGGCCGCCACCACCCCGGCGGCGAGTTCCGGGATGCTACCGTTCAGCGCCTTCATATCGAGATCGTCGGACATGAGCAGGCCGTCAAAACCGATACGCTTGCGGATGATCGTATCAATCACCGAGGCCGAGAGGCTTGCCGGAAGATCCGGGTCCCAGGCCGTATAGACAACATGGGCGGTCATGCCGATCGGGGCATCCTTCAGCGCCTGGAAAGGGGCAAGGTCGGTCGTCAGGGCTTCTTCATCGGCGGTGACGATCGGCAGTTCGTGATGACTGTCCACCATCGCGCGGCCGTGGCCAGGCATATGCTTGACGATGCCCACCACGCCGCCTTCGGCAAGCCCTTCGATGACCGCCCGGCCGAGCGCAGCGACGCGCATGGGTTCGGCTCCCAACGTACGATCACCCATGATGTCGCTTGCCCCCTCCTGCCGTACATCGAGCAGGGGGAGCGCATCGACGGTAATCCCGGCTTCGGCAAGCGTGACGGCGATAGCCTGGGCGTTGGCGCGGGCGGCTGCGATCGCGCTGGAAGGCGCGAGGTCGTAGAGGCGATCGAATATGGCGCCGGGCGGAAAGCTGGGCCAGACCGGCGCCTGCATGCGAGCGACGCGGCCACCTTCCTGATCGATCATGATGAGCAGGTCGTCGCGGCCATGGAGCGCGCGGAGGTCGTCCGTCAGCGCGCGCAGTTGGGTGCGATCGACGATGTTGCGGCGGAACAGAATATAGCCCGCTGGCTGCGCGTCGGCGAAGAAGGCGCGTTCATCGGTGGTGAGAGTTTCGCCGGAGAGGCCGAAGATTACCGGTTTCATGGGTCGCGATGGTAGCGGCGAAGGAGCGTGCTGTCGAAGGGGTTGTTTGGAGGGAGTTTAAACGCGATCTGTTTCCCTCTCCCCTGAAGGAGAGAGGGAGCATAAGGTGGTTAGTTCACCACCAGGCAGCTTTCTCCGGCGACCTTGAGCCGCCCGCAGAGGGTATTGGCTTGAGCGCCTGCGGTAGCGCGGAGGCGGTAGAGGGTGCTGCCGCCGACTTCCGTGGGTTCGACCGACATGGTGAGCGGCGCGAGATAGGCAAAGCGCTTCGACAGCCGCGTCCAGGCGTCACGGGCGCCGGACTGGCTGCCATAGGCGCCGAGCTGAATCACCGCGCCGCCTGTCCTGGCGGGCTGGCTGGTGGCGGGGCGGACGTTGGTTTCGTCCGCGACGCGTGTGGTCACGCTTTGCGCGGGCTTGCCGGGAGCGGCCTGGCGCGGTTTGGCGGGAGCCGTCGGTATAACGGGCGCTTCGGGTACGCGGCTGGGATCGATGCGGCCATCACGGACAACGCCTTCGCTGGCGGCGAAGCTGGCGTCGCCTTCGCCCTCGAACTTCTTGGCGTCGGCTTCGCTGGCGGGGACCTTGTAATCGGCAGCGGGTGCAGCGATCAGCTTGCCCTCACCGCCGCCGGTGGATCGGTTCTTGAGCAGCCAGACACCCGCAACCACGCCGCCGAGCAGAACAAGGGCGCAGAGGATGAAGCCGAGCAGGCGGACAGGCGAAAGCCCTTCCTGCTCTTCATCTTCAATACCGGGCTCGAGCCAGGGCAGACGCTCCTCGTCATCCAGATCGAGCCGCCCCCTCGCAAAGTCGCCCATTTTCCCTTGCCTCCGCCTGGCTATTGCATTTCCGTCAATGCGGCCACGCCCATCAGGGCAAGACCGTTACGGATGATCTGCCCGATTCCGCGGCTTAAGAAAAGGCGCGCGGATGTTGTCTCAAAATCATCCATCAGGATGACCCGAGCGCGCGGATTGTCATTGCCTAAATTCCACCAGCTGTGGAATTCAGACGCCAAGTCATTGAGATAAAAGGCAATACGGTGGGGTTCGCGGGCTGATGCCGCGCCTTCGACCACCCGGGGGAACTGCGCCGCTAACTTAATCAGGTTAAGTTCCGCAGTCCCAAGGCGGGACAGATCGGGCGCAGGAAGTTCAATTCCGGCCTCCTGCGCGCGTCGGCCGAGCGAGGAAATGCGGGCATGGGCGTACTGGACGTAGAAGACGGGATTGTCCTTCGACGCCTCCACGACCTTGGCGAAGTCGAAGTCCATCTGGGCGTCGGCCTTGCGCGTCAGCATGGTGAAGCGGACGACGTCCTTGCCGACTTCGCGGACCACATCGGCCAGCGTCACGAAATTGCCCGCGCGCTTGGACATCTTCACCGGCTCGCCATCGCGTAGCAAGCGGACCATCTGGATGAGCTTGACGTCGAAGCGCGCCTTGCCTTCGGTAAGGGCCGCGACGGCGGCCTGGATACGCTTCACTGTGCCCGCATGGTCGGCGCCCCAGATGTCGATCAGCTGGTCCGCGGATTGGGCCTTCTGGAAATGATAGGCCATGTCCGCGCCGAAATAGGTCCAGCCGCCGTTGGATTTCTTGATCGGGCGGTCCTGATCGTCGCCGAACTTGGTGGAACGGAAGAGAGGAAGTTCGACGGGCTCCCAATCTTCGGGCGTCTCGCCCTTCGGAGCTTCGAGGACGCCGTCATAGACGAGGTCGTGCGCGCGTAGCCATTGTTCGGCGGCTTCGGGCTTTCCGGCGGCCTGAAGTTCGGCTTCGGAGGAGAAGACGTCGTGATGGATGCCGAGCAGGGCGAGATCGCTGCGGATCATCTCCATCATCGCCGCGACCGCCCTGGTGCGGAAGAGGACGAGCCAGTCGCTTTCCGGGGCGGTTACATATGTGTCGCCATATTCGGCGGCGAGCGCCTGGCCCACCGGGACGAGATAGTCCCCTGGATAGAGCCCTTGCGGGATTTCGCCGACATTCTCGCCGAGCGCTTCGCGATAACGGACATGGGCGGAGCGGGCGAGCACATCGACCTGGCCGCCTGCGTCGTTGATATAATATTCGCGGATGACCTTGTGCCCGACATATTCGAGCAGGGTCGCAAGGGCGTCGCCCACCACGGCGCCCCGGCAGTGGCCCATATGCATGGGACCTGTGGGGTTGGCGGAGACATATTCGACATTGACCGTCACCCCTTCGCCCGCGTCGGAGCGACCATACTCATCCGCCTCTGCATGGATGGCGGCGAGTTCGGCACGCCAGATGGCGTCGGTGAGCTTCAGGTTGATGAAGCCGGGGCCGGCGATGGCGGCGCTTTCCACCTCTTCGAGCTTTTCGAGGCCGGCGACAATCTGTTCGGCCAGCGCGCGCGGATTCGTGCCGGCGGGCTTGGCGAGGACCATCGCGGCGTTGGTGGCTAGGTCGCCATGGCTGGGATCGCGGGGCGGCTCGACCGTGACGGGCTTGCGGTTGAGACCTGCAGACAGCGCGCCGTCAGCCTCAAGCGCGTCGAGCACGGCGTTCAGATGGGCGGTGAAGCGGATGTAGAGGGACATGGGCAAACGGTCCTGACATAACCGTTCGTCCTGAGTGGCCATCGAGCTTGTCGAATGGCGTATCGAAGGACTGCTACGCACCCATGCTTCGATACGGGGCTTCGACTTCGCTCAGCCCCTACTCAGCACGAACGGCATTGGATTAGGTAGGCTGGGCTCTTAGCGTGTCGCGTTATATCGGAGTTGATCCTGGGTCAGATTGAAACCCACGAGCAGCTCGAAGCTGGTTCGTTGCAGCGCAGCCCGGACATCGGGCTGGGCGAAGGGATCGATCGCCGCGTCGGCATCGCCCGCCTTGCGCTTCTGCGTGATCTTGGCCTGGATGTCGGCGGGCAGCGTGGCGGCGGCCTTATCGACATAGGAGCCAGCCTTGGCAGTGGCGGTGGCGCGATACTGGCCCGCGGGAAAGTCGAGCACGACCTGTCCGACGCGCTTGGCCACCACGGCGTTGCCGCCACGGACGACGGCGGAGAAGAAGGGCAGCGTCACCTGCCGGGCGGCGGTGGCGTCGGTGCGGCGGGCGTTCACGGCGAACGTCGCCTCGCTGTAGAATTGCGCGCCTTCCGAGCAGGTGGAGCGCAGATTGCTGATGTCCGCGACCACGTCGATCGCGCGCGCATCGGTGCTGCCCGTTGGATTGAAGAGCGTGATGTCACCCGTATAAGCAGGGATCGCGGCGACCGGGCAGGCCGAGCGGACGGCGACGATGCCGCCCGTGGGATCGATTTCCCCCCGGCGCGAACAGCCTGCGAGGGCAAGGGCGAGCATTCCAGTCAGCGCAAGTCGAGAAAAGGTCACGAGGCAATCCCTTGGGAACAGGCTGGGGCTTCTTATCCGCACCCCGCCGCTCACGCAACCGAAAGGAACGCCCGCCCGTCCCTCACCCCTTCCTTCCGGCGCGACATTGGCCTAAGCGGCAGCCATGACCGCCCGTTCTCCCTTGAAGCTGCTGATCGCCGCGCCGCGCGGCTTTTGTGCAGGTGTCGACCGCGCCATCATCATCGTCGAGAAGGCGATCGAAAAATATGGCGCCCCTGTCTATGTCCGGCACGAGATCGTCCACAATAAATATGTGGTCGATACTTTGAAGGCGAAGGGCGCGATCTTCGTCGAGGAACTGGACCAGGTGCCCGATGGCGTGCCGGTCGTCTTTTCCGCCCATGGCGTGCCCAAGGCCGTGCCCACCAAGGCGGAAGAACGCGGGCTCGACTATCTGGACGCCACTTGCCCGCTGGTCAGCAAGGTCCACCGGCAGGCCGAACGGCAGGTCGAGGCAGGCCGCCATATCCTGTTCGTCGGGCACAAGGGGCACCCCGAGGTCATCGGCACCTTCGGCCAGGTCGATGCCGGCCATATGACTTTGATCGAGACGGTCGAGGATGCCGAAGCGTTCACGCCCGCCAACCCTGACAATCTTGCTTTCCTGACGCAGACGACGCTGTCGGTCGATGATACGGCCGCCATAGTGGAGACATTGCAGCGCCGTTTCCCGACGATCCATGCGCCCAAGGGCGAGGATATCTGCTACGCGACGTCGAACCGGCAGAGCGCGGTCAAGGCCATCGCGGCTCGTTGCGACGCGCTCTATGTAATCGGGGCGCCCAACAGTTCCAACTCGCTGCGCCTGGTCGAGGTCGCCGAACGCGAAGGCACGCCCGCCCGCCTGATCCAGCGCGCCGATGACATCGACTTCGCCTGGCTGGAGAATGTCCGGACATTGGGCCTGACGGCTGGAGCGTCCGCTCCTGAAGTGCTGGTGCGCGAAGTCGTGGACCGGCTTGCGGAGCGGTTCGACGTAACGGAGGAGCAGGTGGAAACGGCGCGCGAAAGCATCTCCTTCAAACTGCCCCGCGGGCTGGAGGCGGCGTAAGACGATGGCGGTCTATACCCATGTTCCCGCCGAGGAGATCGACGCCTTTCTCAGCCGCTATGACGCCGGACGGCTGGTTTCGGCCAAGGGCATCGCCGAAGGGGTGGAGAACAGCAATTATCTGCTGGAAACCACCGGCGCAGACGGCAGCGGCCACCGTTACATCCTGACGCTTTACGAAAAGCGGGTGGATGAGGCGGACCTGCCGTTCTTCATGGACCTGCTCGATCATTTGGGCGCGCGCGGCTGTCTGGTGCCGCGCTTCATCGCCGATCGGGAGGGCAAGCGGCTTCAGCAATTGGGTGGACGGCCCGCCTGCCTGATCGAGTTCCTGACCGGCATATCCCTGACCGAACCGACGGCGGCCCAGGCTCGGGCAGCTGGCACGGCGCTGGGGCAGATGCACCGCGCGGCGGAAGGCTTTGCAAGCGAACGGCGCAATGCGCTGGACATTGCCGGATGGCATGATCTGGCAGCGAAGTGCGGGGAGCATTTCGACGAGATCACACCGGGGCTTGGGCAACGGGTCGCGGAGGAACTGGCCTTCCTGGACGCCGATTGGCCGGCCGATCTACCGCATTCGGTGATCCACGCAGATCTGTTTCCCGACAATGTACTGATGCTCGGCGATGAGGTGACGGGCCTTATCGACTTTTATTTCAGTTGCACCGACATTCGCGCCTATGACCTCGCCGTGACGCATAGCGCCTGGTGCTTCAGCAATGACGGGGCGCAGTTCTTCGCCGAGCGTTCGGACGCTCTGTTGGCGGGCTATCAGGCGGCGCACGGGCTTTCCGATGCGGAGCGGGCGGCCTTTCCGACGCTCTGCCGGGGCGCGGCGCTGCGTTTCCTGCTGACGCGTGCCTATGACTGGATCAATACGCCGCCCGATGCGCTGGTGACGCGTAAGGATCCACTCGCCTATCTGCGGCGGCTCGATTTCTACGCGGATGCCGGTGCGGAGTTGCTGGCGGCGTGAAAACCCATTTCCTATTCCGTTCGGTTCAAGCGCATCCGTTTCTCGACTTCGCTCGAAACGAACGGAGGCGGGGATGACCGACCTGCCCCAAGTCGAAATCTTCACGGACGGCGCATGCAAGGGCAATCCCGGGCCGGGCGGCTGGGGCGCGGTGCTACGCTTTGGCGACAAGGAGAGGGAAATCTCCGGCGGCGAGGCGATGACCACCAACAACCGGATGGAAATGATGGCGGCGGTCGAAGCATTGAACGCCCTCAAACGCCCTTGCCGGGTGACGCTCTACACCGACAGCAAATATGTCATGGACGGGATCACCAAATGGGTTTTCGGCTGGCAGAAAAACGGGTGGAAGACCGCCGACAAAAAGCCAGTGAAAAATGGCGAGATATGGCAAGCGCTGCTCGCCGCGGCAGCACGGCACCAGATCAACTGGCAATGGGTAAAGGGTCACGCAGGTCATCCGGAGAATGAACGCGCCGACCAACTCGCCTGCGCGGCCGCCGAAAGCTTCCGGGCGTAGGGGAGCGCTTGGCTGCGCCCCCCTTCACGCGATGGCTCAAGGATAGCGTTTGGACCAATCAGCCGGATAGGGCGGCTGCCAAGGATTGCCAGCGACCCAGGTCGTGCCACGTGGCGCAAAGCCTTCCTCGATAGTCCCTGCTCGCGTCGTCGCATCCTTCAGCGCAGCATCGCGGCATGAGGGTACGACCGGCGAGCCGCTGTCCGCTTCCCCGAGCTTTTCGCACAGGAAGCGGGCGGTGAGAGACAAACGATGACGCAGCTCGTCCCTTCCCGCCTTGGTGCTGAGGTCGAGATCGGCATAACTGACGGCCTGGGAGAGCGAACGCACACTGTCCGGCGCTTTACCGACGACAGTGATTTCCTCGCTGTTCTGAGCAAAGCTGACGCTGCTGCTTGCCATAAACAGTCCGGATAAGATCAGAGCTGAAGCTGATAATACCGACTTTCTCATGACGGCATCCTCCTAATCAAGGATTGGCCGCTTCTTTATTGTTGCACATCTGCGCGCGGGCGGCCGATGACTTAACGTGAAGGAGGGTGGTTCGTTCCGGGGTCGGGAGCGGCGCATTTGTCAAACTGTGCCTCTTTCCTCATCGTCCCGCGAAGTGCGCCTCGGCGGCGAGATCCCAGCTTTCGCTGGGATGACGACACTCTGTCACCCAACTGCGGGAGGACTGCGCCATCGTTCGCTACCCAAAGCGCCTCGGCGAATATGCCGTGGCTTCGATCCCCGCCACAGCATCGTCCGCTGCTTCCCCGGTCAGCAGACTGGCGCCAAGCAAGGCAGCCGCTGGAGCGGTTTGGATGCCGAAACCGCCCTGTCCCGCGAACCAGAAGAAGGCTGGGGTGTGGGCGTCGAAGCCCAAGACGGGCGCGCGATCAGGCGCGAAGCTGCGCAGGCCCGCCCATTTGCGCTCTACAGCTTCAACCGGCCAATCGACGGCTTCCTGGAAACGGGCAATCGCCTCCGCCACCGCCAATTCTTCGGGCGCGGCGTCACAGGGGGGCGAGGGTTCCTCATCATGGGGAGTCAGCCACAGGCGCCCCTCTCCCGCAGCCTTGAAATAAAAGCGGGCGGAAAGGTCCATGACCAAGGGCAGATCGGCAGAGGGCATGGCGGGAACGCGCAGTTGGACAACGGTTCGCCGCATGGGGGTGATGCCGATGGGCGCCACGCCGCTGCGCTGCGCGACATCGTCGGCCCACGCGCCCGCCGCGTTGACGAGGATGCCGCAGTCGATCGCGCCTTCGCTGGTCTGTATCCGCCATCCCGCAGGGCCTCTGCCGGCGCTTTCGAGGGACAGGCCCACCCGCAACTCTCCGCCCCTTGCGCGAAACCGCCGCAGATAAGCCTGGTGCAACGCCGCGACGTCGATATCGCACACGGCGGGTTCGAGCAGCCCCAATATCCATTGCGGGCGCAGACCAGGGAGCAAGGCGGCGGGATCGACAGGGCGCAGTTCAACATGATCGGAAAACTCTTCCATCAGCCGGTCGCGTGCAGCCTCATCCCCAGCACGGCCGATGTGCAAGGTACGGCGAGGCGAGAGAAAGGAGCGCGGAGAGAAGTCCGGAGCGGGCGAGCGCAGCAATGGCCCCGACGCCGTGGTCAATGGCTGCACCATGCGGCCGCCATAGGTTTCTTCCCAAAAGGCGACGGAGCGGCCGGTTGCGTGATAGCCTGCGCTATCCTCTCGCTCCAGGATCAGCACGGACGCCTTGCCCGCGAGTTCCGCGCCGAGGCTCGCGCCGGCGATACCGCCGCCGACGATGACGATGTCAAAGCGGTTCATGCGGGCGCTACTTCATCCAGGAAATCATCGATCCGCCGCAGGGCGTCGAGCCGGACGGGGTCCAACTCCCGCAATATCTCGTGCGCAGCCTCCTGGCCGTAAACATGCAGGCGCGCGCCCGGGATTTGGGCAGCGATCCTTCGGATGGCGGGCGTGGAAACCAGCCGGTCAATCTCCGTCGCCAGGATGAGCAGCGGCACGGAGATCTGGGCCAGCCTGCCGCCCTGCTCCAACGCCCGCGTCGATTGCAGCGCCTGCGCAACCCAGCGCCAGCTTGGCGGCCCGAGCGCCACGTCGCGGCTATGGTCGCGCCACCACAGCTCGTCGGCGTAGCGTTCCGGATCATGCGTCAGCCGCTTTTGCCGCATGATCCTCTGCCGCTCCGACTCTTCCTTCTGCGTCCACGCCTGGCGGCTCTGCAGGCCCAGTGCGCACATAGATCGCGTGATCGCCGCCGCGAGCCAGCGGGGCAAGGGCGAGGTGCGAACGTCCATCATCGGCGCAATGGCGACCGCGGCGTCCGGCGGCAGCATGCCTTCGGCCAGCGCCCGCAGCAGCAGATGGCCGCCCATGCTGTGAGCGACGATGGCGCAAGGCCCCGGCGCTTGCCCGCGCCACTCGCAAACGAACGCCTTCAGGTCCCCGATCCATTGGCCGAAGTCGTCGATATGACCGCAAAGCGGATCGCCGGTCAGCCTTCCCGATCCCCCCTGCCCGCGCCAATCCAGGGCGGTGACGGCCCACCCGCGCCCTGCCCAATGATCGATCACTTCCAGATATTTTTCGATCATGTCGCCGCGCCCGCCGAGCATCAGCAATTGGCCCCGCTGCCCCTCGCCCAAACGGTAGCGGCGCAGACGCCAGCCGTCAGGCGCCGTCCAATAATCGAGCCGACCGTTCATCGGCCAGGCGCGACGGTCGAAGGCCGGGGCAAAGGAGGCGGGCGAATCCATGGGCGCATGGTTACGGTTTGGTAAGCCATCGGGTCTAGGGTTTAGATTCATGACGGGGGAATATTTCAAACTGGCGCTGTTATGCGCCCTTGGCCTGCTGCTGATCATCGCATCGGTGACGGATCTGCGATCGCGCATCATTTCGAACCGGCTGAACCTGGGCATTGCCGCACTGGCCCCGCTCTGGTGGATAGCAAGCGGGCTGCCGGTCTGGCCGGGCATGGCGCTGCAGGTCGGCGTCGCGCTGGTGGTGTTCGCCCTGTTCGCGACGCTCTTCGCCATGGGCTGCATGGGAGGCGGAGACGTCAAGCTATTGGGGGCATTGGCGCTGTGGTTCCCATGGGCCGCCATGCTGTCGATGCTGATGGTCATGGCGCTGATCGGTGGCGTGGTGACGATCATCACCGTGGCCCATCACCGCATGACCAGAACGCTGGGACAGCCCCAAATTCCTTACGGTATCGCAATATCCGTCGCCGCCCTTTGGTTGATTGGCGAACGATATCTTAACCATTTTGCGTAAAATTCGGGGCTCGGGCGCAACTCGCCTGATTGAGGGAGACGAATTTCATCATGGACGGCAAGAAAATCGTGCTGCTGGCGGGGGCGCTCATCATAGCGGTCACAACAGCCCTTCTCGCGCGCAACATGCTGAGTTCGTCGGGCGCGCCGCAAGCCAGTGCCTCATCCATGCCGGTGGAAGCGGATCAGCCCCATGTGCTGGTCGCGACCAAGGCGCTGCCGGTGGGCACCATCCTGGACGCGGAAAGCTTCCGCTTCCAGCCCTGGCCCAAGGATCTGGTCGAGCAAGCCTATTATCTCCAAGGCCAGGCCGATCCCACCAAGCTGGTGGGCAGCGTCGTGCGCACCGCCATTTCCGCCGGTCAGCCGATGACGGTCGGTTCGGTCATCAAACCGGGTGAGCGGGGCTTCCTCGCCGCTGCACTCGGGCCGGGCATGCGCGCTGTCACCGTGCCGGTGTCGGCGCAGAATTCGGTTGCGGGCTTCGTCTTCCCCGGTGACCGCGTCGATCTGATGCTGACGCAGAGCGTTTCGGGCGGTGGCGAGGGTGAACCGCTCAAGGTTTCCGAAACCATCCTGCGCAACCTGCGCGTGCTCGCCACCGACCAGCGCATGGACGCGCTCGGTGCGGACGGCAAGCCGGTCGTGCAAACCTATTCCAACGTCACCATCGAAGTGACGCCCAAGATCGCAGAGAAGATCGCCGTGGCGCAGACCATCGGCTCGCTCTCGCTGACGCTGCGCTCGATCGCGGACAATGCGTCCGACCTCGACGCCGCTATTGCGGGTTCCGACGTCGATATGGCGGATGCGACCAATCCGAATGCGGAAAAGAAGATCATCGCCAAGCTCGCCGCTCGCCCGGTCGATAAGGGCGGCACCTATTCCACCGGCGCCGACGTGTCTCGCTACCAGCGCAGCTCCGTTCCCGCCAAGCCGCTGCAGACTGCCGCTGCCGCCGCCGTGCCCGCAGGGGGCGCTCCGGCTGGAACGGGCGTGGCCAGCGGACCAGTGATCCGCGTGGCGCGCGGCACCAATGTGACCGTTGTTCCGGTCGGGGGGAAGTAAGATGAAGCGTTTCAACCTTCACGCGGGCAAGGCGGCGGTGAAGCCGCTCGTCGGCCCCGCGATCGCGCTGGGCCTGGCGGTCGCCATGGCTGCGACGCCCACGACGGCCCTCAATGCCGCGCCCGCTTCCACGCAGGACAATGCGATCCTGATGTCCGTGGGCGGCAGCAAGGTCATCAACCTCAACGCCAAGATGTCCGACGTGGTGATCGGCGACCCCAATGTGGTCGATGTCCATGTCCGCGCGCAGAACCAGCTTTACCTGATCGCCAAGGCGGCGGGCGAAACCACCGTGTTCGTCACCGCAACCAATGGCAAGGTGCTGTTTTCCGGCACGGTCCGGGTCGGCAACAACCTGACCAGCATCGATGACATGTTGAAGCTGGCGATGCCGGGTGCCGACATTGCGGTAAACAAGATGAACGGCATGGTCCTGCTGACCGGCACGGTCGCCGCCCCCGAGGACGCCGCCGAGGCCGAGCGCCTGACCCAAGCTTTCGTCGGCAAGGAGGTGACGGTGGTGAGCCGCCTGCGCACCGCGACGCCGCTTCAGGTCAACCTGCAGGTGAAGATCGCCGAAGTGAGCCGCGACCTTGGTCACCAGATCGGGGTCAATATCTCTGCGCTCGCGAACGGCCCTGGCCGAGTAATCGACAGCATCGGCCGCGCTGATCGCAACTTCGTATCGCGCTCCACAAGCGCCACTGGCACCACGTACACCTTCAACCAACCGTCCGATGGCAGCACTTCGCTTGGCTTCGTCGCGAACCTGCTGGGCATGGACGTTGCCGGTGCGCTGGATCTCGCTGAATCCAGCGGCCTTGCGACTGCCCTTGCACAGCCGAACCTGACCGCGCTGTCTGGCGAGACGGCAAGCTTCCTGGCGGGTGGCGAATATCCCTACACCGTCAGCAACGGCACGCAGGGCAACAGCATCGAGTTCAAGCAATATGGCGTGCAGCTGGCCTTCACGCCGACCGTGCTGGCCGACGGGCGCATCTCGCTTCGCGTGCGTCCCACGGTGTCGAGCCTGGACTTTTCGGTCAACACGACCGTCCCCGCGCTCAAGAGCCGGACGGCCGAAACCACGGTTGAACTCGGATCGGGCCAGGCGTTCATGATCGCCGGCCTGCTCAACAACGACACCGCCAATTCGATCAGTAAAACACCAGGCTTCGGCGAAATCCCGATCCTTGGCAGCCTGTTCAAGTCGCGCCGTTTCCAGCGGCATGAAACCGAACTGGTTATTCTGGTCACCCCCTATCTGGTGAAGCCGATGAATGCGTCGGAAGCTCGCCTGCCAACCGATGGCTTCCGCAACGCCACTGTCGGCCAGGGCCTACTGTTCCAGCAGGGTAATGACGGGGTGAGCGGCGCGCGGGCGCCGATGCCGCGCCGCGAACCCACTGGCCCAGTTCCCGCCCCTGGTCCGCAGGCGTCCGCGCCGCTTCCGGCGGTGGCATCTCGCGATGAGGGCAAGCGTTCGGCCAAATCAGCCGCCGCTCCCGGCTTCAGCTTCTGATCGGAAGGACGACCGTCATGACTTCCATGTCCGCAAAGAATATCGTCCGCCTCGGCGCGCTCGCCCTGCTGGCTCTGCCTCTCGCCGCCTGCAAGACCAGCGTCAATCGCGGCGTCGAATCGGTCCATCAGCCGGTCGTCAGCCACGACGCCTACACCTATGATGTGCAGGCCGGGCCGGACGGCAGCCTTTCCGCTTCCGAAGCGCGCCGTCTGGACGACTGGTTCGCATCCATCGGCCTGGGTTATGGCGATCAGGTCGCGATCGTGACCGACGCCTATTACAGCCCGACGCTGCGCGACGGCATCGCCGATGTTGTGGCCCATCACGGCATGCTGGTGAGCGAAGACAGTTCGGCCGCTGCAGGCGCGGCGCCCGCGGGCAGCGTCCGTCTGGTCGTGCGCCGCGCTACCGCGCGCGTTCCCGGCTGCCCCGATTGGTCGAGCAAGAGCGAGACCGATATCCGATTGGGGGCGACGTCCAATTTCGGCTGTGGCGTCAACGGCAATCTGGCCGCCATGGTCGCCAACCCGGAGGATTTTGTCCGTGGCCAGAGCAGCGAAAGCGACCTGCGCACCGCAACATCCAATCGGGCGATTTCGACCTATCGCGACAAGACGCCGACCGGTTCGGGCGATCTCAAGAACTTAGGACGCTGATCATGAACGCACCCTGGAAACCTGCCATGTCTGGACAGCGCGACCCCTTCCACGCCTTTGTGTGCGACGATCATAGTCATGATCTGTTGAGTCAGATCGCGGCTGAAATGGGCTGGGCGCCGGAAAAGGTGAACAAGGGCGGCATGCGCAATGCCGTACAGAGCCTTTCGATCAGCGCATCTCCGCAGATCCTGTTCATCGACATGTCCGAAAGCGGCGATCCGCTGAACGACATCAACAGCCTGGCGGAAGTGTGTGAACCGGGAACGGTCGTGATCGCGGCCGGACAGGTCAATGACGTACGCCTGTACCGCGACCTGCTCGCCAGCGGCATTCAGGATTATCTGCTCAAGCCCTTCGGCGCGGACCAGTTGCGTGACGCGCTGGCCCAGGCGCAGGCCGTGTTTTTCGCGCCTCGCGATGCCGCGCCCGAACGTCCGCACATGACCGCCGCGGTCATCGGGACGCGCGGTGGCGTGGGCGCATCCAGCATCGCGACATCGCTCGGCTGGCTGCTGTCTGAAAAGCAGAAGCGCCCGACCGCTTTGTTGGACCTCGACGTTCACTTCGGCACCAATGCGCTGGCGATGGACCTGGAGCCGGGCCGCGGCCTGACTGACGCCATCGATAACCCAAGCCGCATCGACGGCCTCTTCATCGAACGGGCCATGGTCCGCGCGAGCGACACGCTGGCCATTCTGTCGGCGGAAGCGCCGATCAGCCAGCCAATGCTGACGGACGGCGGCGCTTTCTACCAATTGCTGGAAGAGTTCCGCGCCGCATTCGAATGCAGCATCATCGATCTGCCGCGCCACATGCTTATTCAGCACCCCCACCTGATGAGCGACGTCAATGTCGCGGTGGTCGTGACCGAACTGACGCTGGCCGCCGCCCGCGATTCGATCCGGATCCTGTCCTGGCTGAAGACCAACGCGCCCCAGTCCCGCGTGCTGGTGGTCGCCAACCGCGTACATGCGGGCGTGCCGGAAATCAGCCGCAAGGATTTCGAAACGTCGATCGAACGCAAGGTCGATATCGTGATCCCCTTTGACCTGCGGATAGCCGCTCAATCCGCCAAGCTCGGCAAGACGCTGGCGGAGACGGCCAAGGGCAGCAAGGTCGGCGCAGCCTGCGCAACCCTGCTCGACGCAGTGGTCGGCGCAGCGGATGAGCGTGAAGCGGCTGGTGAAGGCAAGGCTTCGAAAAAGAAGGGCGACTCCCTGCTCGGCAAGATCGGCGATCTCAAAAGCCTGATCCCGGCTCGCAAGGACAAGACCAGGGCTTGATTTGAAGATCGCGCCGCCTTCCTGGGTGGCGTGATCCCTCCACGGAACGGGCGATCACATGGGCAATGTCCTCCTGCTGATGATATTGATGTCGAGCTTCCTTGGGTTGCTCGTCATGGCCTTTGGCGGACCGTCCGCCGACAAGGCGAGCAAGCGGCGGGTAGCACTGATCCGCGAGCGCCATAGCGGTTCGACGGACGCCCTGATGGAAGCGCGGATGCGCAAGGCCATCTCGAACCGGCAGACCGGCAGCGAGATGAAGATGCTCGTATCGCTGGTGCCCAATCCGGAAAACCTGGCCAAACGCATACGGATGACCGGCAAGAAGTGGACGGTCAGCCAGTATATGACGGCGTGCGCCGTCATCTTCTTGTTGCTCTGCGCGCTGCTGTTCCTGCGCGGCTTCGCGCCGCTGCTGGCGATCATGGTCAGTTTGGCGGCGGGCCTTGCGCTACCCCATTTGTGGGTCGGGCGTCTCATCAAAAAGCGCGTGCAGAACTTCACCACCAAATTCCCCGACGCGCTGGAGTTGCTGACGCGCGGCCTGCGATCGGGTCTGCCTATCACCGAAACGCTGGGCGTGGTCGCAAGCGAAGTGCCGGGCCCCGTGGGCGAGGAATTCAAGCTGATCACCGAACGGATAAAGATCGGCAAGACCATGGATCAGGCTTTGCAGGAAACCGCAGACCGCCTGGGTACGCCGGAGTTCCAGTTTTTCGTCATCAGCCTGGCGATCCAGCGCGAAACAGGCGGCAACCTGGCGGAAACGCTGTCGAACCTGGCCACGGTGCTGCGTCAGCGCGCGCAGATGAAGCTCAAGATCCGGGCCATGTCGTCCGAATCCAAGGCGTCGGCCTATATCATCGGGGCGCTGCCGTTCCTGGTGTTCGGCATGATCTGCTACATCAACTTCCAATATATGGCGCCCTTCTTCACGCCTGATCCGGCGGGCGTCTTCGGCTTATCGACGATGCAGGTCATCGGCGTCGGCGGCATGTGCTGGATGGGCATCGGCGTCTTCATCATGGCGCAGATGATCAACTTCGAGATCTGACGGGGAAGAGACAGACATGGAAACCGCTCCCGTCGCCGGCACGCTCTTCGGCCTTTCCGCCACCGACTTCGGCACATTGCTGGCCGCCGTCGCGACCCTGGCGATGCTCTTCATCCTCTATTCGGTCATGACCGTGCGCGATCCGATGACCAAGCGCGTCAAGGCCCTGAACGAGCGCCGCGAGCAGTTGAAGGCCGGTATTACCGCTTCGACGGGCCGCCGCCGCGCGAAGCTGGTCCAGAAGAATCAGGCGACGGACCGGATGCGGTCGTTCCTGACGAGCTTCAAGGTACTGCAGGACGATCAGCTTAAAGAGGCGCAGATCAAGCTGGCGCAAGCCGGTATCCGGTCGAAGGATTGGGCGGTCGCCGTGATTTTCGGCCGCATGGTGCTGCCGATCGTGATTGGCGGCCTGGCGGCCTTGCTGCTCTATGGCGTCGGCATGTTCCCGGAATGGGGCGGCGCCAAACGTTTCATGGCGTTCGCGGGCGCGCTGCTGCTATCCTACAAGGCACCGGACATCTTCATCGACAATAAGGTCCAGAAGCGTTCCGCCGCGATCCGCAAAGGCTTGCCTGACGCGCTCGACCTGCTGGTGATCTGCGCAGAGGCCGGGTTGACGGTCGATGCCGCCTTCGCTCGTGTCGCCAAGGAATTGGGCAAGGCTTATCCCGAACTGGGCGACGAGTTTCAGCTAACCGCGATCGAACTCAGCTTCCTGACCGAACGGCGCATGGCCTTCGAGAATCTTGCGAGCCGCGTGAAGCTGGACGCGATCAAGGGCGTGGTCACGACCATGATCCAGACGGAGAAATATGGCACGCCACTCGCTTCGGCGCTGCGCGTGCTGTCGGCGGAATTCCGCCACGAGCGCATGATGCGCGCCGAAGAAAAGGCCGCGCGCCTGCCCGCGATCATGACGGTGCCGCTGATCCTGTTCATCTTGCCGACGCTGTTCGTCGTGATCCTGGGTCCCGCGGCCTGCTCGATAAGCACGGCGTTCTAACGAATTTAGAGGGGGAGAAGGGGCGCTGAAAGGCGCCCTTTCTTTTATTCCCATTCGTGCCGGGAACGTGGCTGCCGGACTACTAGTCCCCGAGGATCACATCCACACCTGCGCGCGCATGGATCGCCGTACCGTCGTAGATCGGCAGCACATTGGCCTTCACATCGACGATCATCTCAAGCTCCGTGCAGGCGAGGATCGCGGCCTGAACATTTTCCTTGGCGATGTCGGTCAGTTCCGAGCGCATATAGCGTTCGGAATCGCGGCTGACCTTGCCGATCGTCAGTTCCTCATAGACGATCCGGTCAATCCGCTCGGCCAGTTCCAGGTCGGGGGGCAGCAGCGAAATGCCATGACCGACCAGCCGCTGGCGATAGAATTTCTCCGTCATGACATTGCGGGTGCCAATCAGCGCCGCCTTGTGTACGCCGTCCGCCTTCATCTTGCGGCCGACTGCATCGGCGATGTTGATGATCGGCGTGTCCACGCCTGACTGAACCTCATCATAGACGCGGTGCATGCTGTTGGCGCAGATCAGCAGCGCCTGGGCCCCGGCCTGTTCGAGCCGCCGGGCTGACGCGGTCAGCACCTGCGCCGCATGGGCCCACTCCTCATCCGTGGTGGATCGGCCGATATCGGCGAAGTCCAGACTCTCGATCAGCAGCGGCGCGCTATGCTGACCGCCCTTGGCGCGGTAAACCGCCTGATTGATGATCTGATAGTAACGCGCCGTCGATGTCCAGCTGAGACCGCCGATCAGACCGAGCTTTTGCATGTAGCGCCTTACCCCAATTGCTCCGGCAGGAATCCCCCTGCAACTTCCGCGCAAGCGTTACGGACGGCGCTCCCCATCGGCAAGCCCCTTCCCGCGCGCTCCACCGCATATGCGCAGCGCGACCCCTGTACCCGCCGCCCCAGCGAGCCCACCCGCGACAATCATGGCGACATTCTGCAGCAGGAAAGCCAGGGCTGCGGCCGACCAGCCCGCCATGGCGATCGTCAGCGCGAGCGAAGCCGCACCGGCCATGCTGCGCCTGATCGCCACGGTGCTGGCCAGGGCGCAGGCGCTGCCACCCGTCAACAAAGTCAGGCCCAGCGTCAGCATGTCGCGGCTCGAAATGCGGTTAGCGCCCTCATCGATCAGCCCGAAAGCATAAGGGTTGATCCAGGCAGCGGCGGCCGCGCAAATCGCCGCGGTGCCGGACAGCCCGGCAAGAGCGGCCATTAGCATGATCATATGGGTGCCCGGCCATTTCCGCGCCAGCAGCAGTCCCACCGCCGCTCCAATGATCAGCGCGCCCATGATCTCAGGCATGTTGATGACGTCCATCGCGCCAAATGCGGCGGCCATCAGCAGCAGGATCGCTGCTGTTGCCGCATGACGGCTCAGCCGTTCAGATGCGCCGCCGGGCGGCCATAGCGACAGAACGAGCAGCAACACTGCAATCGCCCAAGCCAACGTGATTGCGTCGATACCGTTGCTCACGGGCGAGGCGTGTTGCGGGATGCCTTTTCCAGGCGGCGCGTGGCGATCAGGCTTCCACAAAATCCGGCGCTCGCCAGAAGGACTGCGACAAGGCCAAAATAGCGCGCAGCGGCGCTCCCTGTTTCAGCCGCTACAAGCAGAGCGCCGGCGATACCGGCGGAAGAGAGTAAGAGAAGCGGGCCTAATAGACTTTGCACGCGATCGCACGACGCGCGCCAGGCAGCGATGGCGCCCACGCAGCAGGCAGAGAGAAAGGAGAAGAGGAGAAGCGCGTTCATTCCGGCCCCTTGAGGTCCTTCTCCGCATCGCAGGAGTTGGATCAGGCGGATGGGAAGGAGGCAGTTGCCGCCCCCGACCCCCATCGCCCTTAGTCTCGCCCCTCCCCATCGCTTCGCGATAGGGAGGATCAAGCACATTATTGCAGTCGTTCGCTGACGACCTTGCCGCCCTGCGTCACGCGGATGGCGTTGCCGATTTCCTCATCCAGCACCGGCGCATTCTGTTCCTTGTTCCAGAAGGCCGAGAGGAAATTATAGAGGTTGCGCGCGAACAGGGCCGATGCGTCCGCGGCGAGACGCGAGGGCACATTCTTGTGACCCACGATCTTCACCCCATGGCGCTCGACCACTTGGCCCAGCACCGCACCTTCGACATTGCCGCCCTGCTCGACCGCCAGATCGACGATCACGCTACCCGGCTTCATCGACGCGATCTGCGTGTCGGTGATGAGGCGGGGCGCGGGCTTGCCGGGGATCAGCGCCGTGGTGATGACGATATCCTGCTTGGCGATGTGGCTGGACACTAGATCGGCCTGCGCCTTCTGATATTCTGCCGACATTTCGGTGGCGTAGCCGCCGGTGCCTTCGCCTTCGATACCCGCGACATTTTCGACGAACACCGCCTTCGCGCCCAGACTCTCGATCTGCTCCTTGGTCGCGGAACGCACGTCGGTTGCCGAGACCTGCGCACCCAGTCGCTTGGCCGTCGCGATTGCCTGAAGCCCCGCTACGCCGACGCCCATGATGAATGCCTTGGCTGGCGAAACAGTCCCCGCAGCCGTCATCATCATCGGGAAGGCCCGGCCATATTCATAGGCGGCGTCCAGCACCGCCTTGTAACCGGCGAGGTTCGATTGCGAGGAAAGAATGTCCATCGACTGCGCACGCGTGATGCGCGGCATGAACTCCATCGCCAACGCTTCGTAGCCCGCAGCTGCATAGGCATCGACGCGCGCGCGCTCGACAAAGGGGTTGAGGCCCGCGACGACCCATGCACCGGGCTTTGCGCCGCTGATGCTGGCCACGTCAGGACCCTGCACACCCAATATGATGTCCGCCCCCGCGACCGTGGCCGAACGATCGGCGATCGTCGCGCCCATCGCGGCATAGTCGGCGTCGGCGATGGCGGCAGAAAGGCCTGCGCCAGCTTCCACAGCGACATCGGCGCCCAGCGCCTTGAACTTCTTGACCGTTTCCGGCGTACCGGCAACGCGGCGCTCGCCCTCGGCAAGCTCCTTGATGATTGCAATCTTCATCGACATCCCCCTCGCGGCGCTGATCTTAGCTCGAGATCAGGACAACGACGACCGCCGCCAGCAGCGCGCTAGCGATGGTGCCCCACTTCACGAGGGACACGAACCCTGAATAGGTCTGGGTCGCGCTCTCCATATTTCCTTCTGACGCCATGTCCATTCCCTTGTCAGCCTGTGTTTGAGCGGGCCCCTCTTATCGACAAGCCCCTCCCCCCTCAACCTCGAAACAGAGGAAGAAAAACTTTCCGGTTAAGGGCGCCTTTACCCCCATGGGCTAGGCTGCCGCCATAGTTCAAGAAGAGGGATAAGATGGCGCGCGACGGCGTTCCCATGCTGATGCTGATCGATGAGGAGCCCGCCCAGCGTAGGCTCGTATCCGCGCTTGCAGCCCGCGCCGGGTGGCGTACGATCTTCGCCAATGACGGCGATATGGCAATCGCAACGCTCGGCACGCAGGACGGCATGCGGCTCGACGCGGTGCTGCTCGATCAATGGAGTCCCGGCTATGATGCCGCTGGACTGATCCGCGAATTGCGCAGCCGCCGCCCCGCCTTGCCTATCATGATCCTGACAGCTCATAACAGCGTTGCAGTCGCTGTCGAAGCGATGCGGGCAGGCGCCACGGATTATCTGGCAAAACCGGTCGCGCCCGAAAGGCTGCTGGCGGCGCTCAACGCCACCGTCTCCCAAGACCATGGCAAGGGTGAGTTGCGCCCGCTGACGGAAAAGATCTCAGCCGCCCTTTCCTTTGAAGACGTCGTCGGCGCAGCACCTCAGTTCCGCGCGGCGCTCGCCATTGCGGCCAAGGCGGCGCGCGCCCGCGTTCCCGTGCTGATCGAAGGGGAAAGCGGCGTTGGCAAGGACGTGATCGCCCAAGCCATCCACGCCGCCTCGCCCCGTCATAAACAAGCAATGGTGACGGTGAATTGCGGCGCGATACCCGCAAATCTCGTCGAATCGGACCTGTTCGGCCATGAGCGAGGCGCTTTTACCGGCGCGTTCGAGCGGCAGGTCGGCAAATTCATATCCGCCGACATGGGCACCATCTTCCTGGATGAAGTCAGCGAAATGCCGCTAGACGCGCAGGTCAAGCTCCTGCGTGTCTTGCAGGATGGCGAGGTGCAACCGATCGGCGCCCGGCGGCCGATCCATGTCGATGTTCGGGTCATCGCCGCTACCAATAAGCGCCTGGTCGATGAGATCGAGGCGGGGCGGTTTCGCGAAGACCTATATTATCGCCTCAACGTCGTCCAATTGACCGTGCCGCCGCTGCGCGAACGGATCGGCGACGTGCCTGCGCTTTGCCGTCATCTGCTGGCGCGAATCGCGATACAACCGGGCCTGCGGAGCCTTGGCCTTACCGATGATGCGCTCGCGCTGCTAATGCAGCATGACTGGCCGGGGAATGTGCGCCAGCTGCAAAACGCCCTCTTCCGCGCGGCTGTGCTGTGCGAGGGCGATGCACTGACGCCGCAGGATTTCCCGCAGATCGCCGCGCATATCCGTTCGCGCGCAGAGGGCGAGCCGCTTCACCCCCGGCTGCGCGCCGTGCCGCAGACGCATAGGGAAGCGGCGGGGATTACCCTGTTCGAAGGCGACGGCCATGTCCGGCAGCTGGCGGAGATCGAGGCGGACGTCATTCGCCTAGCCATCGGGCATTATCGCGGCCGCATGACAGAGGTAGCGCGCAGGCTCGGCATCGGGCGTTCGACGCTCTATCGCAAGCTTGCCGAACTGGGTATCGACAGCGCCGCTTGACCCGTGGCCAGGCCGCTCCCCACTCATCCTGTCGCGAGCCTATCGTTGCGACGTTGAAATGTCGGCTGGCCTATGCTTTGGAAAGGGCATGAAAAGCTCAAGCCTCGCAGCCTGCCTTCCCATCCTTCTTCTGGTCGCCTGCGGGCGTGCCGAACCGGTCGAGGACCTGCCCAGTCAGGAGGAATTGGCTGCCGCCGCAAATGCCGCTGCGGCCAAGGCCGTTGCCGCCGACAAGGCGGAGAGCAACGAAAGCCGAAACTATGTCAATGTCGAGCGCGGCTTTTCGATCACTTTCCCCGAAGGCTGGGAAAAGGACACGGCCGCCAGCAATATGAATGGCGTTGTCTATCAGGATCCGGGCGCGGGTGCTGACGTGCGCATCTTCTGGCAGCGCAACCAGGAAAAGCAGACGCTTCAACAGGTCGTAGCAGCCATGAGCAGCGGTTCCGAGGGCGTCGATGGCGACTTCGTCGGGGACAATGAATATCGTGGCACGGCGAATGATGGCGAGGGTAATAATGTGGCCGTCCGCCTGCTGCGCCAGCCTGACGGCGGGATCGTCACGGCGACCTTCGTCTATCCGGAAATGCTAAGCGAGCAATATCAAGCAATCGCCGAAAAGGTGCTCGACAGCCTGCGTATCTTCGCGCGGAAGTCGGAAACCGCCGAGGGAGGCGCTCAGCCTGAGGCAGGCAACGCGGCGAGCGGCGCGGAATAGAGCATCCGGCGCAATCCAGCTAGACCGCGCTCAGGCCCGCATCCGTTAACCCGCGCCAGAGGTGAAGCGCCTGGACGCTCTCCTTCACATCATGCACGCGCACCATCTGCGCACCCAATTCCGCAGCGCGGAAGGTGAGCGCGACCGAGCCGCCCAGCCGATCGGCTGCAGGCGCTTCATTGGACAGCGCCCCGATCAGCCGCTTGCGGCTTCCTGCAAAGAGCAGTGGAACGCCGAGCCCCTGGAAGGCCGCCAAGCCGTTGATCAGCGCCAGATTGTCAGCGAGCGACTTGCCGAAGCCCAAGCCCGGATCGATCATGATCCGGTCACGCGCGATACCGGCCGCGACACAGGCGTCGATCCGCGCTTCAAGCATGTCGAAGACATCCGCCACCACGTCGCCATATCCGTTGGGATTGTCGTGCGGATCGTCACCGGCAGACGGGGCATGCATCAGGATTACGGGGCGTCCCGACGAAGCGGCCACCTCCATTGCGCGAGGATCGTGGGCAAGCGCGCTCACATCATTGATGACCCTCGCTCCGGCGGCCAGAGCGGATTCCATGACGGCGGCCTTGCGCGTGTCGATCGATATCGGGACGCCAGCCGCCGCAAGCCGTTCGATCACCGGGACGACACGGGCGATCTCATCACCTTCCCATAATTTCGGCGCCTTGGGCCGGGTCGATTCGCCGCCCACATCAATCAGCGCAGCGCCCGCCGCCGCCATGGCAAAGCCCGCGTCCGCCGCCGCATCTGGATCGTCCATATGCTTGCCGCCATCGGAAAAGCTGTCGGGCGTGACGTTAAGGATCGCCATCACCTGCGGCGCATCAAAGCGGATGGTACGGTCACCCAAAGCCAGTGGAGGGCGCGTCTTGGAGATGTTGGCGGCAAGCAGTTGCGCGCGCTCGGCAAGCGCGTCAGGTAGATCTGCGAGCGCCTGGGCAAATCCGGCGACGGGCAGAATGGTCCGCGCAAGCCGCTCTCGCCCCTTCAGCGCCGTCAGCTCATAGCCCTGGAACCAGATCAGGCCATTGCCCATCCGCGCGGCCGATCCGTCGGCCAAACCTATGGGCGACGGCACGAACCATGTAGGCTTTAGATAGAGCCTGGCATCGACGGGGAGTTGGGAAAGACTGGCCATAAATTACCCTAGTCGTTCACTCCGCGCGAAGTCGAGACGCCGCACGCCCGCCATGTCCCGACTTCGCCTTACCCCAATCGCGTCAGGGGGGCTGCTTCAAGGCTCGTTCGCCAGCAAATAGGTCTGCCGCAGCGCATCGATCGGCTTCAATCCGCCCTCGGCCTCATAATGCCAGAAGGTCCAGCCGTTGCAACTCGGCGCATTCTGCAACGTCGCGCCCATCTTGTGAATCGAACCACTGTCAGCCCCGACGCTCAAGGAGCCATCGGCGCGCACCACCGCCTGCCAACGCCGCCGTGTATCCATCAGCACCGTGCCCGGTTGCAGATAGCCGGTCTCTACCAGCGTGCCGAAGGCCACCTTGGGCTGGGCCTTGGCGCTCTGCATGATGGTGAGCGCGGATTCGTCGAGCGGCAGCGCAGCCTCGATACGCTCCATCGCGACCTCGATATAGCTGTCCTCGCGTTCGATGCCGATCCATTTGCGGCCCAGGCGCTTGGCCACTGCGCCGGTCGTGCCGGTTCCGAAAAAGGGATCCAGCACTATGTCCCCCGGCTTGGTGCAGGCGAGGAGGACGCGATAGAGAAGCGCCTCGGGCTTCTGCGTCGGGTGTGCCTTGGTGCCATTGCGCTTCAGACGCTCCTGCCCGCCGCAGATCGGCAGCACCCAGTCCGAGCGCATCTGCAACTCATCGTTGAGCGTCTTCATCGCCTTGTAGTTGAACGTATATTTCGCGTCCTCGCCCTGGCTGGCCCAAATCAGCGTCTCATGCGCGTTGGTGAAACGGGTGCCCTTGAAATTGGGCATCGGGTTGGACTTGCGCCAGATGATGTCGTTGAGGATCCAAAAACCCTCATCCTGCAAGGCCGTGCCTACGCGGAAGATATTGTGATAGCTGCCGATCACCCAGATCGAGCCATTGGGCTTAAGAATGCGGCGGGCCTGCGCCAGCCATGCCTTGGTGAAGCGGTCATAGCTTCCCAGCGTGTCGAACTTGTCCCAATCATTATCGACCGCATCGACGCGCCCGCCTTCCGGACGGAAGAGGTCCCCGCCCAATTGCAGATTATAGGGCGGGTCGGCGAAAATCATGTCGATGCAGGCGTCGGGGAGCTTCGCCATTTCCGCGATGCAGTCGCCGCGCAGCAGGCGGTCGGCCTCAATCTCGACCGGCGCAACCGCCTTTTTTCGCCGCGGCGCGACGCGTTCCATGACACCCATATAATGACCCCCATTCATTTCGAGGCCCAGCGTTGAGTCCTCGGGAGTCCGCCGTCAAGATCAACAGCTTAGGAGTCGAGCCTGACAAAAAGGTTAACAGCCGGAGAACGAAAGCGGTAGACACGACATGTTGAGTCCCGTCCGGCATCATAGACTCAATATCAGGTGGTGTGTCTCAAAAGACTCAGCCGCTGGACCCGGCCAACTTTTTTTGGTTAACGGCGACAGATGGCTTCCAAAGGGGTCGCCTCTTGATCATCTCATGATCATTTGGTTATGGGTTCGCAATGAGCGACCCCCTTTCCAGTGGCGACCGATCGGCCGCCTGCGATGAACTTTTCAAAGCGCTGTCCGATGGCACGCGCCGCGCCCTGCTCGAACATCTCGTGCGTGAAGGAGAGCAGAGCGTTCACGCGCTGACTGCGGTCTCCGACGTATCCCAGCCCATGGTGTCGCGTCACCTGGGGAAGCTAAAGCGCGCGCGGCTCGTCACGGCGCGCCGCGCCGGGCGTGAAACCTTCTATGCCGCGCGAGTGAAGGGGCTTGCACCCGTGGTTCAGTGGATGGCGATCTACGGCGCGCTCTGGTCGCAGCGTTTCACAGCGCTCGAAGAATTGGGCGAGCCAGCCTGACCACCTGCTTCTACCCATATCTTTCCGCTTGCATTGCCGACCTGAAATGGTGATCGCATTTGCGTGATCCATGCTGCGGGAAGGGAACAGTGAGGGCTGTTCTAAGGGGGCGCGGCATGGTGACGGGAAAAGAGACGTGGAGCACAAGACTGCAGGCCGATTGGGCAGGATACAGGGACGGGCGCGCTTTGTCAGGGAATCGCCCGATGTAAGACGGCAGGCGCTGATAGAAGCAACGGCGCGCTGTCTTGCTGAAAAGGGGGTGGGCGCGACGTCCGTACGGGCGATATGCTCGCGCGCCGGAGTTTCGGCGGGTCTGCTCACCCATTATTTCGATGGTGTCGATGCTCTCATCCTCGCGACCTATCGCGACGTGGGGGAAAAGGTCGCGGCTGCCATGGAGCAGGCCGTCGCCGCGGCGGGGCCGGACCCCATGGACCGGCTATGGGCCTATTTGCGCGCCAATTTTCAGCCGCCAGTGCTCGATCCCAATCTGCTCGCGACCTGGATTTCCTTCTGGAGTCTGGTGAAGACCAGTCCGAAAATCGCGGCGACCCATGCCGAGACCTATGGGGGGTCGCGCGAGCGTCTGGAGGTGCTGCTGCGAGAGGCGGCGCCGCAAATTCCTCGCCCGGACGCGCGCATCGCCGCGATCGGGCTAACGGCGATGGTCGATGGGCTATGGCTGGAACTCTGCCTGGATTCCTCGACCTTCACGATCGAGGAGGCGCTCGCAATGGTGAAGGAAGCTATGACCTATGTCATCCAAAAGCCGAGGGACGGGTCAGTCGATCAATACCTGGGCCGTTGATCGCTTTTCTCAATCAGCGGAGTGAAGAAAAGCAATTTCCCCCTTCCCCTCCACGCCCCTACATAGGCCGGGCAACAGCAACCCCTCAGAAGGAACTGGAAAGCCCATGGCGCTTATCAACACCCCTATCAAGCCGTTCAAAGCCACCGCTTTCAAGGAAGGCAAGTTTGTCGATGTCACCGACGCCGACGTGAAGGGCAAGTGGGCGATCTTCTTCTTCTACCCCGCCGACTTCACCTTCGTCTGTCCGACCGAACTGGAAGACCTGGCCGGCATCTACCCGACGCTGCAGTCGCTGAACGTCGAAGTCTATTCGGTTTCGACCGACACGCATTTCAGCCACAAGGCATGGCATGACACCTCGCCGGCAATCGGCAAGATCAGCTACTATATGCTGGGCGACCAGTCGGGCCAGATCACCAACAATTTCGACGTGATGCGCCCGGGCGTAGGCCTGGCCGACCGCGCCACCTTCCTGGTCGATCCGGAAGGCGTGATCCAGTTCATGGAAATCACGTCCGAAGGCGTCGGCCGCAACGCGACCGAACTGCTGCGCAAGGTCAAGGCTGCACAATATGTCGCCGCTCACCCCGGCGAAGTGTGCCCGGCCAAGTGGGAGGAAGGTGAAGAAACCCTGGCTCCTTCGCTCGACCTCGTCGGCAAGATCTAACTCTACCTGACCTTTCGCCGGGCCGGGTCGAGCAACTCCCCGGCCCGGCGGGGGTTTCCCTCTGACATTTTAACCGCTGTCATGCCGGGCGTTGGGGTCGTACCGCACCGGCAAGCGGACCTGCGCGCCCCGGACCGGTGCGTCAATTCAATGGAGCTATGAGAAGATGTTGGACGCAAATCTCAAAGGCCAGCTCAAGGCCTATATGGCGAACATCACGCAGCCCATCGAGCTGGTGGCATCGCTGGACGAGGGCGCGAAGTCGCGCGAACTGGAAGGACTGCTGAACGAGATCGCCGAGCTGTCGGACAAGGTGTCGCTGGTGCTGGCAGGGCATGACAAGCGCAAGCCCAGCTTCATGATCCGCCGCGCAGGCACGGACATTGCCGTGACATTCGCCGGCATTCCCATGGGCCACGAGTTCACCTCGCTGGTTCTGGCCCTGCTGCAGGTCGGTGGCCATCCGTCCAAAGCGGCGCAGGATGTCATCGATCAGATCAAGGATCTGGATGGCGACTTCACCTTCGAAACCTATTTCTCGCTTTCATGCCAGAACTGCCCCGATGTGGTGCAGGCGCTGAACCTGATGAGCGTTCTCAACCCCCGCATCCGACACGTCGCCATCGATGGCGCGCTGTTCAAGGAGGAAGTCGATGCACGCCAGGTCATGGCCGTGCCGACCGTCTTCCTGAATGGCGAACCGTTCGCTAGCGGCCGCATGGAGCTGGAGCAGATCGTCGCGAAGATCGACAGCGACGCGGCCGACCGCGCAGCGGAGAAGATCCGTAAGCAAAACCCCTTCGAAGTCCTCATCGTCGGCGGCGGTCCTGCGGGCGCTGCGTCGGCCATATATGCTGCGCGCAAGGGCATCCGCACCGGCATCGCAGCGGAGCGGTTCGGCGGCCAGGTGCTCGACACGATGGATATCGAGAATTTCATCTCGGTCAGCCGCACCGAGGGTCCCAAGCTCGCCTCGGCATTGGAGGCGCATGTGAAGGATTATGATGTCGAGATCATGAACCTGCAAAAGGCGGCAAAGCTGGTCCCAGCCAAAACCGAAGGCGGCTATCATGAGGTCGTGCTGGAAAATGGCGCGAGCCTGAAGGGCCGCACCGTCATCCTGTCCACCGGGGCGCGCTGGCGGCAGATGGGCGTGCCCGGCGAAGAGGAATATCGCAACAAGGGCGTTGCCTATTGCCCGCACTGCGACGGACCTTTGTTCAAGGACAAGCGAGTGGCGGTGATCGGCGGCGGCAATAGCGGTGTCGAAGCGGCAATCGACCTTGCCGGCATCGTTGCTCACGTGACGCTGATCGAGTTCGACAGCCAGCTGCGCGCCGACGCGGTGCTGCAGCGGAAGCTCGCGAGCTTGCCCAATGTGCGCATCATCACCTCGGCCATGACGACCAAGGTGGAGGGCGACGGCGCGAGGGTGACTGGCCTGTCGTACAAGGATCGCAACCACGGCACCGCTCATGACATCGAGCTGGAGGGCATTTTCGTTCAGATCGGTCTCGTCCCCAACACCGAATGGTTGAAGGACGCGGTTGCCCTTTCCCCGCATGGCGAGATCGAGATTGACGCGCGTGGCGAAACGAGCCAGCCAGGGATATTCGCTGCCGGCGATTGCACGACCGTGCCCTATAAGCAGATCGTGATCGCCATGGGTGCGGGTTCGACCGCGGCGCTTTCTGCCTTCGACTATCTCATTCGCTTGCCTGCTTCGGCGGAAACGGCAGAAGCTGCGTAACAAGACAACCCCCGAGCGGGGGGTTGGGAAGCGGTCGCCCCCAGGCCCGGTGGCGGCCGCTTCTTAAGTCTTGCGCCGGAACGCGCGGGATGGCCCTCATCCTCAGATATTCCCTGGCGACCATGAACGGGCATATCAGTTCCGTTCGTTTCGAGTGAAGGGTTTGAGCCTGTCGAGAACATGGCGCTGCGCAACCGGTTCTCGATAACGGCTTCTCGACACGCTCGAAGCCTGTTCGAACCGAACGGTTCCAGGAGAAATGGCGGCAAACCACCCGCATGGTTGCTCGCCAATGCCGATTTGCGGGACGCGGCCTGAACCGATCTGGCGGGTTCGTGGCGGGCAAGCTGCGCGGCAGCACGCGACCGATTTATGCCGAAGTTCACAGTGTATGCGCGCGCGTGCCTGGGCGCGCGTAGGCGTGAGGGCATGATTTATCAGACGTTTCAAAGAGGGGGCGGGATAGGCGCGCTGAGGCGGAATAGGACAGGCTAAATGGATGCCTGTTTGAGAAAATAGGATGTTTTTTTAGAAGCCTGTGGCCATTGGGTTACGCCTAGTCTCGAGCGGCCTGCGTTGAGGTCGGGGACGCTATAAGACCGGTTGGCGATAGTGCGCTCCCCTCTCCCCGGCCCTCTCCCCTGACGGGGAGAGGGAGAATGCCCCTACCAGCGGCGAAGTCGGGGTTGGAACACGCTGGGGTCTATGGCAAGCATCGGCGCGTCGCGGGTGGCCAATTCCACCAGAGCTTTCTCCAAAAGCGGAGGCTGGGCATTGGGCGTGAAGGTCACGACAGCCGTGCCGGGATCGTTAAGCACCAACATGTCGAGCATCAGTGCTGGCCTCAAATCATCCGCATTCACGCGCACCAGTGTTCCAATCTGCGTGAGGGCAAAGAGTTTGCGCGCGAAGGCTTGCGGCAGGCGAATACAGCCATGGCTTGCCGGATAGCCCGGATTGTGCCCGGCATGCAGCGCGATGCCGTCCCAGGTCAGACGCTGCATGAAAGGCATGGGCGCATTGCTGTAGATGTTCGACCTGTGCCATTCCCGTTTTTGCAGGATCGCATATTCGCCAGTGGGCGTGCGATGCCCCTTCGTGCCGGTCGATACGCTGGCCATGCCGACCAGTCGGTCGCCACTATAGACATGGACCATCTGCCGCTCGATGCTGATGATCAGGTAGAGCGGACCGTCGAAAGGCCCCTCCTCCAGCCAACGATAACTACCCGCTGCCAGCGGCTCGCTATCGATCGCCGTTGGTTGCGCCTCGGCCGGTTTAATCCACGGCGACATGACGCAAATGCTAAGCAGGGCAAGGGCTGGCAGAAAGCGCATTAAGTCTTTCTTAACCATCTGCAGCCGCCGTGCCAGCCCGGATTTACGACGATGTGGTGGCGATCATCCCGTCATGGGACGCGGCGCGGCCTTCTAACTAAAGCAGCATCAATTGGGCAACCGGAGCGAAACTGCGGCGATGGAGCGGCGTCGGCCCATGTTCCCGCAGCGCAGCCAGATGCATCGGGCTGCCATAGCCCTTGTTCGTTTCCCAGCCATAATGGGGATGCGAGGAAGCCGCCTCGATCATCATCCGGTCGCGCGCTTCCTTTGCCAGGATCGAGGCAGCGGCGATGGACAGGCATTTGGCGTCGCCTTCCACAACGGCAGTCGATGTCCAGCGCCATTTGGGACAGCGGTTGCCGTCCACCAGGACATGGGCGCAGTCATGGCTCAACGCTTCCATCGCCCGCGTCATCGCCAGCATCGTCGCCCAGAGAATGTTGAGGCTGTCGATCTCCTGGACCGAAGCCATGCCAATCCCCCAGCAGAGGGCGCGCGCTTTGATTTCTCCCTCCAGCACCGCGCGGCGGGCAGCAGTCAGTTGCTTGCTGTCGTTGAGGCCGTCCGGGCAATCGTCCTGCCTGAGGATAACGGCAGCGGCGACCACCGGTCCCGCCAGCGGACCCCTGCCCGCTTCATCCACCCCAGCGACGAGGCCGGGATGATGCAGAAGCTCATGCGCGAAATCAGGCATGGAAGTGAAATCCGAACGGCGCGCCCATCGGCCCGTGTCCCTGCCCTAGGCCGGGCGCCAAGACCAATGCTTCACGGACATATTTGCGCGCGCGATCGATGGCGTCGATCAGATCCAAGCCCTGCCCCAAGCCGGTCGCAATAGCGCTGGCCAGCGTGCAACCCGTGCCGTGCGTATGCGGCGTGTCGATCCGTTTATTGCTCCACGCCTTGCGCACGCCCTGCGGCCCGATCAACCGATCGGTGAGCATCGTCCCTTCGCCATGGCCGCCTTTGGCCAGCACATGGGTATCGAAGCGAAGGGCGATCTCTTCCCCGCCCAAGGCTTCCAGTTCCGGGATGTTCGGCGTGACCAGCGTCGCGATGCTCATCAACTGTTCGAAAGCAGCGATCGTCGACTCGTCCGCAAGGGCCGAGCCGCTGGTCGCGACCATGACGGGGTCGAAGACGATCGGCACATGTTCTAACTGGGCAAGCCGGTCCGCAACTGCGGCCGCGGTTTCAGCAGAGCCGATCATGCCGATCTTTACCGCATCGACGCCGATGTCACTGAGGACGCTGTCCATCTGCTGCACCACCATGGGCGTTGGCACGGCATGGACGCCCTGCACGCCCAGCGTGTTCTGCGCGGTGATCGCGGTGATCGCCGTCATGGCATGGCCGCCGAGCAGCGTCACCGTCCGGATATCCGCCTGGATACCCGCGCCGCCGCCGCTGTCCGATCCGGCGATGATCAATATGCGTGCGGGCGTCATGCCTTATGGCGGCGTTGGGTGGTTGCGGGATGACGGGCGAGCGCATCGCCCATGCGGGTGGGACGATCCATCAACTCGCCGCCGCAATTGGGGCAGCGATCGTCCAGCACCTCGGCACAAGGCGCGCAGAAGGTGCATTCGAAGGAGCAGATGAACGCGCCCGGTTCGTCGGCGGGCAGGTCGGCGCCGCAGCGCTCGCAGTCGGGGCGCATTTCAAGCATGGCCGAACCCCGTCATGCCAGCGGAAGCCGGCATCTTTGGACGAAGGACACGACTCATCCGAAGGAAATCCCAGCCTTCGCTGGGATAACGAGGGAATGGAAAGCTCACGCAGCCACTCTCGCGACGGCGTTGCAGATGCGTTCGACGACGTCCTTCACCTGATCCTCGCGGTCGCCTTCGGCCATCACGCGGATCACCGGCTCCGTACCCGAAGGACGGATGACCAAGCGGCCGCAGCCGTTGAGTTCCGACTCGGCCTGCGCGATCACGCGCTTCACCTCCTCATGCTCCAAAGGCTTGCCGCCCGAAAAGCGGACATTTTTGAGGAGCTGCGGCACTGGATCGAACTGATGCAGCACTTCGCTCGCAGGCTTGCCCGCGCGGACAAGCGCCGCCAGCACCTGCAGCGCGGCCACGGTGCCGTCGCCGGTCGTCGCATAGTCGGACAGGATCATATGACCGGACTGTTCGCCGCCGACATTGAAGCCGCCCTCGCGCATCCGCTCCAACACATAACGGTCGCCGACCTTCGTGCGCTCCAGATTGATGCCCTGGCCCGCAAGATGCCGTTCCAGGCCGAGATTGGACATGACCGTCGCCACCAGCCCGCCACCGCGCAGCGACCCGTCGCGAGCGAAATTGCCCGCGATGAGCGCCATGATCTGGTCGCCATCGACGATCTGGCCCTTTTCATCCACGACGATCAGCCGGTCTGCATCGCCATCCAAGGCTATGCCGATATCGGCTCCCGATGACACGACCGTTTCCTGACACAGGAGCGGAGACGTCGATCCGCATGCGTCGTTGATGTTGACGCCGTTGGGCGTGACCCCGATCGCGATCACTTCCGCGCCCAATTCCCACAAGGCAGAGGGAGCGACCTGATAGGCTGCGCCATTGGCGCAATCGACGACGATCTTCAGCCCGTCGAGGCGCAGGTCCGCGGGGAAGCTGGATTTGACGGCGTGAATGTAGCGGCCGCGCGAGTCCTCCACGCGGCGGGCTCGGCCGATGTCGGAAGGAGCCGCCAGCGGAATATCCTGCTCCAGCATCGCCTCGATCTTCAGCTCATCCTCGTCGGACAATTTGTATCCGTCAGGGCCGAACAGCTTGATCCCGTTGTCGGCATAGGGATTGTGGCTGGCGGAGATCATGACGCCCAGGTCCGCGCGCATCGAATGGGCGAGAAGCGCCACCGCAGGCGTCGGGATCGGGCCGAACTGGACGACGTCCATGCCAACGGCGGTGAAGCCCGCAACAAGGGCGTTTTCGACCATATAGCCGGAAAGGCGCGTGTCCTTGCCGATCACCACACGGTGGCGGTGACTGCCGCGCTGGAAATGCTTGCCCGCGGCCATACCGACCTTCATCGCCAGTTCGGCCGTCATCGGCCACTGGTTGGTGCGGCCCCGGATACCGTCGGTGCCGAAATAACGCCTGCTCATGATTCTCGTCCCGCAAAGCGACCTAAGCTGCCGTCATCCATAGCAATCTTTGTTCGACTTTCCACCGGAGACCAGTCATTCCTTAGCAGATGGACGGGTTCAATGCAGCGGTGGACGCGCTGGCGGGCGCCGTCTTTCTCAAGGTGCCGCTGCTGGGCGCGCAGATCGAACTGATCGTGCTCTATCTGGCTGTGCCGATGCTGTTCTTCACGATCTGGCTGGGCTTTCCCAATGTGCGCGCCGTTGGAAGAGCGCTGCGCATCTTGCGGACGCAACCAGGCCCTGGCCAGGCGAAGGGTGACATTAGCCAATGGGGTGCGCTGACTACTGCGCTGGCCGGGACTATTGGCTTAGGCAATATCGCTGGGGTCGCTGTGGCGCTGACCATGGGCGGGCCGGGTGCGATCCTGTGGATGTTCGTCATCGGCTGGTTCGCGATGACCGTGAAAATGGCCGAGGTAACGTTGGGCCTCAAATACCGGACCTTCGACAGCCGCGGGCATGTGCATGGCGGCCCCATGTATGTGCTGCGCGCGGTGGGCGCGGCGCGGGGATGGCCCCGCTTCGGACTGGCGCTTGGCGGTCTCTATGCCTTTTTCGCGCTGTTCGGGGCGATCCCGATGGTTCAGGTCAATCAGAGCTTTGCCCAGGTGAAGGTGGTGACGGGGCTGTCCAACGGCTGGGCTTACGGCGTCCTGCTTGCTGCTGCGGTTGCGTTAGTAACGCTCGGCGGCGCGGCTTGGCTGGGCGAGGTGGCGAAGCGGCTCACGCCGCTTAAGGTGGCGGTCTATCTCACCGGGGTTGCGGCTGTGCTGATATTTCATGCGCCTGCGATTCCGGGCGCGCTGGCCGAGATCTGGCAAGGCGCGTGGAACGGCACCGCGGCGACGGGCGGCGCTGTCGGCGCGTTCGTCGCGGGAATGCGGCGAGCGGTGTTCGCAAGCGAGGCGGGTGTGGGCTCCGCCGTGATGGCGCACAGCCTGGCGCGGGTGCGCCATCCGGTGTCGGAAGGGCTGGTGGCCCTGCTCGAACCTCTGCTGGGCACGATGATCGTATGCGCTGCCGGCGGCTTGGCCCTGGTGGTCGCGGGCACATGGCGGTCAGGGTTGGAGGGGATAGCCATCACCTCCGCCGCCTTTGCACAGGTGTCACCCTGGTTCCCTTGGCTGCTTGCTGTAGTCGTGGTGCTGTTCGCCTATTCGACGCTGGTGGCCTGGGGCTTTTATGGCTTGCAGGCTTGGGGTTATCTGTTCGGCAACGGGCCGAAGGCGCAGTGGAGCTACAAGATTCTCTACATCATCGCCCTGCCCCCGGCGGCGGCGATTGATCTGGGCCGGGTGGTGGACATTGTGGACAGCAGTTTCTTCCTGATGGCCATACCCAATGTCATCGCGCTCTATCTATGCGCGGGTGAATTGCGGCGGGATGTGCAGGACTATCTACGCGCTTCAGAAGATGGGGCGCAGAGGACCAGCGGGGCGGGTGCCTTGGGATAAAAGAAAGGCCCCGCCACCGGCGAGGCCCTTGGTTTAGTGAAGGTTTCGATCAGATGTCGTCGCCGAGCGCGCCCTTGATCGAACCCTTGATATCCTGCGCCGTGCCCTTGGCCTTTTGCGCCTTGCCCTCGGCGGCCAGGTCGGCATCGCCCTGATTGCGGCCTACGCTTTCCTTGATGGCGCCAGCCGCCTTGTTGCCAGCGGCCTTCGCCTTGTCGGTTAGTTCGCCCATCGGGTCCTCCTGTCGTTAGCTACGGCAGATCAACAACCCGGAGGAAGGAAAGGTTGCCACCGATACGGGGACGCAACGGCATAAGGCAAAAAGAAAGGGGCCAGAAACCCAGCCCCCTTCCAAAAACTCTTGCGAGTAGAAGCTTAGCGCTTCGAGAACTGGAAGCTACGACGGGCCTTGGCCTTACCGTACTTCTTACGCTCGACGACGCGGCTGTCGCGGGTCAGGAAGCCTTCCGCCTTGACCGCGCTGCGCAGCGCCGGTTCGTACTTCGACAGAGCTTGGGCGATGCCGTGCTTCACGGCGCCGGCCTGACCCGACAGACCGCCGCCCTTGACGGTGGCGATCACGTCATACTGGCCTTCACGCTCGGTGACGCCGAACGGCTGGTTGATGACCAGACGCAGGGTCGGACGGGCGAAATAGACTTCCTGATCGCGGCCGTTGACCGTGATCTTGCCGGTGCCGGGCTTCACCCAGACGCGGGCGACGGCGTCCTTGCGGCGGCCGGTGGCGTAGGCGCGGCCGAGGCTGTCGATTTCCTGGGCGCGCAGCGGAGCCGAGGGCTGAACCGGAGCGATCGGGGCGTCAGCAGCGACGGCATCGGCAGCGGCCGGAGCGTTGGCGGTCAGCGACGCGAGGTCGGACAGGGACTGGCGGTTATCGGACATTATGCACCCACCTTGTTCTTGCGGTTGCGCGACGCGAAATCGAGCACTTCGGGGTTCTGCGCTTCGTGCGGATGTTCAGCACCGGCGAAGATGCGCAGGTTGCGCATCTGCTGACGGCCGAGCGGACCACGGGGGATCATGCGCTCAACGGCCTTTTCAAGGACGCGCTCGGGGAAACGGCCTTCCAGAATCTTGGCAGGCGTGGTTTCCTTGATGCCGCCGGCGTAGCCTGTGTGCTTGTAATAGACCTTGTCGGTAAGCTTGCGGCCGGTGAACTTCACCTTGTCCGCGTTGATGATGATGACATTGTCACCGCAATCAACGTGGGGGGTGAAGGACGTCTTGTGCTTGCCGCGAAGGATGTTCGCGACGGTCGAGGCGAGGCGGCCGACGACGAGACCTTCCGCGTCGATCAGGATCCACTTCTTTTCGACCGTGGCCGGGGTTGCCGGCTTAGTGGTCTTCATCAGCGCCTTCATGGTGCCAATCTCCAGAATGAAATAGTGAATTGAACGTGTTTTGAGGGCGTTCAAAGATGGGCGCTAATGACCGGCACACCTTCAGAAGTCAAGAGATTCGGCCACTTTCCTGACGGGTAAAATAATACCCGTCATTTCGCGATCTGCTCGGCGACCCATTTTGCGTAGCTGAGATCGGCCATTTCGACCGGCAGAGCGAGGATTGCAGGCACATCATAGTCGTGAAGTTCGGCGATCCGCGCCATCAGCGCGTCGCGGCGCGACGGGGTGGTCTTGAACAGCACCGGCACCTCGGCCGACATTTCCAGGACGCCGTTCCATTCATAGATGGACGTGCCCTGAGCCAATATGTTGGCGCATGCGGCCAGACGCTCCTCAACAAGCTGGCGCGCGACGCGCTCGGCGGCTTCGGCCGAACCGAACAGCGTATAGACGAGCGCCACCCCGCTCATGCCCGGCGCGCCCCCACGGCATGCGAGCCCCAGGCGGCAGACGCGACTACCAGCGCGCCGACCGCTTGATGCAGCACCGCGAGCGGCAGAGCGATGCCACTGACAACCGTAGCGATGCCGAGCGCAACCTGCGTCCCGACAGCGGCATTGATCGCGATCGACGCGCCACGCTGCCCCGCCCGCTTTGCCTTGCGCGCGAGCAGGATCAGCATGGCGGCTGCGACCCAGGCCCACCAACGGTGGATGAAGTGGACGAGATAGGGGTCGTTGGAGATCGTAGCCCAGAGCGAGCCCAGCCACTCGATGCCCTCAGGCACCAAATGGTCGTTCATGAGCGGCCAGCTATTGGAGACATAACCCGCGTCCAGCCCGGCGGTGAAAGCGCCGAACAGCAGCTGGACGAACAGGACCAGCAGCACGAGCAGCGCAAATGGCGGCAGGATTGCAGGTCGGGCGGATGGATCACGCGCAACCGCGCGCAGATCGAGGGCGGTCCAGATGAGCCCGCCCATGATGAAGAGCGCCGTCAGGAGATGAATGGCGAGCCGGTAATGGCTGACATCGGTGCGCACCGAGAGGCCGGATTTCACCATCCACCAGCCGATCGCACCCTGAAGCCCGCCGAGCGCGAGCAGCGCGACAAGGCGCAGACCATAACCGATAGGGATGGCCCGGCGCCAGGCAAACCACAGCAGGGGCAGCGCGAAAGCGACGCCGATCAGGCGGCCGAGCAGCCGGTGCACCCATTCCCAGAAAAAGATGAACTGGAAATCGGACAGGGTCATGCCCTGCCGAAGCTGCTGATATTCGGGGATCTGCTGATAGAGGCGGAACGCCTCCATCCACTGGTCGTGCGTGATCGGTGGAATGGCCCCGGCAATGGGCTTCCACTGAGTGATCGAAAGGCCCGATTCGGTCAGGCGCGTGATGCCGCCGACCACCACCATGCAGAAAACCAGCGCCGCGACAGCAAGCAGCCAGCGGGCGATGGATGCAGGGCGGGGAGCGGACATGGCCGGGCGACGGAGAGCGATGGCGGTCATGACGGCGATCCATGCGCCGATGCCCCGATTGTTGCAAGAGGGCGACCCATGGACAAAAGGTCGCAGCGGCCCGCGCGAGCGGGATACAATTCAACAGACAGGCGTATCCCTGTCTATGCGGTTCTTAACAGAGGATAATCGATGACGGCGGCGAACAACATCGCCGGGATGATCGCGGCGCAAGGCCCGCTAGGCGAACTGACCACCCGTATCGGCGAACAGTCGCCATTGGGTCCGGTCGATCAATGGTCGCCCGCCCTGATATCGACAGTGCGACTGATGCTGTCGTCCAAGGCCGAGATCGTGCTGTTTTGGGGTCCGGATCTTTGCGCGCTTTACAATGAAGCATATGCCCCGACCATTGGCGACAAGCACCCCGCCGTGCTGGGCCGCCCCGCGCGCGAAGGCTGGGCCGAGTTGTGGCAAGATCTTGAGCCCCTGCTGCTGTCCGTCGTCGAGAAAGGCGAGACGGTCCATGCAAAGGACCGCCCTTTTTATATCGAGCGTGACGGCGGTCGAGGCGAAGAGGTGTTTTTCGACATCAGCTATTCGCCCGTATTCGAAAGCGACGGGTCCATCGGCGGCGCGCTGTGCATCGTCAGCGAAACCACGCAACGCGTGAAGGCCGAGCGCGAAATGCTGGCCGAACGCAATCGTTTGTGGACGCTGGCGCGAGACCCTTTCCTGGTGGCGGACATGACGGGCACATGGCTGTCGGCCAGCCCCGCCTGGACGGACATATTGGGCTGGAGCGAGGACGAACTGATCGGCCGGACGTCGGAATGGATGGAGCATCCCGAGGACGTCGCGCGCGTACGCAACGAACTGGAGACGCTGCAGCAAGGGGTGCCGACGCTGCGGTTCGAAAATCGCTTTCGGGCGAAGGATGGCAGCTATCGCAACTTCAGCTGGACGGCGGTGCCCGACAATGGACTAATCTATTGCGTAGCGCGCGACGTTACCGAGCAGCGCGCTCATAGCAGGGCGCTGGCAGAGGCGGAGGCGGCGCTACGGCAGGCGCAGAAGATGGAGACGCTGGGCCAACTGACCGGCGGCGTCGCCCATGACTTCAACAATCTGCTACAGGTCGTGACCGGCAATCTGGAACTTTTGCAACGCGGCCTGAAGAACAACGATCGACTGCGCCGGGCGGCGGAAAATGCGATGGCCGGGGCCGAGCGGGCCGCGATGCTGACGCAGCGGCTGCTGGCCTTTTCCCGCCGCCAGCCGCTGACGCCCGAGCGAGCCGATCCCAATCGGCTGGTCAGTGGCATGTCGGACCTACTGGGGCGCACGCTGGGCGAGACGATCGAGGTGGAGACGATCCAGACGGCGCGCGTCTGGCCGGTGGAGATCGACGTCAACCAGATGGAAAATGCGCTGTTGAACTTGGCAGTCAACGCGCGCGACGCGATGCCGGGTGGCGGCAAGCTGACGATCGAAGTCGCCAACACGCACATCGACGACCATTATGCCGCCCAGGAAGAAGAGGTGACGCCGGGGCAATATGTGCTGATCAGCATGTCGGATACGGGCCACGGCATGGACCCCGATACGTTGCGACATGCGATCGAGCCGTTTTTCACGACAAAGGAGGTCGGACGCGGCACGGGCCTGGGCCTGTCGATGGTCTATGGCTTCATCAAACAGTCGGGCGGTCATATCCGCGTCTATTCGGAGGTCGGTCAGGGGACCAGCATCAAGATCTACCTGCCGCGCCATCATGGGCCTGTGCCAGCCAATGACCGGGCGGAGGGAAGCCCACGGTTACCGCATGGCGGCGGCCATGAAACGGTGCTGGTATGCGAGGATGACGACAAGGTGCGCGCCTATGCCGTCGAGGTGCTGAACGAACTAGGTTATCGCGTGATAGAGGCCAATAACGGCGCAGCCGCGCTGGATGCGCTGGACCGCGCCACACCGCCGGTCGATCTGCTCTTTACCGATGTGGTGCTGCCCGGCGGGATGACGGGCGCGGACGTGGCGCGGGAAGCGGCGCTTCGGCGGCCGGATCTCAAGATATTGTTCGCGACCGGCTATGCACGCAACGCGATCTTCCACCACGGGCGGCTGGACCCGGGCGTCGAGTTGCTGACCAAGCCTTTCACCTATGCCGATCTGGCGGGAAAGGTACGGGAAATGCTGGACCGGCAAGAGACGCGGCAGGTGGGGTAATGGGCGGGCTTGGCCCTCGACAAATTGACTGAGATACGTGACGGCCACAAACCTCTGTTCGTATCGAGCGAAGTCGAGAAACGGATTAGAGCGCGCGCTTCACGTTTCTCGACTTCGCTCGATACGAACGGGGAGGCGTAGGAGGTCTTATCCGCTAAATCGCGCGCCAGGCGGCGACCAAGGCTGCGGCACGTTCCCCGACCACATCCGCGCTGTCGCCGGGGCGGTATAGAGCGCCGCCGACGCCTATGCCTTCGCAGCCCGCCGCGAGCCACTGACCGATCGTATCTGCGCCGGTGCCCCCTACCGCCCAGAGGCCGACATGGCGGGGAAGAACGTCCTTCACCGCCTTAACATAGGCGGGGCCGAGCTGCGCGGCGGGGAAAAGTTTCAGGCGGCGGGCGCCTGCTTTGACGGCCACGAATGCCTCGCTGGGGGTCAGAAAGCCGGGCAGCAGTTCAAGGCCGAGTTCCGCGCCGCGCGCGATCACGGCTGCGTCGGTATTGGGCGTGACCATGATGCGACCGCCGACGCGGTGCAGATCCTCCACCGCATCGACCGTCAGCACCGTGCCGCCTCCGATCAGAGCCTTAGCTCCGAAAGCTTGCTGAAGTGCACCGATGCTCTCCAGCGGGTCGGGTGAATTCAGTGGCACTTCGAGAATTTGGATCCCCGCATCGATAAGCGCCGCGCCGATCGCGGGGGCTTCTTCGGGACGCAGGCCGCGCAGGATGGCGGCGATCGGGGGCGCGCCATCCGCGAGCAGGGCGTCGAGTGTCATGCGTCATTCTCCGGAAGGGTGAGGCCGGCGAGCACGCAATCGTCGCCGTCCAGCATATGGGTGGTAAGGCCCTGCGCTTCCAGCGCCTGCGCGTAGTGGGTGCAAAGGCGCTGATCGCCGATCAGGGTGATGTTGCCTGCCTCCCCGAGCATCGCGGTGACCTCCGCAATCTCGCATCCGATCAGCAGGCCGGAAAGATAGGCAGCCGCCCAATCGGAAGACCGTCCGGCGCGCAGCCGCATCGACCGTGCGGCGAAGAGGCTGGTGAGCAGACCGCCCTGCCCAGCGCGGCCAAGACCTTCGGCAAAGCCATCGCCTTCTTCGGCAGGATTGTGCGGTTTCGACTTGGCGCCCAGCGTCGATTGGCCATGCAGCAGCGCGTAGAGTTCGCCAGTGGGAACCGTGCGGAAGGTGAGGATGCGGCCATCTTCGACCAGCGTCCACTTATTGTGCGTGCCGGGCAGGACGATCAGTTGGCGGCCATCGGCCAGATGGGGGTGGCGGTTGATGGCGCCGAACAGCTGTGTCTCCTCGCCCCGCATGACGTCCGGCACGCCATCGCTGCTGGTGCAGGCGAGCCCGGCGAGGATGGTGACGGGCACGCCGCGCCAGTCGAACCGGGCTGCGGCGGAGCGCCAGTCGCTGGAAGTAGCGGGACAATCGGCATAGGGCGCCTCCACCCAGCCGTCGCGCGCACCGGCCATGCCGCAGAGGCGAATGCTGCCGGGCATGCCACCGTCGAGCCAAGGCGCGATGCTGTCTGCGAAGGCTGCTTCCGCATTCGCGCCGACCGCAGCAATGCCGGGACCCTCGAGGCGCGCAATAACCTCACCCTGTTCGATGCGGAACAGGCGCAGTCGGCTCGTGCCCCAATCGCCGACGACGTCATAACCGCTCATATCTGGGGACCTGTGTGCTGCTGGGCTAACGGTTTCACGGGAGAATGCAATCCATCCTTGTCTGTCTATTTGTATGAGTATATTGACCGAGCGAAGACGTCAATCTGTTGCACAGCCCTAGCTTTTCAGGATGTTCTCATGGCCGTATCCTTCCCTGCCGACCGGAAATTGCGCAGCCGCGCCTGGTTCGACAACCCCGACAACATCGACATGACCGCACTCTACCTGGAGCGCTACCTGAACTTCGGCCTCAGCCTTGAGGAATTGCGGAGCGGCAGGCCGATCATCGGCATTGCGCAGACCGGGAGCGACCTGTCGCCATGCAACCGTCATCATCTGGTGCTGGCGGAGCGGATTCGCGAGGGCATAAGGGAGATGGGCGGCATCGCGTTGGAATTTCCCGTTCATCCGATCCAGGAGACGGGCAAGCGGCCGACCGCGGGACTGGACCGGAACCTCGCCTATCTGGGGCTGGTCGAGGCGCTGTACGGCTATCCGATCGACGGCGTGGTGCTGACCACTGGTTGCGACAAGACGACACCCGCGCTGCTGATGGCGGCGGCGACGGTCAATATCCCCGCGATCGCGCTGTCGGTGGGACCGATGCTGAACGGCTGGCACAAGGGCGAGCGGACGGGATCGGGCACGATCGTCTGGCATGCGCGGCAGTTGCTGGCGGCAGGTAAGATCGACGATGAGGGCTTCATCAAGCTGGTGGCGTCGTCGGCGCCCTCGACCGGCTATTGCAACACCATGGGCACGGCGACGACGATGAACAGCCTCGCCGAGGCGCTGGGCATGATGCTGCCCGGATCGGCGGCGATCCCTGCGCCCTATCGCGATCGGCAGGAGGCCGCCTATCGCACCGGCAAGCGCATCGTCGAAATGGTGGCGGAGGATCTGAAACCTTCCGACATCTTGACGCTGGACGCATTCCATAATGCGATCGTGGTGAATTCGGCGATCGGCGGATCGACAAATGCGCCGATCCATCTGGCGGCGATCGCGCGCCATGCCGGGGTCGAACTGCCGCTCAAGGACTGGGAGGCAGTGGGGCATAAGGTCCCGCTGCTGGTGAACCTCCAGCCGGCGGGCGAATATCTGGGCGAGGATTATTATCATGCGGGCGGCGTGCCTGCGGTGGTCGGGCAGTTGATCGGCCAGGGCCTGATCCGCGAGGGGGCGATGACCGTCAACGGCAGGACCATGGGCGAGAATTGCCGGGACGCCGCGATCGAGGATGAGAAGGTCATCCGGCCCTTCGCCCAGCCGATCAAGGAGGAGGCGGGATTCCTGGTCCTCTCCGGCAATTTGTTCGACGCGGCGATCATGAAGACCAGCGTCATCAGCGACGAGTTCCGCCAGCGTTATCTGTCCAATCCCAATGATCCCAATGCCTTTGAAGGGCCTGCGGTCGTATTCGACGGGCCGGAGGATTATCATGCGCGGATCGATGACCCGGCGGTGGGCATCACGGCCGACACGCTGATGTTCATGCGCGGCGCGGGGCCGATCGGCTATCCCGGCGCGGCGGAGGTGGTGAACATGCGGCCGCCCGCATATCTGATCACGGAGGGCATCAGCGCCCTGCCCTGCATCGGCGACGGGCGGCAATCAGGCACCAGCGGCAGTCCCTCGATCCTGAACGCCTCGCCAGAAGCGGCGGCCACGGGTGGCCTGGCGCTGCTGCGGACCGGCGATCGGGTGCGGATGGACTTGAATGCAGGCATGGTGAATGTGCTGATTTCGGATGAAGAACTGTCTGCGCGGCGATCGGCTCTGCTGGCCGAGGGGGGCTACCCCTACCCCGCCTCGCAGACGCCATGGCAGGAGATTCAGCGCGCGCTGGTCGGGCAACTCGACAGCGGCGCGATATTGGAAGGGGCGGAGAAATATCAGCGTATCGCCCAGACCAAGGGCCTGCCGCGCGACAATCATTGAGCGGTCAGGCGAGCATCGGCGGACGGCGGCTGCGGGCGACTTTCTTTGAGAGCGGCATTGCCGTACGGCTGGCGTTCGATGACTGGCAAGGAGCGAGCGTTGGGCAGCGAAGGCAAGCATTCAGCTGAACGCATGTTCGGACATGAGGAGGGCGGCCTTCGCATCCACCAGGCGATCGCCCGGCAGCTGGGCAGCGCGATCGTCGCGGGAAAATACAGACCCGGCGAGCTGTTCGAAGGCGAGATCGAGGCAGCCGAGCGGCTTCGCGTGTCCCGCACCGCTTATCGCGAGGCCGTGCGCATCCTGATCGCGAAGGGCATGCTGGAAAGCCGCCCCAAGGCGGGCACCCGCGTGCTGCCGCGCAGCCGATGGAATGTGCTGGACCCGGAGATGCTGGCCTGGATGTTCGCGGGCGAGCCGGACCCCGCCTTTGTGCGCGACCTGTTCGAACTGCGCGGCCTGATCGAACCATCGGCTGCGGAACTCGCGGCGCGGCGGCGGACCGATGCCCAACTGGCGACCATGGAGACAGCGCTCTCGACGATGGGCGAGCATGGGCTGGCGACCGAGGAAGGGCGCGCGGCGGATCAGCAGTTCCACAATGCGATATTGGCCGCGACGCAGAATGAAGCGCTGGCGGCGCTGGCAAGCTCCGTGGGCGCGGCGGTCAGTTGGACGACCATGTTCAAGCAGCGGAAGTCAGCGCCGCCGCGCGATCCGCTGCCGGATCATCGCGCGGTTTTCGAGGCGATTGCCTCCCGCGACACGGCGGCGGCGCGAGCGGCGATGACGGAGCTGTTGCGGCTGGCGCTCGCGGATATGGATATCGCGCTTACTGAACCTTGAGAGGTGGGCGGTAGCTTTTCGCCCGGAGAGCCTCGCCGCCTTCAGACTCGGTCCAAGATGTCGCGGAGGCGACTGGCCAGGTCTTGCAGGGTGAAGGGCTTGGGCAGCAGGGCAATGCCCGGGTCGAGCTTTCCGTCGCGCAGGAAGCCGTCGCGGGTATAACCGCTGGTGTAGAGAATCTTGAGGTCGGGTTTCAACGTACGCGCGCGTTCGCTCAGATCCTTGCCCGACATGCCGGGCATCACGACATCGGTGAAGAGAAGGTCGATCGACTGGCCATCCGCCTCAATCAGGCGCAGCGCGGCATGGCCATCCGCCGCCTCCAGCGCTCGATAGCCCAATTCCCGCAAAGTCTCGACCGAATAGGCGCGCACGGCATCATCATCCTCGACCACCAAAATGGTCTGGCCTGAAGCCGAGAGGTCGTGGGCCGTCACTCGGTCCTCCTGCGTCCCCTCCGCATCGCCGGTGAAGCGCGGCAGGTAGATTTTGACAGTGGTGCCCTGCCCCTGTTCCGACAGCACTTCCACATGCCCGCCCGATTGCTTGACGAACCCATAGACCTGGCTGAGGCCAAGCCCGGTCCCGCGCCCGATCTCCTTGGTGGTGAAGAAAGGTTCGAAGATGCGCGACAGTACCGGGGGAGCCATGCCGGTGCCGGTGTCGCTGACCGCGACCATCACATAATTGCCGGGCGCGACATCGCCGCAAGCGGCGGCATAATCGCTGTCGAGATAAGCGTTGGCGGTCTCGATCGTCAATGTTCCGCCATCTGCCATGGCATCCCGCGCATTGACAGCAAGGTTCAGCAGCGCGCTTTCGATCTGGTTGGGATCGGCCTCTACCGGCCAGAGATGCGGGGCATTGACCGTCTTGAGCTGGATCAGTTCGCCTAGCGCCCGCTTCAGCAGGTCGGATAGCCCTTCCACCACGCGATCAAGATGCAGCGGCTTGGGTGACAGAGGTTGGCGCCGGGAAAAGGCGAGCAGGCGCTGGGTCAGCGCGGCGGCACGTTCCGCCCCCTGCCGGGCGTTTGCGATGGCGCGCACCGCCTTAGCCGGATCGCCGCCATTGGTGAGGCCCCGCTCGGCCAGTTCGATATTGCCGTTGATGACGGTCAGCAGATTGTTGAAGTCATGTGCGATGCCGCCGGTCAGTTGGCCAACGGCCTCCATCTTGTGCGCCTGGCGAAGCTGTTCCTCCACCGCGCGCTTTTCGGTGAGATCACGGGTTACCTTGGCAAAGCCGATCAACCGTCCCTGTTCGTCATGGATCGCATCGACGATGATATTGGCCCAGAATTGCGTGCCGTCCTTGCGCACGCGCCACCCTTCGGCTTCGAACCGGCCAGCCGTGGTGGCAACCTCCAGCGTGCGGGCGGGCATGCCCGCTTCCCGATCGGGTTCAGTGTAGAAGCAGGAGAAATGCCGGCCGACAATTTCATGCGCGGAATAGCCCTTGATCCGTTCCGCGCCCGCATTCCAGTTGGTGATCGTGCCCGTAGCATCGAGCATGCACATCGCATAGTCGGTGACGCCCTGGACCAGCAGCCCGAAGCGCCGCTCGCTCTGTTCCAGTTCGCGGAAGGCTGCGCGGATTTGCTCCGTACGCTGCTCGATCCGCTGCTCCAGCGTGGCGTTGAGTTGGCGCAATTCCCCTTCGGCCACGGTGCGGGCCGCGATTTCACGCTGCGCCTTGTGGTGGAGGCGCGCATTGTCGATCGCGATGGATGCGTGCCCCGCGACGCCCGCCATGATCTTTTCATGTTCAGCGGTAAAGCGGCCCGCCAGATGATGGCCGAAGAACAGGCCGCCTTGGACTTCGCCACTATGCGATACGACGGGCACGGCAAGATAGCTGGTGACAGGCAGATGGCCAGGCGGCATGCCCTTGTGCGGAGCGTTGTGGCCATAGCGGGGATCCGCCCGGATATTGTCCGACCGCACAATCCCCTCCCCTGCGAAGGTCGGGCCAAACACGGCGGTGTTGCGCGGCATGGACAAATTGCCGAACGCCTCACGCGGAACGCCGGAAAGGCTGTAGAGCATGTAGCTCTCACCCTTCTGGTCGACGAGATTGTAGAAGAAGGCTCCGAATTCCGCGCCGGTCAGTTCGACGGCGGCGTCGGTGATCGTCTGGACGACGACATCCAGATTCTGTTCCGCCGCAACGGCCGCGCCCATGCGGTTGACGATTTCGAACGAGGTTTGCAGCGACACGTTGCGAATCGCCGCGCCGACCAGCCGAGCCAACTGGCTCAACATTTCGACGGATAGTTCGTCGGGGGCGTCCACCTCCGCCCAGTAGGCGCCGATCGCCATCGGCTTGGACCCCGTATCGACCGGCGTCATCACCATGCTGCGGACGAAAGTGGCGCTGTAGAGATGGTAGGGAACGCGTGGATCGGCGGAGATGTCCGAGATGATCGCCGGTTTCCCATGGGTCATGACCCAGCCCGACACGCAAGACGAACGTGGAAAGCGCTGGCCCGCCCACAGCGGCTCAATCGCATCTTCGGCGACATAAAAGCATTCGTCGCCTTCGCCCAACACGACCGTAATGCCCTGCGCACCCGCAATGCTGCGCGCAGCCGTCCGCACGACCTCCACGACATCGCCGAGCGATCGGGCGTTCGCCAGCCGCTCGGCGGCTGCGAACAGCGGCGTCCAACGCAGGGACGCCTCATGGTCCGGCAGCATCATGTCCAACGGGGGCAACCTCGGGGAAAGCTGTGCCAGCTACCATAACGCTTTGTTTTTGAACAGCCAACTCCTCCATCGTGGGGAAGATGGTGAAAAGTCGGTCAACCTTTGCGGCACCAGGGGGCATTGATAAAGGTCAGGGCGCAACGGGCGGCAAAGGGCTATGGTGACGCTGGCGGCGCGGCCGAGTCGCGTCATTCCGATCAATGGCCCGGAGGCGGCATGGCGGACAGCGAGCGCCTGCGCCAGATGATGGTGGAGCGGCAGATCGCCCGCCGCGGCGTCGGCGACCCACGCCTGCTGGCGGCCATGCGCCAGGTGCCGCGCGAGAATTTCGTTCCAGAAGAGCTGCGCGACTTCGCTTATGAAGACAGGCCGCTGCCGGTCGAGGGGGGCCAGACGATTTCGCAGCCCTATATCGTCGCCCGAATGATCGAGGCTGCGGCGATCCGCGCAAGCGACCGGGTGCTGGAGATCGGCGTCGGGTCGGGCTATGCCGCCGCGGTCATGAGCCGCCTTGCCGCGCATGTCTTTGCGATCGACCGGCTGGGCGAACTGGCCGCACTCGCGCGCGGGCGGATGGAACGACTGGGCTATGACAATCTATCGATCCGCACCGGCGACGGTACGGAGGGGTGGCCGGAACAAGCGCCCTTCGACGCCATATTGGTCGCGGCAGGCGGTCCTTCCGTGCCGCCGCCGCTGCGCGAACAGCTGACGATCGGCGGGCGCCTGGTAATCCCGGTGGGCGAAGCGAGAGAGCAGCAACTTATGCGCATAACCCGCACCGGCGAGGAAGCGTTCGAAACACAGAAGCTGGAGGCGGTGCGCTTCGTGCCTCTGATCGGCGCTCATGGCTGGCATGATACGAAGGCGCGATGAAAGCGCATCCCGGACGGCCGCGTCCTTGTGCAGTTAGTCCGAAACCGTCCGGGATGACGTCATTGCCATTCGAAGAATGACAACGCTGTCTTGGACTTTTAAAGATTTAGTCTGATCGATCAAGCCCTTTTTGACCCAGGATGATCGATTATAATTTTTCGGCCAAATGACGGCCGCGAATGCTTGTTTTCTCCCACTTTTCCGTGCCAAGGATCGCTCATCATGAGAGGTGGATACAGCGAGCAGCCGCGGATCGCGTGGCAGGATCTTCATGCCGAGCATCCATGACGTAGCGGCGGTCGCTGGCGTTTCGATCAAAACCGTCTCGCGGGTGGTGAACAAGGCGCCCAATGTCAGTGCGGAACTGCGGGAACGGGTGACGGCAGCGATCCGTCAGCTGGATTATCGGCCCAATCAGTCGGCCCGGCGGCTGGCAGGCGGGCGGTCCTTCATGATCGCTTTCCTCTACAACAACCCCGTGGCCAGCTATATCAGTGGTATCCAGGCGGGCGCGGTGAACCGGTGCCGGGACCTCGGCTATCATCTGGTGGTCGAGCTGATCCCGCTGGAGGGTGAGGCGCGGTTCGAGATTCTGGAAGGGCTTGTGGCCGCGCTGCGCCCCGACGGCGTGTTCCTGGCCCCGCCGCTGTCGGACGATCCGGCAGTGCTGCAGTGGCTGTCCGAGCGGAAACTGCCCTGCGCCCTGATCGCCGGTTCGGTGAGCGCGCAGGGCCTCAACATTCCCACGCCCGAACGGGCTGCAGGCCGGATGGTAGCCGATCATCTCATCGCGCTCGGTCATCGGCGCATCGGCATTATCACGCCGCCGCCTAGCCATGGCGCAGCCGCCTGCCGGGTCGATGGCTTCCGCGACGGCCTCGCGGCTGCGGGCCTTCCTCGCGAGGAGAGCCTGTTCGTTGAGGGTGGGTTCGACTATGCGTCCGGCATCGCGGCGGGCGAGCATCTGCTCGGCCTAACGAAGCCACCGACGGCTGTCTTCGCGACCAATGACGATATGGCGCTTGGCCTTCTGGCGCTGGCGCGCCGCCGGGGGTTGAATGTGCCGCAACATTTGTCCGTGGTCGGATTTGACGACACGCCGGCTAGCTTCACCGCTTGGCCGCCGCTTACCACGGTGCGCCAGCCGCTCGCCGAAATGGGGGCGGCTGTGATCGACTCGCTGATCAACGGCCCATCGGAGCCGCCAGCGTTCCGCTTCGAATTGGTGCAGCGCGACAGTTCCGCGCCGCCCTTCCCTTAGCCTGCTTAGCCTGCGAACAAGGGCGTCGGCAGGCCCTTCACGCCCGCATCGACCTCGAACAGCCCGCCATCATATTCGCTTTCGGGCAGGCCCACGGCCGCCGAACTTACAAACATGCGGTCGAGATTTGCTCCGGCGAAACAGATGTTCGTGACCTGCCGCGCTGGCAAGGGAATGGCGCGATCAAGCTTGCCTTCGGGCGTGAAACGGCTGATGCGCGCGCCATCCCAATGCGCGATCCACAAATGACCGTCGGCATCAACGGTCATGCCGTCAGGATAGCCATCCTCTTCGCTAAAGCGGATGAACAACTCCCGGTCTGCAAGGCCGCCGCCTTCCGTTCGGGCGAAGCGATAGACGCTGCGCCGCGCGCTGTCCGTATGGTAGAGCCAAAGGCCGCAGGGGGAGAAGGCCGGGCCATTGGGCACCTTGTAGCCGCTGTCCATCTGGAGCCAGCGCCCGTCTGGATCCAGGCGGTAGAAAGCGCCGCTCTCCGCCTGCTCCGCCATGTCCATCGTGCCGCACCAGATGCGTCCTTCGGCATCCGCCTTGCCGTCATTCATCCGGTTGCCGGGCAAATGCGGCTCAGGGTCGCCGATCGGTTCGATCGCGAGCGGATCGAGCGAGAGACGGGCGAAACCGCTCTGCAATCCGGCGATGAAGTCACCGCCCTGCCGCTCGACGATCCAACCGATCGGCTCAGGCATGGCCCAGCGTAGGATGCTGCCGTCGGCAAGTGACAGGCGATTGACCGCTGGTGCGACTATGTCGGTCCAATAGACAGCATTATCGCGCGCGGACCATAAGGTGCCTTCGCCCAGCGTGTCGCGAATATCGCGCTGGATCAGTTCCCACTGCGCCATCGGATCAGCGCATTACCGACAAGCGATAGATCATGACATGCCGATAGGGCTTGCCGGGGTCGAGCCGCGCTGACGGGAAGTTCGGATGATTGGGCGAGTCCGGGAATTTCTGGGGCTCAAGGGCGAAGCCGTCGCCCATCCGGTAGAGATGACCATTTTTGCCGACGAAAGTCCCATCGAGAAAGTTGCCCGAATAGAATTGCAGCCCCGGCTCCGTGCTCAGCACCTCAAGGACACGGCCTGAAGGAGGGTCTTCCAACCGGGCGGCAAGTTCAGGGTTCGCGGTCGTCCCCTTGTCCAGCACCCAATTATGATCGTAGCCGCGGCCCGACCGGATCTGCGGATCGGCGCCGTCACGGACTGCGTCATCCACCCGGCGGGGCGTGCGGAAGTCGAACGGGGTTCCCGCGACCGGCCTTATCTCACCAGTGGGAATAAGCCCGGCATCGACGGGGGTATAATCTTTTGCCGGAATCGTCAGCAAATGGCCGAGCGCACCGCCCGGCGCGCCCTCTCCGGCCAAGTTGAAGATGGCGTGATTGGTCAGGTTGACGACGGTCGGCTTGCTTGCCTCCGCCTCGAAACTGATGGTCAGCGCACCGCTTTCGTCCAGCGCATAGCTGATCCGGGTGTCGAGCCTGCCGGGATAGCCCGCCTCTCCATCCGGACTGCTGTAGGACAGGACGAGTTGAGGCCGGGGGCCGCCGGTCAGGGACACGACCTTCCACACTTGCTTGTCGAACCCTTTGCCGCCGCCATGCAGCGTGTTGCCTTTGTCGTTGAGCGGCAGCTGATAGCTCTGGCCGTCAAGGGTGAACTTGCCGCCTGCAATGCGGTTCGCATAGCGGCCCACTGTCCCCCCGAAATAATCGGGCCGCGCCAGATAAGCCGCGAGATCGTCATAGCCCAGCAGCACGTCGGCCTGCTTGCCATTGCGGTCAGGCCCGGTCAGCGACTGCAGCGTGGCGCCGTAGGTCAGTATCTTGGCGGAAACGCCGTGCCCGTTCGACAGCGTGATTGCTTCGACGGGCGTGCCCTCGGGCAGATGACCTGCAGGCGCGCGGCTCGTCTCGGCGGCCAATGCTGATGCGCTTGCCATCACAAGCGCCAGATAATAGGACGATGATGTTCGAAAAGCATGGCTGATCCAGGCCCTCTGCATGCATGCCCCCTTGCTACCGAGATATTGACGCCCGACAGCGAGCTATATACTCGGACAAATTGAAAGAGCACAAGCCTGTTAGCGCCTGTTGGAGAAGATGAATGCCCGCACCTCCCTCATCATCAGCCACTCTGACGGCCGAACATCACCCCGCTACTCGATATGGGCCGGCGCTGACGCTGCTGGCGAGCCTGTTCTTCATGTGGGGCTTCATCACCGTCATCAATAACACGCTGCTGCCCCACCTGCGCAGCGTATTTGAACTCAACTATACCCAGACGACGCTTATCGAGTCTGTCTGGTTCATCGCTTACTTCGTGGCATCGATCCCCTCGGCCAAGCTGATCGAGCGGGTAGGCTATCAAAAGTCTCTGGTGATCGGCCTGCTGGTCATGGCCGCCGGATCGCTGGGCATGATGCTGGCGGCGAGCCTGCCTTCCTATGGCGTGACCTTGGCCATGCTATTCGTCATCGCCAGCGGCATCACGCTGCTGCAGGTTGCGGCAAATCCCTACGTCGTCGTGGTGGGCAAGCCGGAAACCGCATCGTCGCGCCTCAACCTGGTGCAGGCGATGAATTCTGCCGGAACGATGCTGGCGCCGCTGTTCGGCGCTTATCTGATCCTGGGGCGGTCGAAGGGCGGTACGGCTGCCGCCGGAACGGTGCTGACCGAGGCGGAGCGGATCGCCGACGCCCAGTCGGTGATTTTGCCCTATGCGCTGGTTGCGGTGGTTCTGGTAGTGCTGGCCATCGTCATCGCCCGTTTCCCGCTTCCCGCCATGGGATCGGCGACGGCAAGGCTGGCCCGGGAAGAACGCAAGAAACATTCGCTCTGGTCGCACCGCAACCTGGTTTTCGGCATTCCGGCGATCTTTATCTATCTGATCGCGGAGATTGGCGTCGCCAACCTCTTCGTGAATTTCGTCAGCCAGCCGAACATCGCGAACCTTACCCATGAGCATGCGGGCCGTTACCTGACGTTCCTATGGGGTGGCATGATGGTCGGCCGCTTCGTCGGTTCGGCGATCATGCAGAAGGTCGATGCAGGCAAGGTATTGGCCGCTTTCGCCACCGGCGCCTTCATCGTCATGATCGTCACCGTCCTGTCCGACGGCCCTGTCGCCATGTGGTCACTGATCCTGGTGGGTCTTTTCCATTCCATCATGTTCCCGACTATCTTCTCGCTCGGCATTCGGGGTCTGGGACCGCTGACCGAGGAAGGGTCGGGCCTGCTGATTATGGCGATTGCAGGCGGATCATTGGTCGTGGTGCAAGGATGGCTGGCCGACAATTATGGCCTGCAGACGTCCTTCCTGCTGACCGCGGTCTGCGAACTCTACATTCTCTTTTATGCGCTGTGGGGTTCACGCCCCACGCACGTCCTGCCGGACCAGCATCTGGAATAAGGGGCTGACACGGTCGGAGAATAGGAAGGCCGGGGCGCGCATCGCTCCGGCCTTTTTTGCTGCGCACTATTCGGCGGCAAGGGGATAGGCAGCGCGCGGGCTTTCCGCAGAAAGTGCGTCGATCAGAGCCCTGATGATCGCCTGAAGCCGCGGCAGGCCGGGGCCCGGCCGATCGAGCGCCGCGTCGAGATAGAGGCTGCGGTCCACCTCCACCTGCAGCGCATAAAGATCACCGGCAGGGTTCCCATGCCGTTCGATCATATGATCGCCCGCATAGGGATGGTTCTGCGCAACTGTCAGCCCATGGCCGGTCAGCACATCCGCCGCCAGCGTCATAAGGCGCGCCGACGCAGCGCGGCCGAAGCGGTCGCCCAGCACGACCTGCGGAGCGGCCTGCCCCGCGGCGGCGGGTGGAAGCGGCGGCATGGAATGCAGGTCGATCAGCACGGCATGGCCGTGCGCGTCCCTCGCCGCCCGCATCATCCGGCTGAGGCTCGCATGATAGGGGCGGTGAATGAGGTCGATCCGGCGGCGCACCTCGTCCCAGCCGACTGGCCGCTGCCACAACTCATAAGCGCCGGGCAAGCGCCGGGGGATCAGGCCCAGCCCTCCGCGCAGCTTCGCACTGCCCTGGAATGAGGCGTCGCGCGGCAGGCCCGTCACCATGGCGGGATCAATCTCCCGCTCATGGCGATTAAGGTCGATCATCGCGCGTGGCGCACGCGCCACCAGCACATGATAGTCCCGTTCGATCAACGGATAGGCAAGCAGGTCCGCCCACCGGTCCTCTAGCCGTCGCAACACGTCCGGCGCGACTCTGGCTCCGTCCAGCAGCGCCGGGTCATAATCGCGCCCCGCATGGGGCACTGAAATGATGACCGGCGCGATGGGGCGTTCCGGGCCGTAAAGGTCATGCGATGCGGTGGATTCGGCCGGAGCGCGCGGTGCGGAATAGCTCAAATCATCTCCTTCCACAGGACGCCCCCAAAAATGGTTACTCGGCTGGATATCTCTGGCTGTTCTCGCATATAATGGCATGCAGCGCCACCCAGGAGGGGTGCCGCACCGATCGGCCGAGACCGGCCAGAGACGAGACTGACTTAAAGCGATGGTTCGAATTCTGCTGGCCGAAGATGATGACAGCATGCGCACCTATCTCGCCCGCGCGTTGGAGCGGTCGGGATATGAGGTGGTGGCTGTGGCGAACGGCTCGCAGGCCGTGCCGCACATCGACCGCGACCGATTCGACCTGCTGCTGACGGACATCGTCATGCCGGAAATGGACGGTATTGAACTGGCCCAGCATGCTGCGGCGGTAGCGCCGGACATGCGAATCATGTTCATCACCGGCTTCGCCGCCGTGACGCTGAAAGCCGGCAAGGCGGTGCCGCAAGCCAAAGTGCTTTCAAAGCCGTTCCATCTGCGTGATCTGGTGCTGGAGATCGACCGCATCTTCGGCAGCACCAGCATGACGGGCCTTAACTGAATCGATCAACCGGCGACGACTTCCTCCATATCCGGAGTCGGGGGCAGCGGTGCGCCAGCCATGGCGGCGGCGAATCGCTTCCGATCCAAGCCGCCCTCCCATGCCGACACCACAATGGTGGCGACCGCATTGCCGATGAAGTTGGTGAGGCTGCGGCATTCGCTCATGAAACGATCGACGCCCAGGATCAGCGTCATGCCCGCAACCGGAACGGACGGCACGATCGACAAGGTCGCCGCCAAGGTGATGAAACCCGCGCCGGTAACGCCCGCCGCTCCCTTGCTGGACAACATCGCCACCAGCAGCAGCAGGATCTGATCGCCCAGGCTAAGATGCACATTCGTCGCCTGCGCGATGAACAGCGCCGCCAGCGTCATATAGATATTGGTGCCATCGAGGTTGAAGCTGTAGCCGGTAGGCACGACCAGGCCGACGACGGACTTGCGGCACCCTGCCCTTTCCATCTTTTCGATGAGGCTGGGCAGCGCCGCTTCTGAGGAGGAAGTGCCGAGCACCAGCAGCAGTTCCGCCTTCAGATAGCGGATGAGGTGCAGGATGTTGAAGCCCGCCAGTCTGGCGACGAGCCCGAGTATGAGCAGGACGAACAGCAGGGAGGTCAGATAAAAGGTCGCGACCAACCCGATCAGGTTGGCGAGCGCGCCCACGCCATATTTGCCGATGGTGAAAGCCATCGCCCCCAGCGCACCGATCGGCGCCGCCTTCATCAGGATGGAGACGAGCTTGAAGATCGCATGGCTCGCCGAATCCAAGACTTGCATCAGCGGATCGGCCCGGTCGCCGATCAGCGTCAGGGCGATGCCGAACAGGATAGCGACGAACAGCACCTGTAGGATGTTATGCCCGTCCGCGACCGCCGAGATCAGCGTTGCCGGGATGATATCCATCAAGAAGCCGGTCAGCGTGCGATCATGCGCCTGCTGCTGATATTCCGCGACCTTGCCCGCGTCGAGGCTGGCGGGATCTATGTTCAGCCCGGCCCCCGGATGCACGACATTAGCGACGATCAGGCCGACGATCAGGGCCAGGGTAGAGAAGGTCAGGAAATAGGCGAAAGCCTTCGCCGCCACCCGCCCTATCGCGCCCAATTCCTTCATGCCGGCAATGCCGGTGACGATGGTCAGGAAGATGACCGGGGCGATGATCATCTTCACCAGCTTGATGAACGCCTCACCAAGCGGTTGAAGGGCGATGCCAGCCTGCGGGAAGAAGTGGCCGATGAGGACGCCGATGCCGATCGCGACGAGCACCTGCACATAAAGCTGGCGGTAGAAGGGCAAGGGTGAGGTCGCTCCGGCCGTCGCATCGTCGAACTTTATCATGCTGCTGAGCGCCCCCTTTGCACCGCAGCATATGAACTGCGCACCTTCTGTCCAGAGAATTGAGTGAAAGGCGAATTTCCCGCTTGCGCCCCCCCCGGACCGCCGCTATTGGCGCAACTCCCGTGGGCGTGTAGCTCAGTGGTAGAGCACTGTGTTGACATCGCAGGGGTCGCAAGTTCAATCCTTGCCACGCCCACCATCGAAAACCCCGTCAAATCAACGGTTTGGCGGGGTTTTTGTTTGCCTGGAGGAGGCCAGCGGCCGAACCCGGCCTTCGGCCCTTTCGGCAAATTTTGGGCAAATCCCCCGCTTCTTTTGGCAATTTCTGGGCATGCGAATGCCGGGCGATCGCAGCCACTTCCCGAGTCGCGGACGCCAACGAAACCACCTGTGGATGTGTCAGCCGATGTCCCTTCGCTGCCGCCCACCCAGACCAATATGGCAGCTTCGCCCCGGCCGGGCCTGGGCCGGTGGAGTGCCCTCGGCCAGCGCTGCGCCCCGCGGCGGCCAGCCTCAAGGGCTCGGCGCCACCTCAGGCGATGATCAATTGCCTCCAGGCTCGCGACACTCCGCCTGCCCGGCATCCAGCCTCCGGCGAACGGGTCCGCAGAATGCGAGCGATCTTCATCAGACATGGCGCGTCGCTCGTCCGGCGTGCGGAGAGATCCGCCCGACGCAGGCGGCGAACAAAATTAAAGGAAACCAAGATGCTATCCATCCGTACCCGTGGGAAGCACGGCATCTATTACATCCGGGGCTCAGTCGGACTGGGCAAGAAGAAGATCATCGTCAAGGAATTCAGCACAGGAACGAGCGACCCTGACGCCGCGGCCCATCTGATGGCTGAACATGAGACGAAGCTGCGTCACCAGCTGATGTTTGGTCCGGCAGCACTCGTCGCGCAGGGAACCATCGCTCAGGCCTTCGACAGCTACCTGACAAAGGCAAAGCCGCCATGTGCGTCCGACGTCCTGCGCATCGGGAAGCTCAATGGCCTCATCGGCGATTACAGCCTGCGCGAGCCCAAGCAGGCGTGGGAGCATTTTCGCCGCGCCTATCTTACCGGCCATGATCCGGCGGGCCAGGACCGCTATCGCTCAGTGTTTCAGGCGGCGATCAATGTCTATCATGAATTGCATGATCTCCCACCGCTGCGGATCAAGGCCATCCCGTTCAACAATGAGCGAGTGCGCTTCCTCAGCAAGGAAGACCGCGACCGGCTGATCGCAGCCTATTCGCCTCACATCCAGCCGATCATCACCATGCTCGCCTTCCATGGTCCACGCATCCAGACCGCATTGCAGTTGCAGTGGGGCGTCGAGGGCGTCGATATGCACGAGGGATCGATCCGCCTCAATCACACAAAGAATGCGATCATCCGGTCCGTGCCGATGCATCCCCGCGTGATGGACGTGCTGCGCCCGATCTGGGAGAAACAGCGGCGGCCCACAAAGGAGCATGTTTTCCTCAACCGGTTCGGTAAACCCTATCAAGACACCCGCAAGGCGAAGATCCCCGGTGGCAACCCGATCAAGAATCAGCATGCCACCGCCTGCCAGCGCGCAGGGATCGAGGATTTCACCGTCCATGACTGGCGCCATCACTGGGCGTCTCACTGCGTCATGGCGGGCATCGACCTCATCACCATCATGAACATGGGCGGCTGGAAATCGCTGCGGATGGTCCAACGATATTCAAGCGTCAGCGTGGATCACATGCGCGATTCCATCAACAGGTTGAGCTGAGGCAGATCTTTTGGACCTGGGGCAGACCACATGGTCTGCTCCGTTCCGCCGGTGAGCAGATGAAGCAGCTTATATAACCAAATGCACTGGAACTGTCATCATATGATGCTATATTCCGTGCATCAGAAAGACGAGGTTTATGCGAACTACCCTAGCATTGGATGACGAGCTTATTGCGAAGGCTCAGTCGTTCACCGGCTTGACCGAAAAATCAGCGCTCGTTCGTGAAGCGCTTAAAGCTCTCATAGAACGGGAGAGCGCCGCACGCCTTTCCCGTCTTGGCGGCACTGAGCCTCATAGTGAAGCCGCTCCGCGCCGACGTCCCGATCCTGCATGATCCTGGTCGATACTTCCGTCTGGATCGATCATTTTCGTCATGATGATCCGGCGCTCGCCCGATCACTCGACCAGCGGCAGGTTCTTTCCCATCCCTTCGTTATCGGGGAGTTGGCGCTGGGAAGCCTTCGGCAAAGAGATCTCATCCTAGAAGCGCTTCGCGGATTGCCGTCAGCTCTGGTCGCGCACGATGACGAGGTTCATGCCTTCATTGACCGCCACAGACTGTTCGGCCTGGGCATCGGCTACATCGATGCACATCTGCTGGCAGCAACGTGTCTGACGCCCGACGCCTGCTTCTGGACACGTGATAAGCGCTTGAGGGCAGCTGCCTCGCAGCTCGGCGTGGGTGCGACTCTGGATCAGTAGCCGGCTTATCTCCGGCAGCGACCTGATCCAGACCGGCATCCGACCGCCTGCCAACGCGCCAGGATAGAGGATTTCGCCCCTTCATGACTGCCGTCATCATTGGGGATCCCGCAGGTCATGGCGGAAATCGTCATCAGAATCATCATGAACATGGGCGGCGGGAATCGCTGCGAGTGGTCCAGCGCTATTCCAGCGTCAGCGTCTCCGCAGGATAATTTCGCATTTCCTGACCTTCCCGCCTGAAATGTCCTCCGCTTGAGAACGTGTACCAGCTTGACCCTGAAAGAACTGGCGCGAATGGCTGGGCCAGGCAGCGCTGCCTCAGGCCCTCGACTGGATGGCGCCCGGGAAACGATCGCACTTTCGATCAGCTATGGGATTGGATGCGGTGGGAGTTACCGCTCCCGTCCAATCGCCGCATCATCATTGAACAGAACAATGCCACTCCCCCTTTTGTTTGAACAGAGCGCTTTGCGCGGCCCAAATCTTAAGTGCTGGAACGTAAATGCAGCTTAATCCGATCTGCTTACCTCAAGCTCGTTGTAGCCGCGTTCCCTCGGAAGTGGCCGATTGAGGTTCGGCGATGGATCTGGCTCCGCGTCTAGAGAATCGCGTGAGCCCAAGCAGAAGCGCCGCCATCATGCTGATCGCCAGCCCGACCTTCTCCTGCCAGATCGCAACCCGCTCGATGCGGTAGATGCCAGGCTGGGCGTCAAAGCTGATGAGCGGCCCCCGATGCGGGACGGGCGAGCCGTCCCGCATCACGCGCCAAATCGGAAAATCCGCCTGATGGACTGTAACCCGCCCGGCTGTCCCGACCCGGATCTCGTTCCCGTGCGGCAGAGCACGAAATTTCTGCACGTCCGTCCAGCGATACTCCTTTTCTACCAGGGAAGTATCGAAGCCTCGCGGCAGATATTCCGGCGCGTCCGGTTTGATCCGGTCGATCAAGGCATAGTCCACTGGATGGTGAAGCGCGTCCATCGCCCTCGAGGCCATGAGTCCGTAGGCAAAAATGAGGAGGGCCGCGCCTGCTCCAAGAAACAGGCGGATGCGGTGTAACTGGCAGGACAAGAGCGCTGTGATCGCGGTAAACTCAACGATGCCCATCATGCGCCAGGGAAACTGTGCCTTGTTGAGCAGGGGAATGTCCCAGACGAAAGGAAGGAGACGCACAGCGGCCAGCGCCCCGATAACCGTCAGCACGGTCCAGAAGGAACGCGCCGGCCGGGCGAGAACGATGAGTGCCAATGCCGGTCCAGTAAACATCGTGAAGTTCGTGTTGTAGATCGACCAGTCCGTCGCCCGATAGCCTGGACCCCAGAGGAGAACCGTGGAGATATGGTCCTGAAGCGTCGCCGCCGGCAGCAGGAAGAACGCGGACAGCCCCAAGGCGATCACCCCTGCCGCAGCCCCAGGTAGAAGCGCCGTCGGCTCATGCCAGATGCGCCGGAGCATCAGCGGCCCTATCAAAAACACCCCGGTGAGCACTGCTAGCGGCAAATGAGTGATGATGAGGGCACCATAGGACAGCGCCAGCAGCAGAAGGCCACGACGATGCGGCAGGCGCTCGATCCCAAGCGCAATCAGCGGCAGCCAGACAAGAGCGGCGAATTCCGCCAAGGCCCCTCGCACATGAAAGTTATAGAGATGATAGGGTGCCAGCATGTAGAGAATGGAACCCAGCAGCGGGTAAGTGTCCCGCGCTGATAGCCAGGCATGCATGGTGAGCCCCGAAGCGATCAACAGCAACAGGCCGGCACCATTTATCGCCTGAGGCACCGAGAGCCCCAGCGCATGCAGTCCGCCGGACACCCAGTAGGCGAGAGGTGGGTAGAAGTAGAAGGTGGGAGCGCCCAGACCCTCAAAGCTGTTCGGAAGCCAGCGCTCATAAAGATGGCCCGCCGCCATCTGCTCGCCGAAATGGGCCGTCCACATGTGGTTATAGAGATGCGAATGGGTCGCCCCGGGCCCCAGTACAAAGCTGGGCAACAAGGCCCCAATGCCTACCAGGGTCAGGATGAAAGCGGGCGTTGCGATCAGGGCTCGGAAGTTGGGCATAACTCCTCATGCCAGCCCATGGTAAATTTTGCCTTTAACCTCGCCTCCCCTCATCTTCCATTAACCATTCTGGCCGATAGCCTAAGGTCTAATCCCGGGTGGACCAGGCCAAGACCCATGCGCATTTCGCTGTCGATCATCGTTCCGGTGTTCAACGAACAGGAAAGCATCTCGCTTTTCCTGGACGCAGCGCGTCCTGCGGTCGCTCAGGCGCTCGACCTGATCGGCCCTGACGCCCGCGCAGAATTTCTCTTCGTTGATGACGGCAGCACGGATCGCACCGGCGACATATTGACAATCCTTGCTCGTCTGAGCCCCGACATTCGTTTGGTCACCCTGTCACGCAACTTCGGCAAGGAAGCAGCGCTTGCGGCCGGTATTGATCGGGCAAGAGGGGACGCCGTCGTTCCGATCGACGTCGATCTCCAGGACCCGCCGGAGGTCATCATCTCGATGGTGCGCCACTGGCTGGCGGGAGCGAAGGTGGTCAATGCGCGGCGCGCTGACCGGTCGAGCGACGACTGGTTCAAGCGCTGGAGCGCACACCGCTTCTATCGTCTGATCAACCGCCTTTCCGATCATCCCATTCCGGAGAATGTCGGCGACTTCCGGCTGCTGGATCGCCAGGCAGTGGACGTGATCAAGCAGCTCGGCGAGCAGGCGCGCTTCACAAAAGGCCTCTTCTCCTGGATTGGTTTCCGCGTCGCCACCATCGATTATGAACGTGCCCCGCGTGAGGCCGGAATCAGCAAATGGCGGGTCGGCAAGCTCTGGGGGCTTGCGATCGACGGAATTACCGCATCCACCACGATGCCGCTGCGCATATGGTCGTATATTGGCGGCGGCATCGCCGTCATGGCCTTTGCCTATGCCGCGTTCCTAGTGCTGCATACGCTGCTGACCGGGGTGGATACGCCCGGCTATGCCTCTATCATGGTCGCGGTGCTGATGCTGGGCGGCCTTAATCTTATGAGTCTTGGCATCATTGGCGAATATCTGGGCCGCGTCGCGCAGGAAGTGCGCGATCGGCCGCTTTATGTGGTGGCTGAGGAAAGCGAACCGGCAACACGGTCCGTGAACCAACCCCATTGCGAGGAACAGGACGAATGGATCGATCAGCCTATGCGAGCATGAGCGCGCAAGAGCAGGATCATTGGTGGTTTGTCGCTCGCCGCGCCATCATTGACAGCCTGGTCCGCGCCCATGTTCCACTGCCATCCGATGCTCGCATCCTCGAGGCGGGCTGCGGCACCGGCGGCAACCTCGCCCTGCTCGCGCAATATGGGGCGCTAGACGCCATGGAATATGACGAGGATGCACGCGCCTTGGCGAGTGCGCGCGATCTGTGCCGTGTGGAGGAAGGCGCCTTGCCCGACGCGATCGGCTTTGGCGAAACCCGCTACGATATGATCGCGCTGCTAGACGTGCTTGAACATGTCGAGGAAGATGAAGCTGCACTTCGCGCCTTGGGCGCGCGGCTGGCGTCCAACGGACGGCTGCTGCTGACCGTGCCCGCAGCGCCTTGGCTCTGGTCGGATCACGACGTGCTGCATCACCATAAGCGCCGCTATACGCATGAGGGTCTGCTCGACGTTGTCCGTGAAGCAGGATTGAAAGTCGAAGTCTCAGGCTATTTCAACAGCCTGCTCTTCCCGCTCGCGGTGGCGCAGCGCTTCGCCCACCAACTGCTGCGGCGTGACACACCGCTAGACGCGCGCCCCGCGCCGCTCCTCAATGCCGCGCTTCAGCGTATCTTTGCAGCGGAGCGACACCTGCTCGGTCGCGTTCCCTTTCCCAGGGGCCTGTCACTTTACGCCATCCTCTCTGTCTGACAGGGCATTGCGCGGGTCATAGGGCAGTTTCCAGGAGCCATCCCAACAACGCGCCGGCTCGTGTGCATCGGCAGGGGCGGGATCAACAGGGCGGATGAGTGCCGGAACCTTGTCGAGAGGGGCAAGATAGGATCCTTTGGGAAAGGCTGCGAAGGTCTGGTCCCAAGCCTTGAAGAAACTGCAGCGCACTTCAGGTGCTGCGGGATAGACCAAGGCACGGCGGATTTCAGCAAGGCCGGTCAGGCTGCCGATGGCAAGCACCACCATGAGCCAGCGCCGTCTCTCGCCCCGTTGCACCACATGGTCGCTGACCATCGCCGCGAGCACAGCCAGCCCCGTGATCGAACCGCGCATCATGAAATCGGTCGACCAGCCGATCTGCACGAAGGGAATAAGCATCAGCCAGGCGAAGGCCAGCCACAGGCTGTCCCGTCCGAACCGCGTCGATCGTTCTGCGATCGCCAGAGGTATCAGGTAAGGCAGCGTCTCGAAGGATTGGAACAGCAGCCATTGGACGAAAGGGATCGGCTGCCAATGAAAGCCAACATCATCCGATCCGGCGGCCAGATAGATGAGCGACGGAACGCAAAGGAGAAGGGAAGCTGCGGGAGCTAGAAGGTCGCGCAAAAGAAGGGAACGCGAGATCAGCGTCCGCAATCCTGCCAAGGCCGCGAAAGGCATCGCTCCCATCAATCCCAAGGGCGACCAGAGTGCCGTCAGTGGGAGCACTGCCAGCCAAGGGGCGAGAGGGACACGGCCCTCGCGCCATAGCATATAGCCGACAGCGCCCAGCCAGCCGGCAATCGCATGTTGCGGCACCCAGAACAGCAGGGTGATTGTCGAGGAATATTGGATTTCGGCCCAGTCTTCCAGATGACCGGTGAGCGTTCCTTGCATCAGAAGGTCGCCGATCGCATCCATGCCGGAGAACAGGATAAAGATGGTGAGGCCGATCAAGCGCGAGCGCCGATCGGCGAACAGCTGGCTGCCGAGGGCGAGCAGGAGCGCGATCAGCGTCACATTCTGCAGCAGCAGCGCCACGTCTGCCGCCCTCGCGCCAAGGACCTTGAAGACCAGCGCGGGCACCAGGAACATGCCTATCGGCGCGCGCAGCAGGTCAGGCTCGGCGCGCGCCGTATAGACGAAGGGCCAAGGATTGATCCCCATGTCCCGCAGCACGGCAAAGCGCACCTGCCAATCCACATTGGCATAGAAGAACCGGCCTTCGCCGCTCAGGAGCAGCAAGCCTAGCGCAACCAGGAAACAGGTCAGCAAGGTGCTCAGCCCAACACCGCGGCTATCCCTTGTGATTTTGACCGTGAACAAGCAAAGGAAGACAACGACCATGCCACCGACTGCATAGACCCAAAGAGGCGCGACATTGAGAAATCGCCAGAGCAGCATCTGGCTGCCAGCAAGCCAGGCGATAAGAACCGCCCAAATCCAGCCCGGGGCGACGGGACCGAAGCGCCGATTTTTTGCTATCTTGTGGTCGGCACCGGGGAATAACCTAGCACCTTCAATCATAGGTATTTCTTGCATTTTTCAGGCCCTAAGACTGTGCGCTAGAGTCCACAGGTGAGCAGCGTTTGATAAAGAAAGTATGCCCCCGAGTTGGTCCTCCGCTCTAACCTCTCAGCATGTCAGGGTAAATGACATGACTTACGACCCCGGCGAGATTGACTCTGACGCGTGCGTCGATGTCGCATCAGCCTCTAACTCGGACAAGAGAGAGATCAGCACGGTTTAGAGCGCTTTGGCATATACTTAATTTACGCGAGATATTAAGCGGAACGACGCAAGAAACCGAGGCCTTTAGAGATGCGCAACATCCGCTTATGGATCGATAAGAGTCTTACGATCAGCGACACAAAAGCGCCAATTGAACCGCAACAGCAAGCGGCTCCCCAATTGCTCCTGCGGATCGCTGTCCAGTGCCTGATGGCGATGGTTGTACTTTTCGCCATCGCTTTATTCATCCCTCAAGTTCGGCTTTTCTGGGTGACAACAAAGCTATTGGTACAGCAGGATCTCTGGTTGCTTGAAGCGTTCTTGTTTCTGTCCGTTCCGCTTTTTATCTCAGCCCGTCCCATGCCGAGGGAATGGCAGCTTCGTGACGCGCATACCTTACTTATAGCCCTTGCGCTGGTGATCTTGTGCTATATCGGGCACCGCCTTCTCCTCATGGACTATGATCTTAGCCGCGATGAGCAGATGGCGAATTTCGATGCTGCGATATTCTCGCATGGCCGCTTTGCCTGGCCACTGGCTGCTGAATGGCAAAAGGATGCATCAGCTCTAAACTTGGAATTCATGCTTCCGGTCGGGAACCCGGCCGCTTGGGTTTCGGCATATCTCCCCTTCAATGCAGCGCTGCGGGCGGTCGTCGGCAGCATCGCCGACCCCGCGCTCACCGGACCTTTGCTGACGGCCGGTTCGCTGCTGCTAATCTGGAGCATCGCTCAACGCATCTGGCCAGCAGACCGGGAGGTGCCCACCATCGCCGTGCTGCTTCTGCTCGGATCCGGCCAATTCGTGATTACAGGTATGACGGCCTATGCCATGCCTGCCCATCTGTTCTTCAACCTTCTCTGGTTGCGGCTCTTTTTAGCTGATCGTCGTCCGTGCGACGGATTAGCGATCCTGGTGGGGTTCATAGCAACAGGGCTGCATCAGCCGCTGTTCCACCCCATGTTTGTAGCGCCTTTTCTGTTACTGCCTCTGTTTGAGCGCCGATGGCAAAGGTTTGCCATTTTTGCGCTCAGCTATGGCGTCATAGGTATTTTCTGGCTCTCCTGGCCGATCTTCATCCATAGCCTCGTAGCAGGTCCTGCATCGATAACAGCTGCTGCTGGGACAGATTATCTGTCCAGAATTGCTCAGGTGTTTTCCCTGTCGATAGCCAATCCGACGCTAACAGCGGCGAACATATTGCGGTTCTGCACGTGGCAGCATCTTTTCCTTATTCCTTTGATGACGGTCGGCATTCGCGCTGTGCGCCAGAATCGGCTCGCTGCTGCCTTGGCAGCTAGTTTCCTGCTGCCCATTGTGGTGATCGCCGTCATTCTACCCTACCAGGGAATAGGTTTTGGCTATCGATATCTTCATGGAGTCCTTGGAAATGCAGTGCTGCTGGCGCTGTTTGGCTGGCAGACACTGGTGATCCGCCATGAGGAGTTGCGGCCGATCATGCTCCGAGCCTCCGCGGCCAGCTTATTGATCCTTTTGCCGGCTCAGGCATGGATGGCACATGCCCGTTATGCCCCGTTCGCGCTGATGAGTGAAAAAATCAAGCAAAGCGGCGCGGACTACTTCCTCATCAAGGCGACTGATGGCCCGTTGACGCACGACCTTGTGCTCAACCGCCCTGACCTTTCCAATCGGCCACTCCGACTTGGATTTGAAGACATTGAAGATGCACATCCGCTCGCCCGGCGTATATGCAAGGCCGGGGGGACAATAGCGTTCGGGACGGATGCCTTCTACGCTCCAACATGGTCCTATTTTGGTAACAAGCCCGAGCGTCTAGCCAGCATGAATCTATATGAAATCAAAGCGCCGTTCATCAAGGCGGGATGCAAGATTAGATTGATCTCGTGATCGTTCGGGGACTGGTTCCTATGGTCAAGGTCATCATCAGACGAGCGATAAAAGAGGTCCCGCTGCGGCCATCATCACGCCTTCATGAGTCTCCGAGCGAGGTCGAGCCGCGGGCGCAGGCGGTCAAGAATCCGTGATTTGTGAAGGTAGCTAGCTGCACCAACTGGACCCAGCTTCACAACTTTAATGAGCGCAGGCAGCAGCCCCGAGAAATCGCCACAAGAGGCAGCGGCCAGCGCACAATTCACAGCGATGGATGCACACACCTTGTTCTTGTTAGCCAAAGAGAGCTGCTCGAAAGCATCAGCGTGATTGTTCAACACTACTCTAAATTGGCCTAGAAAAGCGGCTGGATCACGGCTGCCCTTTATTGTCAGCGACCCTCCATGGATCCGAAACCCTGTGGTAACGGCATTTCGAACCCCAACTCTCCCTAACTTCATGATCTTCAGATAGAGATCCCAATCCGCTGTAAACCAGAGGGCTTCCTCCATTCCGCCGATTGCGAGCCAAGCCTCACGCCGAATGACCGGGCTCGGGATCGCGATATTGTTCTGTACCAGCAAAATATCTCGCAGTGCCGCCCCCTCGTGGAGGCCGGCAGCAAAAGGTAGCCGCCAGTGCCCCAGCAGGCGACCCTCGGCCGCGACGAAGCGCGAGGCCCCAATCGACATGACTGCGTCAGGCCAGGACTGCAGCGCGGTCCGAACGGCATCCAAATGACCAGGTAGCCACAGGTCATCCTGATGGAGCATGACCACATGAGGGGCGCCTGCGTCGTGCACGCCCTTGTTGGTCTTGGAAGTCCACGGCAGGAGATCTGGTACATCTTCCCATATGATGTTCATACGGCAGAAAAAGGGGGCAGCAGCGCGCCGCGCAGCCCCATTATCGTCGCCCGAATTATAGATGCGGAATTCGACACCAGTGGGATCCTCGGCCGCCGCACTGGCCAGCGTCATGGGCAGAAATTGTGCGCCCATGTGGACGGGAATGATGACGCTAAGCCAAGGTGTCATGGCCATCGCGCGCAGATTTGGCGCTTCCGTTCAGGAAATCTCGAAAGAAATGCGCCTCATTCCCGCCGACGATAGCAAGGACGAAGCCGCCTAACGCAGTCTGGAGGCCCAGCGTAATCGCCAGGGCTCCCAGGACGGGGGGGAGAATGGAATTGGCTGACTGGAAATCTCGCTGGACCCATCCGACCGCGACGGAGATCAATATCATCAGCCCAGCAGCTATGAGAGCGAACCCGACCAGCAACATGCCTTCGAGGTTGGTGAACCGGGTGATCAGTCGAGTGAACAACCTCGATGGCCGGTATCCTGCATGGATACCGCACAGGCAGCCGATCAACGTCATGATGAAGGCCATGTGCCCCGACGCCACCAATGTGGAACCAAGCAAAGTCCAGTAGGAACCAATTTGCGGCACTGTTCCCGGCAGAAAATATTCCGCGCTAGATCCCACCAACAACATGGAACCCACCGTCAGTGCGATCAGGGCGGGCAAGCCCAATACGCGGGTCGGCTTGAGCATCAGCAAATATCGCAAATGTCGCCAGCCGTCACGCCACGGGCGAAGGTGCGGCTCACGGCTGCGCAAGTCGGGTGACAGGGTTGCAGGCGTCTGATCGATACGAAGTTGCTTGAGGGACGCCTTGATGATCATCTCACTGGCGAACTCCATGCCCGTGGATGTCAATCCGCATTTCTGAAATGCTTCCTTACTGATCGCGCGCAATCCGCAGTGGGCGTCGCCGATCTTTGTACCGAAGAGCAGATTGAGAGTTCCGGTCAAAGCGGGGTTACCGATGTAGCGGTTCTTCCACGGCATCGCGCCAGGCGCAATGCCGCCCTTGAAGCGCGAGCCGATGCACAAATCTGCTCCATCGAGCAGTCGCTCGATCATGGCGACTCCTTCTGTGAAGTCATAGCTACCATCTGCATCACCCATCAGCAGATATCGTCCTCGAGCGGCTTCACAACCGGCGATGAGTGCTGCGCCGTAGCCACGGCGCACCACGGGCACAACGCGAGCGCCCATGGCTTCCGCCAGAGCTTGGCTGCCATCGGTCGAACCATTGTCAGCAACCAGGATTTCGCCGACCAGCCCGTGAAGATCCGCCAGACAGCTAATTGCGCGCGAGGCTTGTGCGATACAGTGCGGAAGGCTCTCGCGCTCGTTCAGGCACGGAATGACGATCGACAGTTCGACCTCTGGATCGCAGCCCTGCTCCGTCGGCTGATGCCCGGCCGAAAAGGGGCGATGGGCCGCCCCGAGAACTGATCCTACATCCCCCATTTCAGCACCCCTGTCCCGACGAACGCAAGTTGCTAGCGTTCAGCATCATAATGAATGATAGATCGAAAGAAATGGTTAATGGATGGTTAGGCTCAAACGATCGTAGGGGACCTTCTCAAGCAGCGGTGATGAACGCGGTCTGTCAGCCTTTAAATCGTCCTATTGAGCGATTGAGCTACCGTTCAACGGTCGAGAATTCCGGAAGCGGGAATACCAAGATGCGCCCGGCGAATGCGGGGGACTGCTCAAAAAAGCTTCTGAAATGCCACGGCAGAACCAGCAGATAATCAGGGCTCTGCTCCAGCAACTTCTGCTCGGAAAGGATTGGGATGAGTGAGCCCGGGGTGAAGGAGCCAAATTTATCGGAGTTCACTTCGCCAACGGCGAAAATATCATGAGCAGTGAACCCGCAATATTGCAGGAGCACATTTCCTTTCGTCGAGGCGCCAAGACCTGCGACGCTCCTACCTTCTGCTCGAGCATCGGCAACAAACGCGCTGACCGTCTCGCGGGCGCGTTCGACCCGATCCTCAAATGCGCAGAATGGAGCCAAGCCGTCCAAGCCAGCTGCGGCCTCATCGTGGAGTATACGGGTTACAAGGCCATTCTGCGGTTCTTCTTTGAGAGATTTGCGCACCGTGACGGAGAAGCTGCCTCCGTTCACATCGTTGAACTCGACATCATCGATCTTCAGCCCCGTACGCTCTGCCATCCACTGGATCTGTCTGAGCGCATAGAATTCGAGATGCTCATGACAGACCGTGTCGAAGGAATTAGTCGCCAGCATGCTCGGCATATAGCTCTGCTCAAATACCCAGATCCCATCATCGGCGAGGATTTCGCCGACCTCGGCCATGAACAACATCGGCGCCTCAAGATCGTAGAACATCGAAAACGACGTCACCACCTTGGCCTTCTGGGCGCCAAATCGCGCCCGGATAAGTTCGGCCGAAAAGAAATCAGGGATCAACTCGACATGTGGCGGATAATATTCCCGGAATTTGGAGCCTGTCGGATCTACCCCAGCCAGTTGCAACCCGGCTTGGGTATAGGCCTTGAGGGTGGTCGCATCGTTGCTTCCGATGTCGATAACCAGATCACCTGGCTCAAGTGACACCTGGCGCGAAATCCGCTCCACTTTGCTGTTAAGGTGAGCAACCATGCTGGCGTTCAGGCCTGAACGGTAGCCGTAATTTTCGCCGTACATCTCACTGAGAGCATAGCTATGCTCAAGCTGGAGCAGGCCACAGGCGCTCTTAACGTCGCCAACGCATTTAACGAGTCGCAGGGGACCGCTTCCGACCTTCTGTTCCCTGCTGCGAGGAAAGACGCCGGTCAGCGCCTGCTCACCAAGATCCAGCACGCGCTCGAGATGAGAGTTGCCGCAGATCCTGCATCGCGTAATTTGGGTGAACATTTTTTACCTCGGCTTATCGTTGGTTTGATCGAGCCGCTCCAACTCGGCGTCGACCATCATGTTGACCATGCTCGGAAAATCGATCTCGGGCGACCAATGCAGCCTTTCCCTTGCTTTGGACGCATCGCCGATAAGAGGAACGACTTCAGTAGGCCGGAAAGCGCCTTCGCCCTCGCGAACATGATCTCGGTAGTCCAGCCCAACGCGTTTGAAAGCCAGGTCGCACAAGTCCCGAACTGAATGGCTTTGTCCCGTTGCGAGCACATAGTCGTCAGCAATCGGCGCCTGTAGCATCAGCCACATCCCGCGCACATAGTCGCCGCTGAACCCCCAGTCCCGCCGCGCGTCGAGATTGCCCAGCACCAATTCCGGCGCGAGCCCCGCTTTGATGCGTGCTGCGGCCTCGGCAACCTTCCCGGTTACGAACGCCCGACCACGTCGCGCGCTTTCATGATTGAAGAGAATAGCAGAGCAGGCAAACAGACCGTGGCGTCGGCGATAAATGCCGACCATCTCATGTGCATAAAGCTTCGCCGCGCCATAAGGACTGCGCGGTCGAAAGGCGGTAGTTTCACACTGGGGGCTTTCTAGCGGCTCGCCAAATAGCTCGCTGCTCGACGCCTGGCAGAGGCGGATGGAGGGGTTGGCACTGCGGATTGCCTCCAAGATGCGAGCGATGGCCAGGCCATTAATATCGCCAGTACCAACAGGCTCGTCATACATGGTTGCGCCCGCGGCGTAGGCGGCGAGGTTATAGATTTCTGTCGGACGAACCATCTGCAAAAGCGCGGCAAACGCAGCCTGGTCTTTCATGTCCCATTGCACGAGATCGATGTCCGGATGAGTACGTCCATCCGCGCCGAGCAGATCGCGAGTGGTCCCGACGACTTTGTAACCCTTCCCCAACAACAAACGGGAAAGGTGCCAGCCGTCTTGGCCGGTGATACCGGTTATGATTGCACATCGATTGGTCATAGCTGGATCATGGGAGCGGCCGCTTAAACCGGCCCAACCAGAAGCTGGTCAAAAAACGGCTCGCTACATTGGAAAAGCGACTGGAGGCGATGAGGTCGTATGCCACCGCTCCGCCTCCCTTCCCCACCAGCGCCAGCACAGCCACTCCGATCAGGTTAGCGAGCCGCCCCGGGAAAATTGCGACCAAGCCCGGAACGAGGCGTTCAGAACGGGAAAGTCTGTTGGAGAAATAAAGATCATATTCAGAGCGCGAATACGCACCAAGCGCCCGATAGCCCAATAGCCACCAAAAACGCCGCCAAGGCTCACTCGGCGTGACCTTTGCCTTTGTTGCATCCGAATACCCTTCGAAGCTCCAGATCAACGATGGCCATTTGAAGGCCCAAATCTCAAATCCCCGCGCCCGCCACATGGCGTTTCCGGCACGGATCATTACCAGTGGTTCGGCCAGAACTTTCGCCAGCCTTATGCCGCGCTCCTGAAAAATCACCCCGACATGAATGAACAAGGAGCCGAGATAGGGCTCTCTCGATCGCGATATCCAGGATTCCCTGCGGATGATGACTCCGCCGATGAACGACAAACAATATCCCGCGTCCGCCATCAGGGCTTCCGCATCCTCCGGACCATAGCGGCGCTCCCCGCTGAACGCGAGGCGGCCAGACTGCAACGTACGGCTGAGAGTTCGGTCTCGCACCTCGGCATCCACGATCAGCAAATCGACTGCGCCGCCTTCCAGAGCTTCGAGGACACGATCGAGCGCCCCTGCCGCTAACAGGTCATCGTCTGGAAAGAGCCAGCAATGTCGACCGACCGCATAGTTGACCGCCTTGTCATAGTCGCCATCGACACCGGAGTTCTCGGTTTCACGAAAATATCTTATAGCCGAAGAGCGCTCAAGGTAGGGAGCGATCACCGCCGCTGTGTTGTCCGGCGAGGCGCCATCAACAATCACGACCTCGATGCCGGGTCGGAGCTGCGGGATGATAGAATCCAGCGTCTCACCGATGAAGGCACCGCGATTGTAGGTGGCGATGCAGATCGTTAGCTGCATAGTTGCCTCACCTAAGCTTTCGCACTGAATAATTGTGGGTGCCATCCAAACGTCTGCCGGACAAAGTCGGCGAGGTTCGGGGTCAGCCAGAAGGTAGCTGCGAAGGCAACGCCGGCAAGCATCATCCCAACCGCTACTGTCGCAAAAGGAGGCAGAGAAAGAGCCTGCAACATCAGGCCGCCGCCGCCGACGACAGTCAAACTAATTAGAAGAGGTAGGCCAACGTCTCCACCAAGCCACTGTAAACTGATACCTGGCAACATATACCGATGCGTAAGCCAAGTTCCCAAAAAGAGATAGAGCAGATTAAGGATTGCCCAAGCTGCCGCAGCCCCGGCTATACCAAATCTGACAGAAAGAAATATGACCAATGGAGAAAATACAAACAATAACAATGTGTTAATTATCATTGGCAGGTTAGATTTCCCAAATGCGAGCTGCAGCGCATAGGGAAAATGCATAGCGCTATTCAGCGCTGTTCCCAAGACCAGGAAAGCCACCACGACGCTTAGGCTTTTCGCGAGCTTCGCGTCGCCAGTCCAAAATGTGAAGATTATTGTGGAGAACATTACCAAGAACATCGCCGCCGGAAAAATCACTGCCATGAGCAGCCTAGTTCCCGATCTATAGAGATGTGCGATCTCTTGAAGAAGCCCATGTGCGTGTAGCGCGGACATTTGCGGATAGATCGCGCTGAACGTCGGCGCCGTCAGAACGTAAAGGCTGCGCGCTGCAATCCATGCTAAGGTATAGCGACCGAGATCAGTGAGTGGGACGATCTTGCTGAGTATGACTTTATCACTCTGCAAAAACACGACGGCGGTGAGGGAGGTAACTGCCAGTCCCGCCGAGAAGCGCCAGATGCGTTGCACATCGATTAAATCCAAACGCGGCGACCGACTGCCGGGCTGCTTGACAGCGCGCCACGCAAAGGCTCGTACGATTAGCACATTGCCTACTGCAACCAATGCCTGCCAATAAAAGAATGCCTCCAGAGTTGGCGAAACCATGGCAAGGATCCCAGCGACGCCCAAATTGGCGATAGTAACCATGATAATCTCGATCGCACTGGCCAGGCCCATGCGGCGAGCGCCCATCAAGGCCCCAAGATAGAGAGAGAGAGGAAAACGACAGGCGACCGTGAGTCCCATGAGCGCAATCACGTTGGAAAGCGTGTCTGTGTCGATGGATGCGCTCAGCCAATGTCGTGAAATCCATGGCGCGGCGGCCCACATCCCAACCGCGATCGCGACCGCCACCGCCCAGTACCCCAAAGCGAGCGTGTGAAGCAGGTCCCTGGCCCGCGCGAGCTCATCTTCGCTGTGGGCGCGCGCGACCTCCCGATTGATCGACTGTGAAAGGCCCAGATCGAGAACGGCAAACATCGCTTGGAGCGCGGTATAGAAGCCGATCAAGCCGTAAGCTTCCACCCCAAGATAGTGGAGATAGAGCGGCACCGTGCATATGGTGACGATCGCTGTCCACGCTGTACTGGCGACGCCGGCAGCGAAGTTCCATCCCAATCTCGGTGCCTGCTTATTCGTGATGGTCATGAACCTGAAAGCCATGTCTTTTGACCAACTGGTCCCGCTGCGCCGTCCTAAGGTCCTCCAAGACCATTTCGCGAACCAGATTGTCGAAGGACGTCGCAGGACTCCATCCTAAAAGTTTGCGAGCCTTTGCTGCATCGCCCAGCAGGGTTTCGACCTCAGCTGGGCGGAAATAGCGAGGATCTACTCGAACGAGACAGCGGCCCTTTTCATCGTATCCTTTTTCTTCGAGCCCATCGCCTTCCCAACGCATCACGATACCGAGTTCGGCGGCCGCTGAGGTTACAAAGTCGCGGACGCTATGCTGAACTCCAGTGGCGATCACGAAATCCTCTGGCAAGTCGAGCTGCAGCATGCGCCACATGGCTTCGACATAGTCCTTCGCGTGTCCCCAATCTCGTCTGGCGCTCAAATTGCCGAGATAAAGCGTCTCCTGAAGACCGAGCTTTATCCGCGCCAGTGCCCGAGTGATTTTTCGCGTGACGAAATTCTCTCCGCGCAGGGGCGACTCATGATTGAACAAAATTCCGTTGCAAGCATAGAGGCCATAGGCCTCTCTGTAATTTACAGTTATCCAATAAGCATAGAGCTTCGCCACGCCATATGGCGATCGCGGGTAAAAGGGTGTTTGTTCTGTCTGGGGCGTCTCACGTACTTGACCGAACAACTCGGAAGTGGATGCCTGGTAAAAGCGAGTACGTTTTTCCAGACCCAAAATTCTTATAGCTTCTAAAAGCCGCAACGTACCCAGCGCATCAGAATTAGCGGTATAGACCGGCTCCTCGAACGAAACGGCGACATGGCTCTGTGCAGCCAAGTTGTAGATTTCGTCGGGCTGTACCTGCTGGATGACCCGAATCAAATTGCTTGAGTCAGTCACATCGCCATGATGCAGGAAAAACCTGACATCTTCTTCGTGGGGATCGCGATAAAGATGATCGATGCGGACCGTATTGAAGAGCGAGGCGCGCCGCTTGATACCATGAACGATGTAACCCTTGGACAGCAAAAGTGCCGACAAATAGGCTCCGTCCTGGCCGGTAACACCAGTGATCAATGCAACTTTGCCATTCTTCTGCATGATGGTCCCCTTGCGCACCCTCGTTCGTTCGGCTTCGACACGATGGGCTGAATTAACCATAATTTCCTAATGAACTTTTGCTGCGGGCAAAAATATCAAAAAATTGGGACGTCCTCATCGATCAGCGGCAGCAGAACGGATACCCATCCAAGCACCCACAGCCAAGCTCTCCCGGGATGGCGCCACTCAGCCTTGTGGTCATATGCCGCTTTCATCGAGCATACGGGCCGGCTTGGGCTGGCTTGACGTGGTGCGTCATTGACCCGCTCAAGAGATGACGGGAACGGATCGCGCGCGACCAAACTGCCAGCTGATCCCGTCATCCCCTCCGACCGCCGGACCTATCATGTAAGACTGGTCAGCACGCGCAGCACGGCGATCTGGTCGATGCGCTGGACCTATCCGCAGGCCGAATTGCTGGCGCTCAAGCGCCGGACCGAAGCGGCGCAGCCAGCAGCCCCAGTCGCTGCTGGCCTCACGGTCGAGCAGTTGCACTTCAACTACGCTATCAGCGGCGACCGAGCAGGCTGCCGCCCGCTGTGCGCGTTCGACGATGGCGAGCGCATCTACGTCGAGTCTCCGCCGTCGCTTGGCCAGGGTGATGCGCCGCCGCTGTTCGTCACCAGCCCGGACGGCAAGGCTGAACTGGTCACTATCGCGTGCGCGGCCGCTACTATATCATCGACCGCCTCTTCGATGCAGCGGAACTGCGGCTCGGGTCCAGCAAGCAGCAGGTCGTTCGCATCGAGCGCATCGACCAGGGCAAGTCTGGGAGGCGCAAATGACGGACGCGGCCGCCGCTGTTCGCCCAGCGAAGGTCGCGCCGCGCCTCGACCAGTATGCTGGGGGACGAGGCAGGCCCCTTCACCTTTGGCCAGGCGCTGGGTGGCTGGCGTCGCTTGGCTAGCGACGCGACGATTGGCACATCACGCGCGAATGTCTCCACTTATGGCGCACTCGCCGGAGTAGGCGTTGGCAATGAGGACGCCTCGCTAGGCACCTATGTCGGCTATATTGACGCACGGCAGCAGATCGGCGCGCTTGCGGCCCGGACGGAGGCTGGCGGCATACTTGCCGGTGTAGTCGCCCAAGGCACGGCAGGCGGCTTCCAGATTGCCGCATCATTGAGCTACGACGGCAGCAAGGCCGACACACACCGCACCCTCTTCGGCGGCAGCAAGGTCAACAGCCATTATCGCCTGCGCAGCTGGACGGCTGACCTGTCCCTCGGCCATGCCTTCGCCTTGGACCAGAACTGGACCATCGCGCCCGAGATCGGTATCACCCACATCTCCTCCCGCCGCAGTGGCGCGAACGAGAGCGGCGATGCGGTCTGGGCCCTCGGCGTCGAAGCGCGCCGCACCAAGGCGACCTTCCTGCGCGGCGCACTGGAACTGCATGGCTCGGCCGAGGCACGGATCAGCCCGTGGCTTTCCGCAGGCGTCCTGCACCAGCTAAGCCGCAGGCGGACCTTCGCCACCGCCGCCTATACGGGTGTGGCTGATGGTCTGACCGTCGCAGGCTCCGACAGCAGCGAAACCCTCGCCACAGTCGGCGCGGGAGCAAGCTTGAAGGTGTCGGCCACCGCTGCGTTGTTCTTCGGTGCAAACAGCAAATTCGGCGCAGAGAGTAGCGGCCAGAGCGCGACGGTGGGCTTCAGGGTTCGCTTCTGAAGCACATGATCTGATTGATGCAGGCTATGGCGCGGGTGATCGACAACTGGCATTTCGCCCCTCCAACGACCGCGCCAGCGGAGTGATAATGTTAGGCTGTGGAATGGACAACAGTAGACGGCTATAATCCGTTCGGCTCTGCTATTGTCCCGATCAGAGCGCATCTTGGACGTCGCGTTTTAGTGTTGACGAATGCCTAGTAATGATGGCAGGGCGCTGGCCTGCGGGCGGGTATAGCTCAATGGTAGAGCACTAGCCTTCCAAGCTTGTGATGCGGGTTCGATCCCCGCTACCCGCTCCAGTCATAACGCTCTGGACAATGCCGTTTTTTGCCAACCGGTACTTCAAGGCGCATTTCTGTATATGAGTGCGCCAGCGGCGGATAAGGATGGCAGGTCAGACGCTTACGGCTCTCCGAAAGCGAACCGGAACCTCACCTTGTTGCCCGACCGAAGATCCGGGCTGAGCTGAGCGCGCTCACAGGTTCCGCAATCTCGGCAGCTCGTTTCTTCCGCGGCACGCCCGCAGCTTGTTGGGCAGAAGCGGCTCGATCACTGCCCACTCATGATCTGTCAGTCACACCAACGGCGCATTCAAGACTGTTTCCAAAGCTTGCTTTGATTCTGATCAGAGCGCGCAATCGATATTATGAGATGAATATTTCTGAGAAGGAGCTGGTGCATATCCAGATTGCAAGGCACTTTCGATGCTTTCGATGGCAGCCACAACTTCTCGCGAGAATGTAGATGCGCCTTTTCTTGGCCTACAGCGCGCCAAACTGCTCGAAAGGTCTCCTGGGCCGTCGAATCGAAGGAGTGCGAGGGCAACCGCGCCTTGGCCGCAATCGTTTCCAGGGGCGGGAGGTGAACGAATCCCACTCGCGCGAGCGATGGAATTGAGTACGCAATTCTCCTCGGAGACAAGCCCACCGTTTCTTCTCGCGATTTGGGTCAAACGGTTGGTCTATGTCTTCGAATAGCGGTCAGGGGGCTTAGAAGCCGGCAACCGCGATGATAACAATCGCAATTCCCAATTCGCCTCACTTCCGATTTCGTTTGAACAACTGATACAGGCTGGCGACTGGAATGAGCGTTGCCGTGCCGATTTTGACGATGTCGATCGCTCCTTCCTGGATCAGCTCATAGAGTTTTGATCGTCCGATGCCCGTCATTCTGACGGCTGTAGCGATACGGACGCTGATAGGCGCGATCATGTGGTCTTCCAGCTGTGATGGGCCTTCGGATGAGCGAACAATAATGGCGGGATTACGCGTGATGCGACGCATGGAAATGTCCTTCGAAGGGAGAGAGAAGATCAGGCGGGGTTCGCCGGACGGAACGGACCGTTAGGGCGATTCTGATAGCGGAGCGAGCTGCCCGACGAGTTGCGCGGCCCTATCAACCCCGGATATGGGGCGGGCGACGGTTTCTCCGGCTCGCCCCCAGCATGGTTGATCGGACCGTCCGAGGGGTTGTCCGACGCTGCCTTGGTCGGAGCGACAAATCCCTTTGGCGCCTCGGCCGGGCTGTCGTCGATCGGCGGATAGGGCGATGGGTCAAGTCGGATCGCGGGTTCGGTACGATCCACATAAGCCGGTTCTCTGACCTTGCCGGGATGGAAGCGATCGACAAAGCGGATCACCGGCAAATCGCGTCCGAACCGCAGGTAGCCGGCGAGATTGGGGAGGTTCACAATCTCTGTCGGCAGGACGAGAGGTCGCGTAACCTGCGTGCGCGAGAGGTTGACCCCGTCGCGCATGTCGTTGACACCGTACGACATGCCTTCATTGGCCTCAACCTGCTCCACCTGCCCCAGATTGTCGGAGACGTGTCGCGCCGTCTGGGTGTCGTTGGCCCGCAGCGCGATCCAGGTCGAGCAATAGCCGGTCAGAGCCGCCGCCTCCTGTCGGCCATAGACGGCTTCAAGCTGTGGGTAGGACTGGAATCCCAATATTCCACAGCCGCCATATTTGCGGGCGCGGGCTAGGAAGTCGGAAAGCGACGGCAGGCGCTGCAACGTGGCCAGCTCATCGATGACGCAGTAGAGACGCCTGTGCTGGTCGGGCGTCATGCTCATGATCGCATTGATGGCGATGTCGAGCCACATGGTGATGAGGGGGCGAAGGGTCGGGAGCTGATCTGCCTTCACGGTGATGAACAGCCAAGCGTCATCCTCCTCATTCTTTACCCACTCGCGGATCGAAACGCCCTCGTCAGTGTCATCAAGATAGCGGAACCCCCGCAATACCGAAGCCAGCTCTGCCTGAATGCCGGCCGAAGTGCGCTCGCCTTCCGGCGATATGAAGGCGGAGCCGTCGGTGTTCTCGACGAACTGCGCCAGGATTTTGAGACCGGACCGGGTGATGATGTCGAGCAGTGCGGAGACACGCATACGGTCGTGCTGCACCAGCGTCCGCATGACCGCGACCAGCGTGCCACGCGCCGACTTTGCCCAGAATGGATCCTTGCCGGTATCCGGCACAACGGACTCCGCGATCTGGTCGTAATGATAGTCGATGGGCGCATCCAGCCAGGGTGACCATTGCGAGGAGCGGCAATCGAAAGGATTGAGGATGATGTCCTTACCCGGCCGATAGAAGCGTTCGACGAAGCTGCCGGCGGTATCATAAACGATCGCGCGCTTGCCCTCCTTGCGGATGCCTTCAAGCATGACGTGGAGTATGTTGGTCTTCCCCGTTCCGGGGGCACCGCTGAGCAGGATATGTTCGGGTTCATAGGCGGCGGGAATTGCGATGCCGCCGACCTTCAGACTGCCCTTAGGCAAATCCTTCAGGCGCCGCCGCAACTGCCTTACCGACGCGAACCGCGCCCCGCGCATGAACTGATTGGAGCCGAGCCCACGCCCCGAAACCGTGAAATAATACCAGGCCAGGAAAAGAGCGGCGAGGACGAAAATCCCCGTACAGACACCCACCAGTTTGAAGCCATATTCCAACTCATCGAGCGCACTGCGCGCGATGCCGGAGCGAAGAAGAGCGTCTGCCCTGGTCCAATAGCTCAACCCGCTTGGCGGCGTGAACAGGATGGGGCTGGCCGGACTGCCGACCACGTAAAGCTGTATCCACGCTTCCAGCATCTTGCCGAGCAGCGTGCGAGTAGAATCATGAAGCGCCTCATACACGAACCAGACGGTCAGCATGACCCAGAGAACCAGACCGGCAAGGGTCGTCTGTTTGAAGACCTGCGTGGTCATGCGGACGTTATGGACGGTCGCCTGACCACCTCTGGTCCAGGAGCCCAGCGTGTCGTTGCGGAAGATACTCATCGATCTTCCTCCCGATTTCCGAACAGGGCTGACCGCACCCCGGCGAGCGTTTCGGCGGCGGGATCGATCAGCCCCCTTTCTCGCATCAGAGTTCCGGCATTGGCAATCGCGCGCTCCACGAGGACGGGGGATGGCTGCACCGAAGCGATCTCGACGATCAGAGCATAGGTCTGAATGGCGATGCCCAGAAGTTCGTCCTGGCCGGTGTAAGCGTAACGGCCGCCGGGGAAGGCGACGTCCTCCAGCAAGGGGCGAAGAAAGTCTGAAATGGAAAGATGAGCGTTGGCTGCCCGGCCTTTGACGCGCCGGTGAAGCTCTTCATCGAGACGTATGGTGATAATCGGCATGACAATTACTTTCGTAATGATCTGTCCGCCAGGAAAGAGCTTATATCATCAGGCGCTGAGCGCCGTAAAGCGGGCGACAAGGCGCTTCCGCCAACAACTTTCGCCGATCTGGCGGAATACGCGTATTCGCCTCAGCGAAGACGCGTATTCTCGATGAATTATCCATATATCGCAACAAGATAGGCCGGATATCGTTGCCTGACGGGAATACGTGTATGCGCGCAAGCCGAAACGGCGAATACCTGTATTTTGTCATATCTTACTGAAATATATAAACATTTTTCCGCAGCAGCCGTGCGTAAGGTGCATTACACTCGGCCTTGGCCGTGCGTCGGACACTTCGCAGCGGCTTGCCGCTGCGTCCGCTTTCAAGTTCTGGGGCGCAACACTTCGGTCCGGTCGGTGACAGCGCGGCCCAACGGCGCTAACCGCTGTCGGCATTCGAACCAGAAAGAGGACCGGCGCCATGCTGCCCGCGCGCACCTACAGTATATCGATCAACCGCGAGTGGCAGGCGCTCTACGAAGCGATCTGGCGGCCCGAAGTCTTCCCCAAATGGGCATCGGGCCTCGCCGAATCCGACCTCCGACAGGAGGGCGACCAATGGTTCGCCGATGGCCCGGAAGGACCGATCTCGATCCGGTTCACCCCCCATAACGACTGTGGGGTGATGGATCATTTCGTCGATACGGGGGATGGTCAGGAAATCCATGTCCCCCTCCGCGTCATCCAGAATGGCGACGGGGCGGAGGTGATGCTGACGCTGTTCCGTCAGCCCGGCATGGATGATGAGATGTTCGCCCGCGATGCGAAGTGGATCACCCGCGACCTGCGAGCGCTCAAGAATTTCATCACCGGCTAGAGGGCTGCCTCAAGGGCGGCGATCTTCTCGCTACAGACGATATGGACGACGCGGCCCAGCTCCTCGACCTGGGTTCCAAGCCAGCTCAGCTCTTCCTCACTGATCGTATAATGCTTGGAATAGCGCGCCTTCACATAGGCGTCCTTCAGCTTCTCGAACATCGACCGCTCGGCCCGCGTGTCGCGCGGCCAGACGTTGAACAGGCGGAAATCGAGGCGCTCGGCTTGGGTGCGGAGGAAGCCCAGATTGTGGACGTGAGGGGTGTAAAAGGTCGTTACCAATAGCACCGCGTGATACAGCCGTTCGGCGGCCTGATGATATAGGAAGGCGGCAAGTTTCTTGTCGCCGTCTCGCACAGCATAACCGGCGTTCCGCTGAAATCCTCCGGCCGAAGGAAACCACTCATCAAAATATTCCTTCGCCATGGCCAGCGCTTGCGCTGGCGTTTTTGGCCGGGGCTTGTGCAGTTCGCTGGCGTCGGCCTGATAGAGGGCGATCCCCTCCCCGGCGACGTCCATGAAGAAATAGCGCCCATGCGCCAGCCCGTCATTCACCTCCTGCAAGGTGTGGACGATGAAGTTCACCGGGGTCTTGAGGGTCTGGGTGATGGCCAGTTCGCGCATCAGCCGTTCGTCGGTCTTCTCCCAATATTGGACCCGGTCGGTGAGTTCCTTCTGGTTGACGATGATAAGCAGGTCATAGTCCGACTTGTAGCCCTTGGCGGTGTGCGGCTCGTCCACCCATCCGCCCCGCGCATAGCTGCCATAGAGGATGATCTTGTGGATGCGGCCCGCCTTGCGCTTGCCGGTGGCGAGATTGTTGGCGTCCCCGAATTCCTCGAAGATGATCTGCACTACGCGCTCAAGTTCGCGCTGCTTGGCAGGAGGAAGATGGTCGAGGTCGGTGCGCATCGCCCCCCTCCTACCCAAACAGCGCCCGTCCACCAAATGAAGATGAACGGGCGCGGCCGGGAGACTATCGCCAAAATGGCGTATCATTGCGAAGGCCCGTCTATCTCCCGCACCAAATGTTTGAGCGCGGTGGCAAAATGCCGTTCCACCGCGCCCACATCCTCTCCGATGCGGAAGGCGATCTGCTCATAATTCAGGCAATCGAGGCTGTGCAGCAGGAAGACGATGCGGGGGATAGCAGGAAGCCCGGCCAGCGCCGCGCGATAGCGCTGCCGCGCTGCGGCATGGGGATCGTGGGTCATGCCGCTTCCTCCTGCTGCTCTTCCCCTTGCCCGAAGGCGAGGAGATAGTCGGCGGCCTTGCTGGCCTGACTGGCGGCGCGAAAGATCGCCTTGCTGTCCTCCCGCAGAACGGAAAGCCATGCGCCCAGATAGTCGGCATGACGGACAGTCGGCACGATGCCCAATTCCGCGCAGAGGAAGGCGCTGGCCAATTCGGCTATCAGTTCCTCCCGCGCATAGGCTGGACTGCCAAAGCCGGTATCGGGGAGCCGATCCAGCCGTGAACGATGCCCGGTCCAATGCCCCAGCTCGTGGAGCGCTGTGCGAAACCAATTGATCGGCTCATGGAAATGTTCGGGCCGGGGCACGCGAATATAGTCATCCTGCGGGGCGTAATAGGCCTCCCCGCCGCCGACCCGTATGTCCGCCCCCGTCGCCTCGATCAGCGTTTGCGCAATGGGAAGGGTCAGCGCCTCATTCCATGTGGTGACGGCGGCCGTGGCCCGTTCGCCCAATCCATCGCACTGGTCGATGTTGAAGACGGTGAAGCGCTTCAAGAAGGCAATCTGTCGCGGCTCGCCATCCGGGCCGCTCGGAACGGTGTCGCCCTCCTTGGGGGTGAACCGATCCGCATAGCAGACGGTAGTGCCCCGCTCCCCCTTGCGGACATTGCCGCCCATGGCCTGCGCTTGGGCATAGGTCAGCCAGCGCTGCGACCCGTAACCTTCCTCGAACAAGCGGCTCCACAGGATCAGCACATTGATCCCCGAGTAACGCCTTCCCGTCCCGGCATTGCGGGGCAGACCCAATGCCGCCCTGCCATCATCCCATGGCCGCACCCAAGGCAAGGTGCCTTCCTCGATCTGCGCGATGATCCGATCCGTCACCTCACTATAGAGGGTGGCGCCGGTCCGTCCCTTATCCTGATACCCCATTTCCTTTCTCCTTCCCGCATCGCACCGGCCGCCGGAACGGCGGGGGTGGGCGGCAGGAGCGGACCGGCAGTCCCACCGACATGAGGCGGGCAGCACCCCCGGGGTCCCCATTGCGCTTGGGCAATGGGGTGGCTTGCAGGGCCGCAACGCAGTGGAGGAGTTGGGGCGAAGCCCCGACTTGCGGCTCGCCGCGGTGGGACTAGAGGGCAGCGACGCCCACCCCCGCCGCGCCGGAGGCCGATCAGACATCAAACAGACGCCATCGCGTCCCGCGCGCTGTCCGCAGCCACAATCTTCGCGCTGCCTGCCGCAGCGCTCCGCATCCCATCAGCCAGACACCCGGATCGTGGAGACCGTCGGCCATGATGCGCCGCTCCTTGGCACGGCCGAACTTGACCTTGCGGTAACTTTAGGTGTCAAAAACCACGCAACCACCGAAAATGGCCTCTTCCTATCGGTTCGATCGCAAGGGGACGGCATCGCGATCCTAAAAAACTTTCAGCCACTCTCTCAGCGCTCTTTCCCGGTGATCGCGGTGTTGCTATGATATCAAAGCTTTGGCGGGCAGGCCCTTAAAAAGGGTTTCTTATGTCTGTCGTGATCAAGCTTAACGAAGAAATTCGAGGGCATCTCCAGCGCCTTGCCACCACCTCTTATTTTGGCGGTTCTGCTTGTAGTCATCGCGGCCAAATCAGCTTTGGCCGGTCCGATCTGGCAGGTTCGTTCAGCCAGTCTTTTGCGATGGTGGCAAAATGGGTTTCCGAGCGATCACGGAAGGCCCCCGACCTAATAACTATCCGCACACATTGTCGCGAGCGGCATATTGATCCTCTCGCTAAGCCACTTTCGAAAGTGGCTTGGATGGGATCCTTCCGTGGGAGGGAAGGACGATCGATGATGATCTTCCGCACCCGCCTATCGATCTTCATGCAATCGGGCAGTCGGCCGACCATGCCTGATTGGAGGCGGCGCAGGAATTCCATACAAATGCCTGGGCGCGTTTACTGGATGATGTTCGACGGAATGTCTCCGCCTGAGCGAGGCATGGCCAAAGCGCAATGCCTGATCAAGGAAGCCCGGTCGCAGATCAATCTTTTTAGCGACCGAACGCAGGCAATCCCGATTTTACGCGAATGCCGCCACAGGTACAGGAGCTCGCTCCATGGTGTCATCTAAACACCGTTTGGGCCCAAAGCAAAAGTCACCCGCTTCGGGTGCTCGCACTCCATTCACAGCCTGTGATGCTAATGGAGGGCAACCGCAGAGTCATGGATGCGCTGCCGCTGGTTTAAAGCCACTTCTCACTCCGCGTGACATCCTCGCTAGGTTCAGCATGACTAGTAGCGAGCCGACGAAATGGATGCGCCGGATCTTCAAGAAACATGGCGTGCCCTATGTTCATGCGTGCGGACAGATTCGCGCGACGGAGGAACAGTACCAACTGCTATTGGAAAAAATCACATGCTCTCCATGCGAGCCCGCGGGAAGAACCGCATTTACTATATCCGAGGCACTGTCTCGCTCGGCGATAGGCAGATCGTCGTCAAAGAATTCAGTTCAAGAACGAGTGACGCAAATGCTGCGTCGCACCTGAGGGCGGAACATGAGACGAATCTGCGCGAACAGCTGATGTTCGGTCCTGCCGCGATCGTCGCGCAGGGCACCATTGCCGATGCCTTTTCCAGCTATCTAACAAAGGCAAAGCCCCCCTGCGCGTCCGACGTCCTGCGCATCGGGAAACTTAACAGCCTGATCGGAGACTTCAGTTTGCGCGAACCCAAGCAGGCTTGGGAGCATTTTCGCCGCGCTTACCTCACCGGCCATGACCCGGGTGGTCAGGATCGCTACCGCGCGGTGTTCCAGGCAGCGATCAATGTCAATTACGATCTGCACGACCTCCCGCCCCTGCGGATCAAGGCCATCCCGTTCAACAATGAGCGAGTGTGCTTCCTCAGCAAGAAAGACCGCGATCGGCTGATCGCAGCCTATTCACCTCATATCCAGCCCATTATCATCATGCTGGCGTTTCAGGGTCCGCGTATCCAGACAGCCTTGCAGATACCTTGGGGCGTCGAAGGGGTCGACATGAAGGAAAGATCGATCCGGCTCAATCACAGCAAGAACGCCGTCATCAAGTCTGTGCCTATGCATTCTCGCGTGTTCGACATCCTTCGGCCGATCTGGGAAAAGCGCGGACAGCCGACACAGGGCCACGTCTTCCTCAACCGCTTTGGCAAACCTTATTCTGACACGCGCAGGTCTAACATACCCGGCGGCAACCCGATCAAGAACCAGCATGCGACCGCCTGCAAGCGCGCTGGGATCGAGGATTTTACCGTCCATGACTGGCGCCATCACTGGGCGTCTCACTGCGTCATGGCGGGGATCGACCTCATCACAATCATGAACATGGGCGGCTGGAAGTCTCTGCGCATGGTCCAGCGCTATTCCAGCGTCAGCGTGGATCACATGCGTGAGTCCATCAACAGGTTGAGCTGAGCACCGCCCCTCGGTGCAAGCCTAACATCACCGAGTTTTAGGCGGGTTCCGCATCCCAAATGTAATATCGGCTGAAAGCGCAGCCAGCCGCGTTGCGAGATCAGCATTCCCTTTCAGCTACCGCAGCATCGATCATCAATCGCCAAGTGTTCGCCGCATCGTTCAGGAAGGCTTCGTCTGATTCCGCCGCTCCAATATGTCGGACGATCTCAGCGCCTGCCTGGACCATGAGGTCGTCCGGTTCGCGAAGGGCAGCGATGGCGGCCCGAGCGTTTTCTCTATACATGCGCCGCAAGAGTTCTGCATCTGGATCGTTCCAGTCCCATTCCGGCTTAACAGCATTATACATTGCCCTGGCGGCGCGTTCGATCGGCGTCATGGGCGGACCATATCATGCGCCGCCAGCAGCGCCATAAATCAATTTCGCGCCTTAACAAGTTAGTCTTCAAGTGCGAACCGGCACGTCACAGTGATGCCTTGGCAGCAATTCAAAGAAAAGCACTTCCATCTCTCATAAAGTTGTTTCTCCGACTTAATTAATCAAAGCTTCTAGGGTCTTCCGTGTACGCCGGCTGCGGGGCTATAAAGTACAAGGTGAACATTCGAAATGGCGCGTCCAAGTGGGCGCTGCTCGGTAGCGTGAGCGTCTTTGCCGCGCCGGCCATGGCTTCATCCGCGCAGGCCGCCTGCACGAGCGCTAGCGGCATCGTCACCTGCACCGGCGACAACGCCCCGCTCACCGTCACCTCTGACTTCCCGACGATCATCGCCCAGGGTGCGACCGTCACCGTAACAGGCCTGTCCGCGATCCGGCTCAACAGCACGCATGTCAATCTGCGGATCGACGGCACGGTGACCGCCAGGGCTGTCGCGCTCACCGTCCAGAACGGAGAGCGCGCGCTGGTATGAGACCTGCCTATCGAGAGACTGGCCTGCTGCCGGTTTGGTGAATACCGGACAATGTGTTTTCACCCCATCTGAGAGCAGGAATGCAGAGGGCGCGGACCGGTGCGCGTGAAAGCCTGGCTGGGCGATCACCGCTGATATCCTGAGGAAATTTTGGGTGAATTGCGCATCTTGGCGCGCCCGACAAAGCCCAGTCTGCCGAGCACCACGCTGGCGACCTTGCATCTGACGGTCCCGGCCACCGCGCGCAGCCTGGCCGCGCCGCCCGAAAGGGAAATCCGGGGATCGCTCCCGCGCCGGGTAGCCGATGCGATCGGCCTCTACTGGCCCGAGGGCTGCACCGCATTGTCAACGGCCGCCGGGCAAACCGGTTCGGGGATCCCCTGCTCTGGATCACGGCAACGCCCGACGTCAACGCCGTGCCGATCTTTGCCGATTATGCACTCTAGCTGGCGACTACCTATGCCCATTGCCGGTTTGTCGAGCAACATTGCCCGCAGACCAACAGGACCGCCGCGCCGGGTTCAACAGACTTCAATTGCGAACCCTACTGATCCGTGAGCTGTTCTCCATCATCCACCAGCTCTACCTGCTGAAAAGCTGGGGCGTAGAAGGGAGTTCGCCGAATTCGGTTGCTTGGAGGGCTATAGTTCTGCGATGCCGAGCTATGCCTGCCGACAGCTGAGGGGGTAAAGATGCATATTTCGACTCGTTCGAGGAGCTGCCTGAGGCGGGCGGTGCTGCCCACGCTCTACTCAAACGTCCACTAATATCCCTTGCAGGTAGCGGCCATAATCCGACTTGCCCAGCTTGCCGATCGCGAGCTCCAGTTCCGCGACTCCAATAAAGCCTTGTCGGAAAGCGATTTCTTCGGGGCTGGCGATCTTAAAGCCCTGCCGCTTTTCGAGAACGCGCACGAACTCCGCCGCATCGAGCAGGCTGTCGGGCGTGCCGGTATCCAGCCAGGCGAAGCCGCGCCCCATGATCTCCACGTTGAGCTGCCCGCGCTCCAGATAGACGCGATTGACGTCGGTAATCTCCAGCTCACCACGAGCGGACGGCTCCAGATTGGCGGCGATGTCCACCACCTGCTCGTCGTAGAAATAAAGCCCGGTGACTGCGCAATTGGACTTGGGCCGCGCTGGCTTCTCCTCGATGCTGATGGCCCTTTTGGACTCATCGAAGCTCACCACGCCATACCGCTCGGGGTCGGTCACATGGTAAGCGAAGACACTCGCGCCTTGCTTTCGCGACGATGCGCTGGCGAGCAGTTCGGGCAGGCCATGGCCATAATAGATATTGTCACCCAAAATCAATGCCGACTGCTGCCCCGCCACGAAATCGGCGCCGATGATATAGGCCTGCGCGAGCCCGTCGGGGCTCGGCTGCTCGGCGAATTCGAACTGCATGCCCCACTGCGACCCATCGCCCAGCAGCGCCTGGAATGCGGGCAGGTCGCGCGGGGTGGAGATAATCAGCACCTCGCGGATACCCGCCAGCATCAGCGTGCTCAGCGGGTAATAGATCATCGGCTTGTCATAGACCGACATCAGCTGCTTCGAGGTCGCCAGCGTCATCGGGTAAAGGCGGGTGCCGCTGCCACCGGCGAGGATGATACCCTTCATGCGTCGTTCCTTTTAGGTGGGTCAGTGGGCCGCTGCCGGTTGCAGCCGGGCTAGCACAGTTTCCAACGACCCGCGCCAGTCGGGCAAGGCCACGCCATGCACCCTTGCGATCAGGCCGCAATCGAGACGGCTATTGGGTGGCCGGGTGGCCAGCGTCGGATAGTCGGCGGTGGTGATCCGCTTGACCCGCGCCGAAGGTCCACCCCGCGCGGCGGAGGCGGCGAAGATCGCCTCGGCAAAGTCGGCCCAGGTGCCCTCGCCGCTGGCGGTCATGTGGAAGACCCCGCGCAGCTCAGGATAGCTATCGGATACCAAATTGGTAGCAACCCGGATGATGCCATCGGCAATATCGAGCGCGCTGGTGGGATTGCCCAGCTGATCGGCTAAGACGGACACCTCGTCCCTGTCACCGGCCTGGCGCAGCATGGTCTTCACGAAATTCGCGCCGAACGGGCTATAGACCCACGCCACGCGCAGCACCGCGCTATTGCCGCCATGGGCAGTCAGCACCGCCTGCTCTCCCGCCAGCTTGGACCCGCCATAAACGCCCGTCGGTCCGGTCGGATCGCTCTCGACGTAGGGCCGATCGAGCCTGCCGTCGAAGACATAGTCGGTCGAGATATGGATCAGCGGCACGCCCAGCGCCCTCGCGGCCTCCGCTACTGCGCCGGCGCCGCGGCCGTTCACGGCGTGGGCGAGGTCCCTTTCGCTCTCCGCCTTGTCAACTGCAGTATAAGCCGCCGCCGAGACGATGGCATCGGGTGCCGCCTCCTCGAACGCGCGGGCAATCGAAGTCGGATCGGCCAAGTCCATCTCAGGCCGGCCCAGCGCAATCACCTCATGCCCGGCCGCGCTTCCACGCTCGACCAAGCTGGTGACGACCTGCCCAGCCTTGCCGGTGACGGCAATCCTCACGCAGCCACTCCGGCAAGCGCAGCACTCAGACCCAGCCTCTGGCCGTCATAACGGTCGCGCAACGGCTTCCACCACCATTCATTTTCAAGATACCAGCGCACCGTCTTCTCGATGCCGCTGTCGAAATTCTCCTGCGCACGCCAGCCAAGTTCCGTCTCCAGCCTGGCCGCGTCGATCGCATATCGCGCGTCATGGCCCGGGCGGTCGGTAACGAACTCGATCAGCCCCTCGCGGGGGGCGTCGGCGGGAACCAGCTCGTCCAGCACGGCGCAGATCCGCCGCACAACGTCGATGTTGCGCCGTTCGTTACGTCCACCGACATTATAGGTTCCGCCGGGCACCCCGCGCTCGATGATGAGGTCGAGCGCGCGTGCATGATCGTCGACATAGAGCCAGTCGCGCACATTCTCACCCTTGCCATAGACCGGCAGCGCACGGCCCGCGAGCGCGTTCAGGATGGTGAGCGGGATCAGCTTTTCGGGGAAGTGATAGGGGCCGTAATTGTTAGAGCAGTTCGACACGACCACCGGCAATCCATAAGTGCGCTGCCAGGCTTTGGCGAGGTGATCCGATGCGGCCTTGGACGCCGAATAGGGCGAGCTCGGGTCGTAGGGCGTGCTCTCCTCGAACAACCCTTCATCGCCCAGCGAGCCGTAAACCTCGTCGGTCGAGACGTGGAGGAAGCGAAAAGCCTCCTTAGCCGCACCTTCAAGTCCGTTCCAGTAGCCACGTGCCGCCTCCAGCAGGGTGAAGGTGCCCACGACATTGGTCTGGATGAAGTCGGCCGCGCCGGTGATCGAGCGATCGACATGGCTTTCGGCCGCCAGGTGCATGATGCGATCGGGCCAGAAGCCGGTGATTGCCTGGTCCATCGCCGCGCGGTCGCAGATATCGGCCCTGAGGAAACGGTGATTGGCTTTGCCCTCGACCGTCTTGAGTGAAGCCTCGCAACCCGCATAGGTCAGAGCGTCGATGGTCAGAACCTCATAGCCCTTTTCCAGCACCAAATAGCGGACGAGGGCCGACCCGATAAAGCCGGCGCCGCCGGTGACGATCACGCGCATGAGGTTATTCGCTCCAGGTGAAATAAGCGGGGAGATCCACCAGCAGCGGTTGCTGCCGGTCCTTCGGCGACAATGTGTCGGGATCAGCGATCTGGGGCCAGTCGATGCCAATCGCCGGATCGTCCCAGCGCAGCCCCTTGTCGCACTCAGCGCTGTAATAGTCGGTCACCTTGTAGCAGATGACCGTATCAGGCGCGAGCGTGCAGAAGCCGTGGGCAAAACCCGGCGGAATCCAAAGCTGCTTGCCATTGTCAGGGGTGAGCGTCTCGGCCAACCATTGCCCATGGGTGGGGGAGCCCTGGCGAATATCCACTACGACATCGAAAAGGGCGCCCGCGGTGCAGCGGACGAGCTTGCCCTGGGCGTGCGGCTCGCTTTGGAAATGCAGCCCGCGAATGGTGCCTTGACGGACGCTTAGCGATTCATTGTCCTGGACGAAGCTGAGATCGCGGCAATACTGAGCGAACAGATCGGCCCGAAAAATTTCTGCGAAATAGCCCCGCTCATCCCCGATATGACGGGGGGTGAGCAACTTGATGCCGACGATGTCGAAGAACTCTATCTCCATCTTCCCACTTCCAAACAGAGAGAGCGGCCGACGGCCAGGTCGCCCCTCAGGAGGTTCAGTTACTGTTCTGTACAGTCTGCACCGCGCTTGTCACCGTCAAGATCGGAGAAAACAATTGGCTGATCAGCTGAATGAGTTTGCTGGGCTGATTGGCCGCAGCATTGCCGATGTAAAGCACGTCCTTGTCCTGCATGGCGAAGCGCTGCGCGAGGAAATAGGAACCGGTTTTCATCATATTGAGATGATAAACCCGCGGCACCTCATTGCCCTGCTCATCGCGGACATAACGGAACACAAAGATTGCCGCGGGATTGCCGATTCCAGGATTGACGCCACCGGCGGTAGCGACCGCCTCGGCCAGGGAAACCGACGAACGGCTGAACGGCACCTGCTCCACCCGCCCCGGAGCTCCTAGCACGGAATAGGTACGGGGATTATTAATCAGCATCAGCCGATCGCCGGGATAGGCCCGCACATCCAGCCTGGGATTGTCGACAAGATCATTGACGCGAACGTCGACACTTCGCTCACCCCGGACAATCCGCAGCAGCAGATCTTTGGCGTTACCGCGATAGCCGCCGGCGAGCGCGATCACGTCGGACAGGGTTTCCCGGTTCGTCTGGAGGACGAGGCGGCCTGGCCTGGCCACCTCACCCCCGACGATGATCGAATTGGTGATGGCCTGGTTCAGCGTGACGATCACCTGCGGGTTCTGCGACAACCGCGCCAGCGAATTGCGGATCATCGCTTCGACCTCACCAGTCGTAATCCCCGCCACATGCAGCGTTCCGGCATAAGGGATGGTGATGTCGCCCAAATCGTCGACCCGCGTCGGCGGCAGCTTTTGCACCTGTACGCCGGGATTGGCGACAATCTGGCTCAGTCCCCCGCCACCACCGCCAGCGCCAGAGAAGAGGGTGACCCCCGCTTCGTAGATATTGATGTCCAGCACGTCCCCCGGACCGATCATGTCGGTGGGAGGCGGCGCCAGCTCGGGCAACAAGCTCGTCGTTATCGCACCGACCCCTGGCACATCCGCGATCGTGTGGATCGGAACCACCCGGATCGGGGACGAACCATCCTTGGGAACGGCAGCCGATTTTTCGATCTGCCCTCCGGTAGGCCCGCTGGACGGCAGCGTGGCGCACCCCGCTAGTCCGGCGAGCAGGGCTAGATAAACGCTATTCTTCACTTGCATCGCTAATGAACTCGGAGGCTTGCGGCTTCGATTGGCCGACGCCTTAGCATCGGGATTCAGCAATGGACAATAGTTCCTCTCGCAATTGCATCCAAAAGATGCGCTTGGCCTTGCGCCGCGCTCCATGTTGGCCTAGCGCAAGGCTGGTTTGGTTCTCTCAAAGCGCTGCGAAGATATTTATGAACGTCAATCCATCGTTCCCGATCGAGGCCGAGGCACCCGTTCAGCATTCCGCCCTAGTCCATTGGCTCAAGAAACGTCGGTGGTTCCTGATGATGGTGGCGCTGCCCACCCTTCTGGCGGCGCTTTATTACGGCCTGATCGCGTCCGACGTCTATGTCTCGGAATCCCGCTTCGTCATCAAGAGCCCGGACCAGAAGCGCTCGCAAATGTCTACACTGGCCAATCTGGTGCAGACTACTGGCCTGTCGGGCGGGCAGGAGCAGACGAACGAGGTGCTGACCTATGTCCGCTCTCGCGATGCTCTCAAGGCGCTGGAGAAGACGGTCCATATTCGCGACAAATTCTCGACCCCGCAGGCCGATTTCCTGAGCCGCTTTCCCCAGCCATTTGCCGACAATAGCTTTGAAAGCCTGTTCAAATATTATGGCAAGCGGGTCGATGCGCGCTTGGACGCCGAAGCGGGTACCGCGATCATCAAGGTCGAGGCATTCGCCCCGCAGGATGCCTATGTCATCAACCGGCAGTTGCTGGATCTGAGCGAAGGGCTGGTCAACCGCCTCAACAGCCGCGCGCAAAGCAAGGGCATTGCCGAGGCGCAAAAGCAAGTCGAGCTCGCGGCTCAGCGGGCCAGGAATGCCCGGATCGCGTTGGCGCAATATCGTAATGCCCAGGCGCTGATCGATCCGACGAAGCAGGCTGGCGGTGTGCTAGAAATCGCCAATACTATGATCGCGGAGCGGGCTGCGCTACAGGCGCAGCTGGACCTGATGCAGCGCCTTACCCCCAACAACCCTTCCATCCCGGCATTACGCAACCGCATCAGCGCGATTTCTGTGCAGATCGCGTCCCAGACCAGCCGTGTTGTCGGCAGTGGAAGCGGCATCGCTTCGAAGATGGGCGGTTATGAAGATCTGCTGGTGGAGGAGAAATTTGCGACCGAAAGCCTAACTGCAGCCAACGTTGCCCTGGTCCAAGCGCGCGCCGAAGCGCTGCGCCAGCAATTCTATCTCGAGCGTGTGGTCGATCCCAACACGCCCGACACGCCGTTGCTGCCCAAGCGCTTCCTCAACATCCTGGTCGTGTTCGCCGCATCCCTTTGCCTGTATTTCATCACTTGGATGTTCATGATCGGCGTTCTTGAGCATGCGCCAGAAGATTAAGGATGGCGAAAGGGAGCTTACATCGATTGCGCAACAGCTGGGCCGTGCAGGTTCGCATCATTCACGCCTTGATGATCCGCGAACTGATAACCCGCTTCGGGCGCGAAAATATCGGCTTCCTCTGGATCATGGCCGAACCACTGCTGTTCGCCGGGCTGGTCGGACTGGTCTGGCATTTCACGCACGGCCCCACCGAACATGGGGTGGGCGTGATTGCATTCGTGGCCACGGGCTATATCCCGATCACATTGTTCCGACATGGCGTATCGCGCAGCGTAGCCGTCTTCACAGTCAATCAGAGCCTGCTCTATCACCGCCAGATCAAGATCGTCGATTTCATCCTGTCGCGATTTATCATCGAGCTACTCGGTGGCATGATGGCTTATCTTTTCATGGCTGTCGTTCTGGTCGGTTTTGGCGAGTTTCCTATTCCCTCAGACATCGGCCTCCTCATTGCGGGCTGGTTACTCTATTCCCTTTTCTGCTTTTCCTTATGCCTCATCATCGCTCCACTTTCGGAAGTCTCTGAGGCTATGGAAAAGTTCATTCCCGTCACGACTTATGTCATGATCCCTTTTTCCGGACTGTTCTACATGGTGTCCTGGGTAACTCCCGGCGCTAGGGAATTTCTGCTTCTCTCTCCTTTCGTGAACGGCATGGAGATGATGCGAAAGGGGATTTGGGGTGATCAGGTGACGGCCTATTATAATATCTGGAATCCTATCATTTGCTCGATCATCGCCACCTTGGCCGGTCTCATCCTCTGCCGTCGCGTTCGCCGTAAGCTGACCGTCGAATGATTATTTGCAGCGACATCACAAAATCATATTCCCACGGCGGTGGGCATAAGCGGGTTCTAAACGGGGTCAATCTTTGTATTGACCGGGGTGATCGGATTGGCCTTCTCGGCCGAAATGGGGCCGGCAAAAGCACGTTGATCAAATTGATCGGGGGGGTCGAAATGCCTACCTCAGGCAAGATCATCCGCAACATGTCCGTATCTTGGCCACTGGGTTTCGCTGGAGGCTTTCAAGGCAGCTTGACCGGCCTGGACAATGCTCGGTTCATTGCGCGCATCTACCAGCGCGAATATGCAGACCTTCGGCGATTCGTCGAGGATTTCACTGAACTCGGCAAGCAATTGAACATGCCAGTCAAGACATACTCTTCCGGCATGCGCGCGCGCTTAGCTTTTGCGTTATCACTCGCCATTGAGTTTGACTGTTATCTGATCGATGAAATTATCTTGGTCGGCGACCAGAGCTTTCAGCGCAAATGCCACGCGGAAATGTTCGATAAGAGAAAAGACAGATCCATCATTCTGGCCTCACATAGTCCAGAATTTGTCAAGGGTATGTGCAACAAAGCTGTTATAATAAACAAGGGAGAAGCCATAATTTACGAGGACGTGGATTTGGCGGTGAATATCTACTCTAACCTTTGATCGGCACTACTTTGGCAGAAGAGTAATTTTGGGAATTCCCTTTCCCGTGGATCGGCGACGGGAAAGCCAGCTTTGATGATGGCTGGAGATGGACGAGGACTGGCCAGAAGATCTGGAACGCTGGCGTGAGCCGTATTTGCAGATTCTGGGGATTCCCACACTTGGTACCCGCGCCTCACAGCGGCTATAATTTCGTCTAGATCGACCTTCCAGACGAAGGGGCGCGGCGCCTCGTTGTGCTCCTTGATGAAGCGGTGGATGGCCGCCTGCAGATCGACTACGGAATGAAGGGCGCCATTACCGCCGCCGCGTCAGCTTGGCAACGAAGCCCTCGACAGCATTGAGCCAAGAGCAGGAAGTCGGGACAAAGTGGAAGGTCCAACGCCGATGCCTGGCGAGCGCGGACTTTGGGCTGTTGGTGGGTCGCGTGATTGTCGAGGATGACGTGGATGGCTTATCGGCGGGCCTCTCGGCTTCCATAGCGTTCGGGAAGCGGATGAACTCCCGGTGCCGCTGCATGTTGGATTTGGCTCTTTTCTCGGCCGACGGCGCGATGGCGTGGGCGGGCGGCGAGACATAGAGCCCCTGACATCGTGCAGCTTCTCGGGAGAAGCCTTGTCGTTGGACAGCTTGAAGTTACCCCACCGATGAGGTGCCAGGCCATGATCGTGCCAGATCTTCGCCACCGGTGACGCCGCGATACGAACGACTTTGGCCATCGCCCGTACCGTCCAATCCGTGGCTTCGTGGCTGGGGGGGTTCCAGCGTCAGCGCCACGGCTTTATCGACGAAGCCGCATCAACAGGAGCAATGCTTGACGGTCGGGTCTTGTCGCGCAGCAATCCATCCACGCCTTCAGCCAAGAACCGTTCGATAGTGTTGAAAAAGTCGGTTTTTGCCGGAGGCGGGGATCGAAGCGGGAACGGCATGAGTGGCGCTTTGGATCTCAGCCCGGTGCTGGTTGAGCCTTCATCGGGAGAAGCCTAGCCATCTTGCGGAGGTTCTGGGCGGTGGCGGCAAGGAGGAACTCGTCTTTTGCCCCATTTGGTCCACGGAGGCGCAAACGATCCAGCTTCAGTATGCGTTTGAGGTGCGCGAACAGCATCTCGACTTTCTTTCGTTCCCGGCGTGAGGTGACATAGGCGTCGGTCAGCGCGAGATCGCGGGCTAGATCACGGGCGCCTTCATGAACTGACCGCAGCATTTTTCGGACAGGCTGGCTTGGACAACAGTCCGGCTGAGCGCGCAAGCGTCACAATCGGCTTTGGACGCGCGATATCGCACGAAGCCATCCTGATCGACGGCAGGACGAGCTGCTGCGAAATTGCGGTTATATCGCTTCAGATCTTTTCCTCCCGGACAGACATAGACACCGCGCTTATGCTCGAAGCGGAAGGCGGGGGGCGTGAAGCTGCAGGTGCGCCCGGTTGCTGTGGTCGAACACCGGGGTATGCGGCTCGATCCCTTTCTCGTGCACCAGCCATGCAAGGTTTTCTGCCGAGCCGTAGGCGGTATCGGCCGCCAGTCGCGCAGGCCAGATTTCGAACCGGTCCTGGACACGATCGATCATTCGCGGTGCGGCAGTCAACTCAGCCTAACGTACCGCCGTACTTGCTTCCACATCCATGATGACGGTGTTCTTCAGGTCGATCAGGTAATTGGTGCAGCAGGTGAAGAAGGCCTGTCCGCCCTTGGCGCTGGTGCAGCGCCCGGCAGGACCGGCGGGCGACAAGAACGTCGGTACGACAGGCGTCGCGGCGCCAAACGCCGCATCGTCAAGCAAGGCCCGATATTCCCTCACGGCATGGTTGATCGCCTCCCGCGGCAACGGCTCACCACCGCGAACCCCGCGCCGGCGATTGGCATCGGCCGCGATGAGACTGGCATCGACGGCAAAGCCTTCACCGCCGACCAGTCCCTCCACCATGCACCGCTCCACCGTCGGAGACCTCGAAGAACCCGGTTGTGAGGTGGCGTGTAGGAAACGTTGAGCGCCAGGTTCGCAGTTACCGGGTTGTTCGAGGCAAGTGGGCCGATCTTGCGGTCTGATCGGCCCTGAATTTCCTCATCCAAGCAACGGAACACTCAGGAGGAGAAGACGGCGATCAAGGAAGGCCGGATCCCTCAGGACTGGAGCCCCGCCAAAACCCGACAGAAAGACCGCGATGCGCGCTGGTCGATCAAATATACCAAAGCCAAGGTCAGGGAAGGCGCCGATCCCAAGGCGGCAAAGCCGATCGATCTGGCCATCCCGATGTTCGGTTATAATGAGACCTGTGCGCGGGTGGGCGTAGACAGGTGCGTCGATTGCTGATTCTATGGTCTTTCCAGGGAGGATAGCGGCCGTGGCGCAGCGTTCAATTGGTCAGGAGCGGTTTGGGTTTTTAGGATCCGAGCGCACGACGTCATCGCTGAACACGCTTGTATCGCTGATTGATTGGCACGCGGTCGCGGTTCTTCTCGATCCGCTTTATCCGGCCTCCAAAGGTGAGCCCGCGCATGGCAATGTTCAAAGCGCTTCTATTGTCGATCTGGTATGATCTGTCCGATGTGAAGCTGCGTGAGGCCCTGGACGACCGGGCCTCTTTTCGCCGCTTCTGTGGGTTTTCCGCGAACGAGGCGACGCCAGAGCGTACTGCGTTCGTCAGGTTCCGTCGGCTGCTGATCGCGCACCAACTTGACCGATCGCTGTTTGAAACCGTGACCATGCAGCTCAAGGCCAAAGCGGTGACGGTCAAGACCGGTACACTGGTCGATGCCACCATCATTGCCTCGGCCAGTGAAGGCGATGATGATGCGCGCTGGGTGAAGCACAAGAGAAAACGGGCTGTTCACGGCTTCAAGGCCCACCTGGGCGCCGATGCCGATACCGCGTCGGTCGAAGAATTGTTCATCACACCGGCAAATATCAATGACGGCAAAGCTGGTCCCTAAGGGTCGCCCGACAAACCCGGTGAGGTGTTTGCCGACAGCGCCTATCGCGGCAATCACTTTTGTGCTGCCGTGCTGGCAAAGGGCGGTATTCCCCGGATCGTCGCCACCGGCATGGGGTGCCGCGACGAAGCTGAAACACTGCGTAAGCTCAATGAATGGAATCAACCAATCCATCGCGTGCGCGCCCGCATCGAGAAGATCTTCGGTACATGAAAGCGATGCTACGGCCTGCGCCGAATGCGATGGCGAGGCCTCGCCAAAGCCGCCGTCCAAGTCCACCTCACCGCCATCGCCTACAACCTTAAGCGCACGATGAATATTCTCTCCGTTCCAGTATGATGTCGCCTCCGACCACAAATCCCGGGCCGGATCGATAAATCGTGGAATATCTGCGCGACTTACAGCCGCTTCGTACGATGGCGGAAAGCTGGTGTCTGGGACAAGATGATGGACCCTATCACCGCCGCGCACGACGGCGAAATCCAGATGATCGACAGCACCTCCGTTCGCGCTCACCAACAGGCCGCGACGGCAAAAAGGGGGATCGAGATCACTGTCTCGGTCCCTCCCGAGGCGGGCTCACGACCAAAATCCACGCCGTCGTTGACGCGCACGGCCTCCCGATCCGGCTCGGCCTGACGGCGGGACAGGCGCATGACGGACAAGTCGCTGATACGCTGCTCGATCACCTCGACCCTCGCACCATCGTGCTGGCAGACAAAGCCTATGACGGTGACCGCATCCGCGCCTTGATGGAGGAACCGGGCGCCACACCCAACATCACGGTCAAATCCAACCGGAAGTGGATACCCTGCTTCAGTAAGCGGCTCTATCGTGAGCGCAATCTGATCGAGCGCTTCTTCTCCAAGCTGAAGCACTTCCGCCGCGTCGCCACTCGTTACGACAAGCTCGCTGCAACTTCCTCGCTATGGTCCAACTCGCCTCAATGCGCCTGGGGCTCCGCGTTTATGAGTCCACGGCCTAGTTCTCTACCGGAGCCGACGCGAACGACAGTCCAAGTAGGTCCCCTTTTTGATAGCCTCTCGTCGGGGAGGGCCATTCAAAATCATTTTTTACGTTGAAATGCGGTAAAGTGCATTTATGGCCAACGGATGTCTGAACAAGGCGGGGATTGGCCGTTCGCAAAGTCGCAACAGATTTAGGAAGAGATACTTATTTGATCACGTATGGCTTTGGATTTTCATTGCCATGTGAATGATCTTTAATAATATCATTTATTCAACATGTGCCACAAAGACATTTATAACTGGAAATAAGTATGCACCGATACTCAATTGAGAATTTGCGTTCAGTTGTAACGTCACAAGATACAATCTATGTCAGTTTTTTTGATCGACCAAAGCTGACCGATTTGTACCTCGTGACGGAAGTCGATGAGGTCATTTTTGAGCCTGTAACATTATCAAATTACAAGCATGTGCTGTTTGGAAACCCCCTAAACTTTAGTCTCGCAAAAGAAGAAAAGATATTCCAGGAAGATGGATTCTGCAATATTTCAGTAAATCATTTAACCGACTGGTGCGTCTCCGATCTTGTCACGCTTCAAATTGCGCTTTATGCTGAGCCTACATTTCAAATCATTTTTAATGAACCATTGATTGTACAGGATGCCTCTCACCCAGTTGTCTTTGAAGCCTTCATCGCCACTCATAGAGCCAAGGCAACGCTTCATGTAGAATTTGAAGATCTCGATACCGGAGCGACAACGCGCCACTTTGTTGAGTTCCACCCTGACTTTCTCGGCGGCACTTCTACAAATAAATATCAAAAAGTAGCGTTGCTGGCACCGGCGAATTCACGGAACATATCAACTCGAGTGTCTATTGCTTATGAAGGCCGGGGACAGCGCGGCGGTGAGTTCGCGCCTTATGTTTTTCTGTGTGATGCAAAAATATACGAACAGCCCGAAGAGAATAATGAAATAAACTCTCAGTTTACCGAGGAAGATAAATCTTTTTATTGGGTTCGTGCCCGAACGAAGGCACGTATAAGTGAAGGGCAAAGTGCATTTCTCAAATATGGCTCAAAATTTGATGCCATAATGACCAAGCCTATTATGATCGCTCGGTCCTTTTTTGATGATCATTTTTATTCTAAAAAGAATAAGGACATAGATTTTCAGAAGGTTGATCCGTATACGCATTACCTCCTGCATGGTCGACGTGAATTCCGTAATCCAAATCCGGAGTTCAGCGTACGCGAATATTATCTTCGACATCCGGAAGTGGAAGCCGTCGGCCTCGATCCGCTGGTGCATTATGCGAATGTTGGGCAAAAAGAGCAGCGTTCGCTTGGTCTATTTGACGAAAAAATCAATGAAATTTGGAGAAGGACTGGTAAGAATGTGCCTTCATTAGAGCCGGATTTCGTTTTGCAGCGAGCCCAAGATTTAATGGTTCCAATGCAAATCCTTGATACCCGCAAGCTCGCAGTATTTGTTGTGCCCGAGCATGATGCTATGAGCGGTGGTATATACTCCATGTTTTCCATTGCCAATCAAGCCCGAAAAATGCGTAGGAAGCATGGATATGATGTAGTGGTTATGACTCGCCCCAATCGGCAAGGATCGACTTATCTACGGAATAGCTCATTCCAAAATAGCGAAACGATTCTGCGTTTCGAGCAACTGATGTTGTTCACTGAGGTGTCTGAACTTCAAATTCATATTCCTGAGTATGCGACCGTGGAATTCGTGCGAAACTTGTCGCCTGAAATGTTACGATATCTTTTATATCGCGACCATCTGCACGTGAACATCTTGAATCAAAATACGAGGTTGATGCCGGAGGCGGATAAGTTCCGAGACCTGAGGCGTATCAGCGACAGCATAGGGCAATCAATATCCCACCATGCCTTTTTTGGACAGGAATGGGCAGATCGTTACGATCTTCCCAGCTTACTTTTGCCAGCTTATACGGACCTTAGACAATATCCGGCATCGAATTTTGGAGAAAAGGAGGATATTATCATCTACTCCTTGGACGATGCGCCTTATAAGCAAGAGGTTCTAGAGCGCCTAAATAAGATGGGCGATTATGAATTGATAGAAATTCGTGACATAACGTTTGACACGTACATGGATCTGGCTACACGATGCCGCTTTTCGGTCTCTTTCGGTGAGGGATTTGACGGGTATGTAGCGCAACCAATTTATCAAGGCGGTATTGGTTTGGCGTTGTACACCGACGAATTTTTTCCTGATCAATCCTATAAGAAATTCGATAACTTCTTTTCGACTGATCGGGAAATGATCGATCAAATTGTTCCCACAATTCGCAGGTTGGAAACTGACCCTAATCGATACACAGCGCTTAATACTGCTCTACGTTCTAAATGGGATGAGCTCTATAATTTCGATGATTATGTGGCTAGAATAGAAAACCTTATGAAGAAGAAATATGAAATCCTGCCTGGAGCGTAATACCAGCCTCTCATGATACTGACTCACGAGGGGGATTCCCAAAACGACGAAACTCTGACTCTATGGGTGCCGGTTGGAGGGCATGTCCATGGGTGTAGCGATCGGATTGCGGGATGACTTTGACGCGGCGGGTTTGAGGCTACTGGCGCGCGCGACGAAGAGCGCGAACCAGGGTCGTCGGCTGCTGGCATTGGCGGAGATTTATTATGGTGGGAGCCGCCGCGATGCGGCGCGTATCAGCGGGGTGACGTTGCAGATCGTGCGGGACTGGGTCGTGCGGTTTAATGCCCGTGGTCCAGACGGGCTCCTCGACGGGAAGGCGCCGGGCAAGCCCTCCTTATTGAATGATGCCCAGCGCCAGGCTCTCGCAGACATCGTTGAAAGCGGGCCGATCCCGGCGATCCATGGGGTTGTGCGCTGGCGGTTGATCGACCTGGCGCGTTGGCTCCATGATGAGTTCGGGGTGTCCTTGACCGAGACGACCGTGGGACGGGAGTTGAAGAAGCTGGGCTATGTCAAACTGACAGCGCGCCCGCGTCACCATGCGCAGAATGAATCTGCGATGGAGGACTTCAAAACGGGGGCTTTGCAGCCGAGCTGTTGATGGCGGAGTAAAATACCCCAGAACGGACATTTGAAAATTCCCCACTTCTTCTGATTGGCCCTTGTCCGGGGCGAGCCCCGGACAAGGGCCAAAGCGAAAAATCGGGCATGATCCTCCTACGGGAGGCACGCCACGATGAAGAAGCTTGGAGATCTGATAATGATCCTGGATTTACATCGCCAAGGCCTCAAGGTGGCGGCTATCGCCCGCCAGGTCGGCATCGACCGGAAAACCGTCCGTAAATACATTGCCCGGCGCGATATAATGCCACTCGACTCGCCGCTCCTGCGACCAGCGCAGCATGGCCGATGAGGTCAGTTCGGTGCCATTGTCGCTGACCACAGTGTGCGGCTTGCCGCGCATCCCGATCAACCGCGTCAACTCCCGGGCGACCCGCATGCCCGACAGCGACGTGTCCGCCACCAGCGCCAGGCATTCCCGCGTGTAACCGTCGACCACGCACAGGATGCGGAACCCCGGCTGCACGTCAGGGCGTCGGAAACGAAGTCCAGCGACCAGCGCTGGTTCGGCCCGTCCAGCAGCACCATCGGTGCCCGCGTGCCCAGGGCCCGCTTGCGTCCGCCGCGGCGGCGAACCCGCAGGTTCTCCTCGCGATATATCCGCAGCAGCTTCTTGTCGTTGGGGCTCATGCCTTCCCGCGCCAGCATACTAGGCGCCGATAGCCGAACCGGCGGCGCTCCGCCGCCAGCTCGCGCAGCCGCTGCCGCAGCGGACCGTCGTCCAGCCGCAAGGACCGATACCGGATCACCCGCCGGCTCACGCCCACGGATTGCACGCCCGACGCTCGCTCAGCCCGTGATGCTCACGGGCATGGGCAACGGCATCCCGCTTAGCGCCGGGCGACACCATTAATGAGATGACCCGCCCTGTCTTCCCGCTCACACTCTGGGAGCAAATCGACCTTCAAGCACTTCATCGCGTCCGAGACCGGATGATCGCGCACCGGACGCGATTGATCAGCCAGATGCGCGCTTTCTGCCTGGAATACGGCATTGCTATCCACCAAGGCGCTGGAAAGTTCAGGGCCGATATGCCGAAGATACTCGCAGACGATGCCAACGAGCTGTCCGCCGCCATGCGGTGCATTCTGACCGAGATTTTCGGGGAACTGACCGAACTGGAGCAGCGGATAGCGACGATGAACCGCGAGATCGAGGCCATTGCGGCCCGTAGTGATACCGCGCGGCGGCTGATGACCATTCCCGGCGTCGGGCCACTCGCCGCGACCGCGTTGCTGGCCGCAGCCGGAACCGGCCGGCAGTTCCGGAAGGCGCGCGATCTGGCCGCTTGGCTGGGTTTGGTCCCGCGCGAGTATTCGACGGGCGGCAAGACAAAGCTGCTGGGCATCAGCAAGCGCGGAAACAAATATCTGCGGCGTATGCTGATCCACGGTGCGCGATCCTGCGTCACCCATTTCGACCGTAGCCGCGACCGCCTCGGGCCGTGGCTGAACGGTTTGGAAAGCCGCATGCACAAGAACAAGGTCACTGTCGCGCTGGCGGCCAAGATCGCTCGCATTCTCTGGGTGGTCCTGACCAAGCCTGGCGCCAGCTACGCGCGGAGCGATCCAGCTTTCAGCTGATCCAAGCCGCCGACAGACTGCAAGGTTCGAGAGCGTGATGACGAAACAGTTGACCAGCGCGTCGTAAGCCCCGTCAAAAAAGCGGGCAGTCCGGACCATTTATTCGGGAACGACACGTGCGGATCTCATCAAGGCCTGGCCGCAACAGCGGTCCATTCGCGAGAGGCCGGATACATTTGTGCAGACTGGCACCGTCACCACCAATCAGCCCTTGCAGGGACAGGGCGGGTCATACATTTTTTGATGCCAGATCCTTCAGCACCACGTTGTCGAGCATCGCCTCGGCCATGTGGGTATCCCATCCGCAACCGCTCGCCTCTGGCACAACGGCCGTGGCTGCGGGTCATGTTGGTGGCGGTCCACGTCTCGTCGATAAACACCAGGCGTTCCGGCTCCAGATCGACCTGGTTCTCGAACCAGTAGTGGCGCTGCCTCAGGACGTCGGGGCGGTCTTGCTCGATGGCATCCCAGTCTCTTTTTTTGCGCGTCATGCCCCGCCGCGCGAAGAAGCGGTGCAGTCCGGCAACCGACACCGTCAGGCCCGCTTCGGCCAAGGCAATGCGCAGTTCTTCGAGCGAGATGTCCTTGCGCGCCTCCCACAACGCCAAAATGTCGGCCGCTCGCTCCTCCACTCGGCGGGATCGCATGTCGCCGCCTTGCGGCTTGGGACCGAAGCCGCCGGTTTCCAGACGCTGCGCCTGCCAGCGAATGGCTGTCGATGGCGCAACCCCAAAGCGCGCCGCCGCTCCTCGGCAACTCAGTCCGCCATCAATCGCCGCCAGAAGCCGCGTGCGCAAATCCATCGAGAGAGGGTGACCCATCCATGCCGGCCTCCTTCACCAGCACAGATTCTGAATCACAAATCAGACCCGAGGGAAATCCCTCATCGATTCAAAACGGTCGAAAACCGCTTGTCTTATGACATTGCGGTCCGTTTGGGTCATGCTGGATTGCCCGGGCCGGGGTGGCCACCCCGGCCCGGGCGGAAGGGGACGGATCGTGAAAGCGCCGGTCGTTGTGGGACCGGGTTAGAGTAGGATCGCCCCTTTCTTTTCCATCGGGCCCGAACGGATACCGGGGTTTTGGACCCGGATGACAAGCATGGGACAGCGGAAAAGATGAGCGACAATCTACCACAGACGATCGGCATCGACATCTCCAAAGCGAGCCTCGACTGCCATGTCCACCCTGCCGGCGCCGAGCGCCAGTTCGCCAACACCGCCAAGGGCCACAAGGCGCTGATCGCCTGGCTGCGACAATGGCCGGTCGAGCGGATCGCCTATGAGGCAACCGCAACCTACCATCGGGCGCTGGAGGCGGCTCTGGCCGACTGGCCCTGCGTGAAGCTCAACCCGGAGCGCGCCCGGCGCTTCGCCCAGGCGACTGGCACTCTGGCCAAGACCGATCGCATCGATGCCATGTTGCTGGCCCGTATGGCGGCCACCTTGCAGCCGCCGGTCAGACCCGCTCGAAGCGCACAGCAGGCGCAGATGGCGGAGCTCATCAATGCCCGAGACGGCCTCGTGCGCGATCGCACCGCGCTGGCTCTCTATATGCCGGCCCTCGTCGCCGCCCGGTACAATCCCGATCTCAAGGCAAAATATCAGCAGCTCGTTACTGCTCGGAAGCCCGCCAAGATCGCCATCACCGCCGTCATGCGAAAGCTCGTCGTCACCGCGAATGCCCTGCTCAAAGCCGATCGATGCTGGACGCAATCTCCAGCTTGATCATCACGGATACTCTAGTGTTGCGCGACTTCGGCTACGGATAAGCCAAACTCCTCTGCAATATCAAGAATATCCTCATCTTCGACGCCGCTATGAAAAGGCAAGCATAGCACTTGGGACTTCACTATTTCGGCCCACGGGCGTTCGAGAGAAGAGAAAATCGGAAAATCCTTATAGGGCTCAAAGTCAGTGCAAATAGGATGAAAATATTTCCGAGCAAAAATTCCACGTTTCTTGAGATTATCGTAAATTTCATCGCGCGATTTACCGAAAGCTGCCGGATCAATCACGATATGAAAATATTGTTCAGAGTTGATCACTCCCTTCTGTTTAATAGGTAACGTTATTCCAGGAATGCTTCGAAAAATACTAAAATATTTTTCCCGAAGAATCGACCTACGTCGGCGTTCCTCCTCTACAAGGGGAATATTTAACAGGCCAATCGCGGCTTGAACCTCATTCATTTTTCCATTGATACCAATGGAAACGACTTCCTCTTCGCTTTTAATACCGAAATTCCGCAAATTATATATAACCTGCCGGTCTTCCTGCCGAGGTGTCGTTATAAGGCCACCTTCCAACGTGTTAAACAGCTTCGTGGCATGAAAAGAAAATACTGAGGCATCTCCGAATGACCCGATCGAGCGGCCATGCATCGTTGCGCCAAAAACGTGCGCAGCGTCGTATATAACGCGCAGGTCATATCGATCAGCAACAGCCTGAATGCCAATAACATCACATATGGTGCCATATACGTGAACAGCCAAAATAGCTGAGGTCTTACGCGTGACAGCCTTTTCTATGGACGCAGGGTCAATAGTTAGAGTGTCAGGATCAACGTCGGCGAAGACCGGCACCAAGCCATTCCATGCGATCGCATGAGCGGTCGCAGCAAATGTTAGCGGTGTGGTGATAACTTCACTGCCGGGGGGGAGGTCCATCATCTTCAAAGCGACGAGCAAAGCGATGGTGCCGTTGTTAAACAACATGGCATTGGGCACGGAAAGATAGGCCTCCATCTCCCGTTCCAGCTTCTCATGCATCGGTCCGCCGTTGGTAAGGATGCCCGTCTTCCAGATCTCCGCGAGCATAGACTGAACAGAAGCCAGGTCGGGCAGTAGTGGACGCGTGACATACAGAGGTCTTGACACAGTTAATCCTCAATCTTTAGAATGCCAATAAACTCTAGCAAATGCTATTGACCTAAATTTATCATCTTTATTTGAACTGTGTCGCCACCTTGTAGCTCTCTCTATTCAGGAAGTGGTTGTATAAGGATGTTAATAGGTCTTCACTCGACTCTTCGCAAAATAGAATGCCTGCGCGATTCCCTTGCCGTTCCTTTAAGGCGTCACCCATGCAAGCAAGGGGGTAGAAGGCAGTGATCGGAACGTCATCGGTGAACATAAGGCCTTCGAAATAAGAATCTTGGTCGGCCGTGACAGTATGTCGAAGAATGTGGCGTCGGGTTTGCACGGAGGCTCCGTGCTCACTTCCAAGGAATGCCGCCGCGTAGCAGGCCGCATATTCAAAGCCGGTACTGAATTCGATCAGCAAGGGGTAAAGATCGCCTGGGCAGCGGCGCGTGACCTCAACAATCATCGGCATTTCGTCGCACAATATAAACTGAACGTGAAGCAAGCCATCCTTTAGATTAAGGGCTCTGCAAAGCTTCTCAATATCGCCCCCTATTTTCTCTATACAAGAAGCAGGTAGATCGTAGCTAACATAGCTTGTATCTACCGCGAAGGGATGAGCCGACGTTCCTTCACGAACGAAGAAGGTATCAGACGGCATTTGATTCTTGATGAATGAGCTACAACTATAGAGTTGCCCTGAGGCGAATGTTTCAATGATTGCCGCCCCAGTAGGGCTGGCCGCGCGGGCAAGCGAGAGGGCATCGTCCAATGCGGCAGCGTCTTGGCCATCGAAAACAGTGATGCCTCGACCGCTAAAGGCATCGATCGGTTTGCAAATGAACTTGCCCGCTCTCGGAAACGCTGCGTGATCGACCGTACGAGGGGACGATAGATCCAATTTTTCGCACAAGGCTCGAAAAAGAGCTTTATTTCCTAAAGCTGCATCAGTTTCGGGAGAATCTCGGAATTCTGATCCGATGTGCAGCTTCAAGCAAGTTTCTATGGAAACATCGGTGCAACCGGGCACTACTGCCCCAATCCCCAGCATCTCAATATGCCGTGCGACCGCTTGGGCATCGCTATAGTCCTGCTCAATCCATCGGCTTCCTGCCCTGCGCGCTAGGAGGTCGCTGGCTCTGTTGCCCATAACCCAGACCTCGTGCCCTGCCCCGATCAGATAATTATAGATGGGCGCAGCTGCGAACGCCGCATCCAGAAGGAGGACTTTCATTTTGGAATCCCCGACGTTAAATTGACACATGGTCGATTTTCGCGACCGTCCGGTTTTCTATTGAATGCCTAATGGCCTCAACAACTTGCATGTTGCGATAGCCGTCCCTTGCCGAAACCAGCGGTTTGGCACGGCCTCGAATGACATCCACAAAATGGGAAATCTGGCGTTCCAATGGATCAGCCCGTTGAACTTCCAGTTTGCCTTGCTCAAAGGGGTGCCACCATGATGGGTCCGTGTCAGCGCCATAACAGCGCACAGCCATGCTTGGAAAATCTAAAGATCCGTTTGTTCCAGCGAAATGATAACAATCATTTGTAGGGAAGTAAGGGTATGCGGGATTTTCTCCACTGGTCATCTCCCAGCTTCGGTTGCTTGCCGCTACATCGGAAAGCAAGAAGGTACCAAGAGCACCGTTTACGAATTGAATTGTAATAGCGACAGTATCTTCGACTTCAAAACAACGAGTGAAGTGGGAAGCGGTAGCGAAAACACTGTCGATCTCACCATAGAAGAAACGCATCAATCCAATTTCGTGGATCATATTAATCAATATGGGCCCGCCACCAAGAAGAGCCCGCCAGCTGCCATCCTCAAAATAATGCTTGGGCTTATAAAACAGCGCCGATCCCTGCAGTGCAACCGGTTGACCGAATGAAGGCGAATTTAGGAAATCCTCTACCACTTCGAGTAGAGGACTATGCGTGCGATGATGGCCTACCAATACAGGTGTGCCTTTCCGTTCAGCCATTTCCACCAACTGGAGCGCCGTACTAGTATTTTCAGTAATCGGCTTTTCAACTAATACTGGCACGCCGCGTTCGATACACGCAGCAGCTTGATTAAAATGGAATTTGTTAGGAGAACTGACAATCACGCCATCGAAGTCATTGGCGGCCATTGCGCTTTCAATATCGGGGAATAAAACCGAACCCAAGGAAGCAGCAAATGCCTTGTTTTCCGGCTGTGGGGGGGCGACTATCGCCGACAATTTGCAATCTGGCCGCGCCGCAATGAGCTTAGCGTGTGTCTTTCCGATCAAGCCGGGTCCAGAAACCAGAAATTTCAGCCGAGCGTTCATCTATTTGACCTTCCGGGATCCAGCGTTACATTTGAAAGACGGCGCTTCGCGGTCCAATGCTAAATTTTTTATACCAGTAGCGGAAACGCGCTCTCGTCTGCCGCGCTCTTTTCCTATGATGATGAAAATACCGAGACCAAAACTGCGATCAGGAAAACTGAGCGCGCTGCACGAGATTTACCTGTTTTACGTAGTCTGCTTTCGAACAGGAGTATTGTGGATATCCATCATCGCCTTTTTGGCAAACGGTATATGCCCTCAACATCCTCAAGTCCTAGGTGCCGGTCACATGCTAACTAAGCCGCGACGCGGCGTTCCTTCAGTTCCTCGTTCAGCATTTCCGCAAGCAGGAAGGCGAGTTCGAGGCTCTGCGCCGCGTTGAGGCGCGGGTCACAATGGGTGTGGTAGCGGTCGGCTAGGCCCTCATCGGTGATGGCGATGGCGCCGCCGGTGCATTCCGTCACATTCTGGCCGGTCATTTCGGCATGGATGCCGCCGCCGAAGCTGCCCTCGGCGCGGTGCACGGCGAAGAAGCCGCGCACTTCGGCCAGGATGCGGTCGAACGGGCGGGTCTTGTAGCCATTGGCCGCCTTGATGACATTGCCGTGCATGGGGTCGCAGGACCAGACCACCGGATGGCCTTCGCGCAGCACCGCGCGGACCAGCTTGGGCAGGCCCGCCTCGATCTTGTCATGACCATAGCGCGTGATGAGCGTGATGCGGCCCGCCTCGCGCGAGGGGTTCAAGATGTCGAGCAGTCGGATGAGGGCGTCGGGCTCAAGGCTCGGGCCGCACTTCATGCCGATCGGATTGCCAATGCCGCGCAGATACTCGATATGCGCCGAGCCTTCGAACCGCGTGCGGTCGCCGATCCAAAGCATGTGCGCGGACGTGTCATACCAGTCGCCAGTCAGCGAATCCTGCCGGGTCAGCGCCTGCTCATAGGGAAGCAGCAGCGCTTCATGGCTGGTGTAGAAGCTGGTTCCGCCGAGCTGCGGCACGGTTTCGGGCGACAGACCGCAGGCGCGCATGAAGTCGAGCGCCTGGCCGATCTGATCCGCCATGGCTTCGAACTTCGCGGCCCAAGGGCTGCGGCCCATGAAATCGAGCATCCAGCCATGCACCCGATCCAGGCTGGCGTAACCGCCGGTCGAGAAAGCGCGCACCAGGTTCAGCGTCGCGGCTGACTGGTTGTAGGCCCGGACCATGCGCTGCGCGTCAGGCTCGCGCGCTTCGGGCGTGAAGGCAATGTCGTTGACATTGTCGCCGCGATAGCTGGGCAGTTCCACGCCGCCGATCGTTTCGGTGTCGGCCGAGCGCGGCTTGGCGAATTGGCCTGCCATGCGGCCGACCTTCACGATCGGCAGCTTGGACGCGAATGTAAGGACCACCGCCATCTGGAGCAGCACGCGGAAGGTGTCGCGGATGTTGTTCGGGTGGAACTCCGCGAAGCTTTCGGCACAATCGCCGCCCTGCAGCAGGAAAGCCTCACCATTGGTGACCTTGGCGAGGTCGTGCTTCAGGTTGCGCGCTTCGCCGGCAAAGACGAGCGGGGGAAACTGGCTGAGCTGCGCCTCCACGGCGGCGAGCGCCTCCGCGTCACGATAGACGGGCATCTGAATGCCCTTATGCTCCCGCCAGCTTTCCAGCGTCCACTTCATCGACACGCAGGCCTCCAACAACACGCAAAATCAGGAGCCGCACCTAGGCTGATGTAAGGCCCGACACAAGATAGCCTGTTAAACGCAGAAGCTATAATCCTGTACAATCCGATGCGCTTATAGGCAAGCAAGGGAAGGCGCATTGGCCTGTCATTGACAACAAACGTCTCCCAAGACACTCCATAGCATCCTCGGCTATTCCGACGCCGCCTTCTCAGGATCAGGCTGCTCCAGAAGAGGGCCTGTCCTGTCAAGCATTAACCAGTTCAATGAGATACACCATGTTCAGAATTGCCATGTTCACAGATCGAGAGGGAAAAAGGATGCCCTGGGGAGAGCGAAGCGCATGACCGATATCATAAAAACTATGAGAAACCTTGCAACAGAGATGTCCAAGTTGATCGAGTTAGCTGATGAATCGGAGGGGCACGCGTATTCGGTACGGCAGCTTATCGCACAGCGAGAGCGATTGTTTGAAATACTTTCTGTAATCGGCAGGGAGTGCGATAATATTGATGGAATATCTTTAAAGAGAATAATAGATTGCATACCTATAACCTCTTCTCAATTTTATCAAGACATCTTCTGTTTGCTAATAAATCGAGGAAAAAATCGCGGTTTTTTTGTTGAGTTCGGTGCATGTGACGGCAAATTTATAAGCAACACCTTCATTCTCGAAAAATATTTTAATTGGAGAGGCATCTTGGCTGAGCCAGCGATGCATTGGAGGAACACTGTCAAGAATAATCGGTCTTGTAAAGTCGATACAAGATGCGTATGGTCTATCTCCGGTGAGAAGGTACAATTTGCAGAATATGAAAGAGATGAACATCTCGCCGAATCTAGCATTTTGGCTGAAGACAAAGAAAATCACACGCCAAAAAATATATATGAAGTTGAAACGATTTCACTAAATGACCTTCTAAGAGTTCACAAAGCTCCTAAAGTTATAGATTTTATATCTATAGATGTGGAGGGAGCAGAGGTGTCTATTTTGGATAGTTTCGATTTCTCTAAGCATAATTTTAAGTTCGCGACTATCGAAACGAAATTTCATAGAAGCGACATAATAGATTTGATGTCAAATAAGGGATATCGTCCGATATTCGAACATGTGTCCGGGCATGACACGATGTTTGTTCCATATAAGCCTTCTTAGACAGTGATCGGCCCGCTCAAGTGCCGAGGTCTGCCGCGAGCATGGTCTGAGCCCGGCGACAATCTACAAGTTGAAGCATCGAGACGGCAGGGGCAGCGCTGCGCTTGCTGCCACCCTATAGCCCTAATACCAAGGTGCATTGATCAAAACCCATGAGCCCATGGACGAGCTGGTTCCAAGCGAAGCAGCAGTGTTCGACGATGTCGTCGTAGGATTTGAAGATGCGGTTCGACAGCCAGTTCGCATGAACTGCCACACGTTCTCGACCGGGTTGAGTTCGGGGCACCGGGGTGGCAGCGGCAACAGGGTGATGTTGGGAGGCACGACCAACTCGGCTGATCCGTGCCATCCGGCCTGATCGAGTAGCAGGACGGCATGCGCGTCCGGTGCGATGTGGAAAGCGATCTCCTGGAGATGCATGCTCATCGCCTCGCTGTTGCATCTGGGCATGACGACGGCGGCGGCCTTGCCTTCCGCGGGCGGATCGCACCGAACAGCCATGCCGAGGACCGCCGTTGATCCTTGGGTGCCGAGGGGCGGGTGCCGCGTCTGGCCCACCGCCGGGTGAGTTTGGTCTGCTGAACGACGCGGGATTCGTCCTGCCACCACAGCTCTATCGGCGGCCCTATTGGGAGCCTCCGCCTGATCTGCGCCAGACGGGAGGCAAAGCTTTTTTAAAATCGGGAATGTCGTCAGGCATCTGGCTACGATGGCGGGGGCGCGCCGAGAGCTTGCGATAGCCCATCCCGCGCAGCTCGCGCCCGAGTGTGTGGCGCGTGACGGAGAGCGCGAACTCATCCCGGATCCACTGCGCCAGATCGGCAAGTCGCCAGCGCACCACGCCCTGCGCCGCAGGGATCGGTCCTGCCTCGACAACCGCTGCTAACCGACTGCGCTGCTCATCGTTCAGGGTAGAGCCCCGTCCCGGCGCCTTGCGCGTGACCAGGCCATCGGGGCCGCCTTCGTTGAACCGCATAACCCAGTCGCGCACAATTTGCAGCATCACGCCGGCAACCTTCGCCGCTTCGCTCCGGCTTCCGCCATCCAGGATCAGCGCAACAGCAAGCAGACGACGAACCCGATCCGCGTCTTCACTTCGTCGCGCAAATCGACGCAATTCCGTCGATGTGTAGTCAGATCGAACCCCAATTGCTGCATAGCCAAGGCCGTCATCGATCTTCGTGCCCGTCGGTACACTTGGGGGATCGTCGGCCTAGCAAGCGCGGCGGTGTTCCTGCTCACCCCCATTCAAACTCACGCAGTGAAGGTCGACCGTATCGCTCCGGTGAGGGCCGCCTTGCGGTGATCGGCTGATATTTTGACATGGCACCGGTGCAAGCGCCGGTGTTTGCACCGATACTAAGGACGGTGCGATGAGTCAGATCACGGTAATTTCGGGGCCGGAGCGGCGGCGGGTATGGACCGACCAGCAGAAGCGCGAACTGGTCGCGGCGGTTTCGGCGCCCGGTGCGAACGTGGCGGAGATTGCCCGCCGTGCCGATCTGCGGCCGAACCAGATCTACAGATGGCGGCGGCAGATGGGGCAGGCAGCCCAAGGCTTTGCAGAAGTGCAGGTGCAGCCCGATCCGATGCCAGTGAGCGGATCGGCGATCATCGTGGAGTTCGAGCGGGCGATCGTGCGTATTCCTGCTGGCGCCTCGCCGGGGTTGGTGTCGGCAGTGCTGCGGTCGGTCAAGCCGTGATCCCAGTCCCCTCCGGCGTTCGGATATGGATTGCAACGGGGCACACAGACATGCGGCGCGGCATGCGCAGCCTGGCCCTGCAGGTGCAGCAGAGTTTCGGACGTGATCCCTTCGCCGGGGATCTCTACATTTTCAGGGGACGCCGCGGCGACCTCTGCAAGATCATCTGGCATGATGGTGTCGGCATGTCGCTTTATGCCAAGCGTCTCGAGCGCGGGAAGTACATCTGGCCTTCGGCCGTGGACGGCGTGATTGCCATCTCCCCCTCGCAGATGGCCTGCATGTTGGAGGCGATCGACTGGCGTAATCCGCAGGCCACATGGCGCCCGACATTGGCCGGATAAAGCCCCAGCATGACCTAAAAGGCTAGAGATTCCGGTGCTTTTTGGCTATGCTATTGGCCATGGGGAACGAGGCACAAGCAGAGATCGACAGCCTTCGCGAGCGGCTTGCCGCTGCCGAGGCTGTCGCCGCTGAAGTCGCCCGCATCAAGGCCATCAACGCCGACCTGGAAGCCCGTAACGCCCTTCTCGAACTGCAGAACGAGAAGATGCGCCGCACCCTTTTTGGCCAGCGCTCCGAGCGCACGCGCCATCTGCTCGACCAGATGGAACTGACCTTCGAGGAGTGCGAGACCGCTGCCAGCGAAGATGAGTTCCTGGCTGCCCTGGCAGCGGCGAAGACCAACGTAGCACCGTTCGAGCGCAAGCGGCCCGCCCGCAAGGCCTTGCCCGAGCATCTGCCGCGCGAGCGCGTCGTCATCGCCGCGCCCGATGCCTGCCCCTGCTGCGGCTCGGAACGGCTGTGCAAGCTGGGTGAGGATATCACCGAGACGCTTGAGGTCGTGCCGCGACAGTGGAAGGTGGTTCAGACCGTGCGGGAGAAGTTCTCCTGCCGGGATTGTGAGAAGATCACACAACCGCCGGCGCCGTTCCATGTGACGCCCCGCGGGCTCTTCGGTCCCAGCTTCCTTGCGATGCTGCTGTTCGAGAAGTTCGGTGCGCATCAACCGCTTAACCGCCAGCGTGATCGCTATGCCCGGGAAGGCGTGGACCTGAGCCTTTCCACTCTGGCCGATCAGGTCGGCACCTGCACCGCCGCGCTGATGCCGCTCTATCTGCTGATCGAGGCGCATGTCCTTGCCGCCGAGCGATTGCATGGCGACGATACGACGGTGCCAGTGCTGGCCAAGACCAAGACCGATACGGGCCGGATCTGGACCTATGTTCGGGATGATCGACCTTTTGGCGGACCGGCACCGCCCGCAGCGATCTTCCATTATTCCCGGGACCGGCGGGGCGAGCATCCCGTGGGACATCTGCGCAGTTGGAGAGGCATCCTTCAGGCTGACGCATATGCCGGCTACAATGCGTTGTTCCATGCCGACCGCCTGCCGGCGCCGCTAACCCGCGCCCTGTGCTGGAGCCATGCGCGCCGTTATTTCTTCGAGCTGGCCGATATCGCCGCGCAGCTCAAAAAGCGCCGCAAAAAGGCCGTTATCTCGCCGCTGGCAGTGGAGGCGGTCCGCCGTATCGACGCGATCTTTGACATTGAGCGCGCCATCAACGGCAGACCGGCCCAGGAGCGCCACGCCCTTCGACAGGAACTCAGCGCACCGCGGGTTGCCGATCTGGAAGAATGGATGCGCGACAACCGGTCCAAGCTATCGAAGAACAGCGATGTGGCCGAGGCCATGGATTACATGCTCAAGGCATGGCCAGCCTTCGCCGCGTTCCTCGATGATGGCCGCATCTGTCTGACGAACAACGCGGCGGAACGGGCGCTTCGAGGCATAGCCCTGGGCAGAAAATCATGGCTCTTCGCCGGTTCGGACCGCGGAGGTCAGCGCACGGCCTTCATGCTGAGCCTCATTGGCACGGCGAAGCTCAACGACATCGATCCGCAGGCTTGGCTTGCCGATGTGCTCAGCCGCATCGCCGACATCCCTCAGAACCGTCTCCATGAACTGCTTCCCTGGAACTGGAAAGCCGATCATCAGAGGGCTCCGGTAGAGGACCTGGCAGCCTGATGCAGCGGAACAAGGTCTACGCAGTGACAACCCTCGCGAAAGTCGCCCAAGAATGGGAGGAAAGCGAGGACCTGCTCCACGAGCTCACCGAGCAAATGGACACCGAAGACGGCGTTATCTGGGTTTACGGCGTCGAAGAGCATGCGGTGCTGGCCCTGTCCGAAGACGGCATCGAGTGCCTTCGCGATCTGCTCGGCGAGCATAAACGCGATCACCAGTAGCCCGCGGTCTTCACCGAATGCCTACGGTCGACCTAACCGCAGCTGCAAATTAAGCGCTGCAAAAATTTATGAGTTCACGACCTAGAGCGCCAGTATGCCAGTGGGCCTTGACCAAGGCTTCGCTCCCATCTGCCGAGGACGAACGGTATGTAGCCGGTGCGCAAGAAACCAGCGTATTTGACAGCAGCACCCGTCGCCGCAATCCCAACGAGCATCATGGCACAACCCGTCCCCCCCCTGCACAAGCACGCTCAACCGGAGAGTCGCTTTTAAAATTGGCCATGTCGTCGAGCTTTTGCTCGTGGTTTTTAGGCGTAGGAATATTGCAAATTGTAAATTTCCGACGCCTCGGCGTCCCATTCTACCTTTGCTTCGCAGATCTTCTCTACAAGGCATCCACTTAGCAGGTAGGTAACCCCTTGGCTCATGCTCGCCATATCGGGACCAGCTATGTAATCCGGGGCTATGCGCGCGGGATATTGATACTGTGCATCTATGACTTTGAACCCGGTATGCTCATTGAAAATGCCGGACCAAGCCTGTCGTGAAAACCTCCAAAAGTCCCAAGGCTCTTCATGGAGAGGCCATCCTGCGTGCGATATGATCAGCGCTTTGCCGCCTGGCTTCAACACATGGCTCATCTCGATCGCTACCTTCCACGGCATCAACAAATGCTCGAACACCGCCATTGAAAATGCGAAGTCGAAGGTGCCAGACACATGCCGGGAAAGATGGTGGGCATCGCCTACCACATCCACGCCAGGGCCAGCCATAACATCCAGTCCGACCCATTCAGATATATCAGAAAACCAGTTCCGATAGCTCGAGCCAGAGCGATCACGCGATCCGATCTCAAGCATTCGCCCCCCTTGCTGATTTACCAAAGCGATGAACCCGTTGCGTAGGTCGTGAAAGCCCATGTCACTTGGCGCTTCAAAGAAAGCACATGGGTTATCCATAGTCTTTCCCTTGCTGAACCGAAAAGTAAATCCGCCATGATCGACATTTGGCGTAGGCAACAGTGCACAAAGTGAGAAGCCCCAATTTTTTGCTTCGGGACCAAACGTATTTTCAAGATGAGGCGTCTGAATGGGCTTCCAAACCGCATCCAGATTCATGCCGTTGTAGAAAACTGCGGGATTGGCTTCATTAGCCCAGCCTTCGGCAACGATGCAATTTCCCAAAATAGAAAATCGATCCAGGTAACCGTGATATTCTGTCAATTTATCGCGTCCGTTCCGAAGCTTACCCTATCCTACTCCCACGAAGGCCACTTACTCGTCAATAGTTCTATATCTATCGAATCAGGCTTATTGCGTCATACGGCTACCCACAATAGGCTTCAGACGGCTAAAAGTCATCAACGTCGGCATATCGTCGTTGGCGAACGCCCCGTGGTTGATTATTATAGATAATTACATCATAATAAAAATAATTACTATTGTTTATATCTATAATATATATCATGCAATATCTCGAACTGCTTTCTATTATTATGGTGATGAATTTGTTGAACTCGCAAATTTTCTTTATACTTCATTGGGTCTTTATCAATATTTTCTAAGACTTTAATTAGATCTCGAGTTGTCGCAACATCGATGACATAGCCGTTGCAGCCATCTTCGATCTCTTGGCCTATAGCGCCCAAGTTCGAGGCTACCACCCACAAACCGCTGCCAAGGGCTTCCCTCGTGACAAGGCCAAAGCTCTCCGGCCAAGTCGATGGCGCGAGCAGCACATCGAGTTGGCCATAAAGCGTCCCGACTTGTGATTGCGGAAAGGGCGCCATCAGCGTCACCGGGGTTGTACCCCAGATCGTATCGATAGACTGACCGCCCCCCAATGTGCCGTCGATCATCGTCAGGTGCAGGTTACGGTAACTCCCGCGACGCAAAGTGGCTTCGATAAGCGAAGCACCCTTATGTGCAGACCGGCCACCTACATGCCCCAGGGCTACGCGGCCGTCTTGCCGGAGTAAACGCTCTACTTTTGCAAAAACAGGGGCGTCATTCTCAACCACCTGCAGACCAGTGATGCCGGCTTCAGAATAGATTTGGGCAAAAGGAACAGAAACGCTCAAATTTGCCTCTGAATTCTGAAGCAGCGATGCAAGACGCTGGCGTCGGGTAACAGATTGGAGAGGATCGCGGCCGCCGGCAGCGCCGGTCAGGACATCGGTGCTCGGCAGTTGCAGCAGGCCATCCTCGTCCACAAGAAACTGATTGTCGGATATCCACCAAGCATCATGCAGGGTGACGAGGTAAGGAATTTTGCGACGCAAGGCCACCTCGACGATCGTCGCTGTCAGCCGCTGGATGCAGTGAAAATGTATGATATCGGGTTTGAAATGATCCAGGACCCTTTCAAATGGCTCCGCATGATCCTCGTTGAACGGCCTCCAATCCATATGGACTTCCTGCGGCGTTGAGAGGCGATAAACTGGAGTGCCGCCTTCTGAATCCATGGCGAGACGGCCCGGCGGAGTAGCACCATCCTCCGAACAGAAGACGCCGATTTCTAAATCCGGGTATTGTTTTTTGAAGTCCCGAACATTTTCCTCCACAACCCTGGTCGCACCGCCATAGCTCTGGGGGGCAAAGAATACATTGCAGATGAGAACACGGAGACGGCCGTTGCGGGTAGCAAGCTTATGCCGACCAAGATCGCCAAATCCTGTTTCAAGGGCCTTCGCCCCCACTTCAAGATCATATGCTCGCAAAGCCTTCTGACGAGCCTGCGCCCCGACCTTTGTGCGAAATTCCGGGTCGGTTATCAGTTTCTGCAGAGCAGCATGCCACTCCGTTGGGGAATCTACGAGGAGCCCATCAACGCCATTCTCTATAACTTCCCTATAGGTTCTCGTTCCACTTACGATAGAAGGAATCTGCAGCACCGCCGCTTCCAGCCATTTGATCTCACTCTTACAGTCGGCGACGATGCCGGGCTCCAGCACGGCAAGATTGATGTCACAGCTGGCGAGCACCGACCAATAAGCGGTGACGTCAGGAATGAACGAATAAGTGGTAATCCGGTCGCCCAAAACGTTCAGTTCCGGCTTCAGTTTGAGATGCCCCACGATTACCAGGTCAACATGCGCGTGACGCTGCATGAGATCCAGAAGCGCCGGCGCAACCAATCGATTGAAGTCGGCATTATGAGCTTTCGTGCCCGATCCATAGAAGATGCGCACCCGCCCGCTTGAATGTCGGATCGGATAGGCACCCATGGTGACGGCGGCATTGCTGCGTTCGTCAAGGCCGTTGCGGATGAGGATATTGGCATCGGTAACCGTGACCGCCTGCATCCGTTCTGCCAGAGCGGGAGTCGAGGCAATGCTGCCCTTGCACATCGACATGGCATAACGGAACAGCGGGACACCAAATTGTAGCCCAGCATATTCGGTTGCGGAAACCTGACCTTCAAAGGAAGAGAAAGGATCAGGATAGCAGCTGGCATCAAAAATCAGATCGTCGATTTCATAATAGGTATCGAGGTCCATGCTGTTCGCATGCAGAATGGCGCGCAGGATCACCGGAAGAGCGGCAACACGGTAAAAAATCGCAGCTCTCGCGCCGACCAGGCTGTCGACAAAATCCTGAACATCGGAATGGGAGAATATCTTGACCGGTATGCCGGCGCTTTTGAACTGCAGAGCCTTTTGCTCAATGCGGTAGTGGGTACACTGCCGCAAATCGTCATTGGCGAGGATGGCCACATAGCCTTCCGGATTTCCTCCTGTTGGCGCGGGAAGGCTCTCCAATTCCGAGTAAAGTGCCCGGATTTCATCTAATGTGTCGATGAGAAGCGCATCGACAGCTTCCCTTTGAACAAGGCCAGAGTCCTGCTCTGTGGTTTCGCGGTAGAGCGCATGGGCTCGCGCGCTCTGATGGTCGAAATAGAGCTGGACGACCTCGTGAAGTTTGCGACCGAATTCCACCTTCTGCCGCCAGAGGAGATGCGCTTTGCGCAGGACGTCAAAAGCCTCGGAAAACTCCTTGCGAGACGCATGGATCGAAACGGCATGGAGAAAAGCCCAGATTGGAGCCCGACCGATTTTCATCGCAGCGGTATAGGCTTCCGCGGCTTCGCCCGTTCCGCCGAGTTCACGATGCGAATCGCCTAAAAGGCACAGCGCCTCGGCCGCAGGTGCGATCGCTATGGATTGCTCGAACAAGGCGATCGCCTTGCGATGCTCTCCATGGGCCAGCGCACGGCGGCCGATGCAATCCAGCAGCCAAACTGCGTCTTGCCCCATAAGATCGACGTTGCGGATGATCTTGCGCGCGGCCTGGTTAAATAGAGCAACCAAAGCCTGGCTTCGGGTTGTCTTTAGCGACAAGCCCGATCTTTTGACAAAAGTCTGCCAATCGAAAGAAAGGGGGAAAGGCAGCCCCCCGAGATAGGAAAGGAGAAAAATTCGCTCGTTGGGCGCAGCGCCCGCAGGAAACCCTTCTGTCAGCCAGGCCCTATACAAATCCGCGTCGGACTTATGTACATGATCGGGTAAAATGCCATTGTCGCGTACGAATTGGACGTCAAAGGCGTATTCGAAATTAATCGGCCAAAGGTTTTCAATCCCCTCTGCGCAAAAAACCTCCAGCGCCTCTTCCCGGGATGTTGGTAGAGCGTCGAGCTCATCCCCGCACCACGCAAGAAATTCAGAGGTAGAAAATATAGACTTCCATTTTTCCTGGACAGGTATTTGGATATTAGCATTTTCATTTTCAGCAAATCGAGAAATTCTTCCTTCCTTTCGACCATGTCGAACATAATGGTGAAAAAATTCCTCGTCCGTCTCAAATCTTGAAATCAAGTCTTTATTATAGAATTTATAAGCTGAAATGTCAAAATTATCACGGATATCGTTCTTCAAAGACCAAGCATTAACAAAATATTCTTTCTCATTAAGAAACCTTCCTTCAGATTTCCCATGTCTTATATAGTGGCTCAATGCCTGTCTTTTGCTTTTGATGCTTTTTAAATCATCATAGTGAGATATATAAAAATTGGCATCAAAGCCCTTGGCTTTGCTCGCAACCATCATCTTGTAGATGAATTTTCTTGCCAATCGCACGCATCAAATCCTGAATTTGAATAACTTCATTCCGATTACCGCATCGAGCAGAAACCGGATCAAATATCGTGGAACATTGCCGATTTCCTGGCCCAGGAAAAGGCCTTGTCTTACCAAAGTCCTGACTGCCGCCAATTCCAGAATTGCCGCTCAAAATGCAGCTAGACTTAACCGCGCAATCGTTTCAGCAGGCGACGCCGGAGAGATGGGCGACGACCGGGCGTCTGTGGCGGCGTTGCTGGTTTCTCCAAAACCTCTCCCAAATAGGCGTTCGGCCGGGGTTGCCCGTCGCTGATCGCCACAAGGTCGCGCAGTTGTAACCGACCCAGCGCCTCATCGGAAAAAGCCGGTGTATAATAGATGCAGTCGTCAAAATAATAATGCGTCACCTGCGACCAGCGCGTGAGCTGCGGATCCGCCTGGCGGCTGCCACCATGCAGCAGGTTCGCGCACCAGATCAGCGCCTGCCCCTTGCGCGCGAGAAAGATTTCCTCCCTCGCACCATAGGCCTCGCGCAACGCCTGCCAGGCTGGGCCATATGGATCCTGCGCTGAATGAAGGTCGCCCCCGTAACCACGTCGCCCGATCAGCGCATTCGTCATGATCGGCCAGCGGTGCGAACCCGGATAGTAGAATAGCGGCCCGGCATCAGCACTGATATCTTCCATCGCCAACCACACCCCGCACATGAAGCGCTCCGGCAGACTGGAAAAATGGACCGAGTCCGAATGGGCATCCTGCTGCGTGCCGACCGGGAAGTTCAGTGTCTGGAACGGAAAGGCGCGGCGTCCATAGAGTTTACTCAGCAGATCCAGCACCATCTGGTTCGCGGCAATCGCATGGACATCTTCATCAAACACCCAGGCATCTTGGATGCGGCGTTCCCCCAGAGTCTTGTCGTTTCGCGGATCGTCGAAATTGATCCCATAGCGAGGTGCCAGATTACGCTTGATCCTGTCAATCCGCGCATCAAGGTCCGCGTCCGGGAAATCGAACACCGCATAACCCCTTTCATAGAGGCTGGTGGCAATCTCCTGCTCTTCCGAGCTCAGCCCCTGAGAAGCCTTAAGCGTGGGGAATAATGGCGACTCGATCAGCGGCAAACCAGGGAAAATATTAGTCACAGCGTATCAAGCCTTTCGGGACTGTGGAGCAGGGCCGATCATCGCTGCTGACCAACCTCCCATTTTGTATTTCACATGATCGAACATCAGTCGGGCCATTCGCCCATAACCTCCCGGGCCTTGCCCTACGTCTTTCAATATGCTGGTCCAGTCATGTCTTACGGTGCCTCGGTCATCAAGATCGCGGTAAATCCGCCAAAAGGCCTTCATTCCTACCGCTTGAGGCATATTCCACACACCATGATAACCGAAGCTCGTCTCCAGCTTCCCGGCCCGCTCGGTAGCAAACAGATCAGCGAGTGCCCGTGGGGCGAAATGCATGCCCCTTCCCTCCAGCCAGCTGCGATTGGCCCGTCCGATGGCAATATCTTCGGGATGGGAGGCAAGAAACTGGGACACCCGACACGCTTCCATCAGCCGTCGGCTACGCAGAGAGAAGCCGCCATTGCCGACATCATAGCCATCGTCGAACTGCGGCCAACTTGCCCCGATATAGTCATAGTCGAGGAACTCGGGACGCCACCGCCCTGCGTCGATTACATGACCGTCCCACTGCGCCACCAAGCAATGAGAAGTCTCCACATGATCAACCAACCGTGACAGCAGGAAGTCCGAATAAGCAGCAGCGGATTGGATGTGTGGGATCGGTACGACGGAGATGCCGGGATGAGTGGGTTGTAAAGGCGCGTCTGTGAACAGTTTGCAGGCTGCAAAGTCGGCCTGCGCCAGGCTTGCTTCCAGCGCGCGCACCGTCGCCTTCACATTGACCGAGGTCACGGCGCACAAGGTCACCTGGGGCAACGCGAGCCGGTCAGGAGTTTCTTCGGGTCGCGTTGTCATGCTTCCAGCCTTACGACGAAGCGTTCACTCGCGCGGCTCAGCTCCGGATGATGAAAGGGATCCACCACCTCATCTGTGCCCCATAGCCGTTTGAGCGCGTCCAGCTCCTTTGCAAGCCGTGCCGCTCCGACGGGATCACGATCAAACCCGCGAGAAACGGATTCATGATGTATGAGCGTCGCACGCGGCTCAAAGAGCGACTGGTATCCGCCCCGGTTCAGCCGCATGCACAGGTCCACATCGTTGAACGCGACCGGAAAATTCGTTTCATCCAAGCCACCAACGGCAAGAAAGCGGTCGCGCAACACCACAAGGCAGGCCGCCGTCACTGCCGAAACGAATTGCGGCAACGCATGGCGATGAAAATAACCTTCTTCGTCTGGTTGAAGCAGCCGATGAGCATGGCCCGCCGCGTTGCCCATGCCGATTACGACCCCTGCATGCTGGATACGTCCGTCGGGATAAAGCAAGCGGGCCCCCACGGCGCCAACGTCCTGGCGCAAAGCCTGGACAGCCATCGTTGCCAGCCAATTCGGCTCGATTATCTCGATATCGTTATTCAACAAGCACAACAGCCGACCACGCGCCTCCGCCACGGCACGGTTGTTAATGGCCGAGTAGTTGAATGCGCCCGCATGCCGGAGGACATGATGACGTGCAGGATCAAGGCTGGACAGAAATTTGAGCGTCTGCGGATCGTCGCTGTCGTTATCAACGATGATGACTTCCATGTCAGGATAATCAGTGGCGACGAGACCGGTCAGGCATGTTTGCAGCAGTTCAACACGATTCCGCGTCGGTACAATGACAGTAAGCGGCGGCAGATCACGCCCCTGGATGACCGGAGCTGCCGCCAATTTGGGACCGGGGCGGGCTCGGCGATGATGCAGAATCTTGCTGACATGCAGTGGCGTCCCCTGCCCTGCCGCCCGCATAACAAGTTGACGCGTCCAGTCATCACTTTCGGCAAGAGCTTCCAGATTTTCGCGAGAGACCCGAAGGACGCAGGCCCCCGAAAGATAATCGAAATGACCGAATAATTCGCTGTTCCAATCAGGTTTGAAGTGCGGATCTGTGCGCTTCCCTGCGCCGGTTAGCAGGTCATCATCTGCATAAGCGATCCCGATCTCCATCTCGGAAATGGCTTTGCGGTAGGTGCTCGCCGCCCCCCGCGCGAGCCGATCGCCCGCGACGATGGGCATCAGCCAAGGATTCTCGCTCCAATCGATTTGCCGAGCCGCTTCCGTTAAATCCGGCACATATGGCGTACCGATCAGCAGCGCAGGCACACCCTCCGCCTGCAGGTTAGACAAAGTTTCCTGTATCCTGTCCTGCCCCCGCGTCATGTCGATCAGCGCCAGGATCCGCGGACGCTGATTGCTACTCTCGTCGGTGGAGATCGCCTCCTTCTCCAACAGCAGCCACATGTCATAGCCTCTTGACGACGCCCCGAGCAAACGCGCCAACTGGGCGCGCGAACGCACCCTCTTACGTTTCAGACGCCACCACATCGCCGTCAAATAGGCGCGAGGATCGGCTCGAAAGGCATCAAAATGAATGAACAGCAGCAGCCATAGGCCGGCTTTCTTGTCTGGGTAGGGATTTGCCCGGTTCGACTGCATGGCCGGCTGCGATAGCGGATTGGCCGATAGGAACAAAGGAAAAGTAGATACATTCACTGTCCAAAACTGATGGTAGCCAAAGGCGCTGCTTCCGAGGTAACCTGCCCCTGATTCCGAGATGATGTGGCCCCTTTGGTGATACCGATGGTGGTCCGCCGCTGGGTTTAAGATCACTCCTTTTCCAACTATTGGTCGATGATACATTGATGCTCGCATTTGACCGCCCTTCGGCGACGACCCGGTAGTGATCGGGATAGACCCGAAGGCTGACGGGCCGATTGGCAAAGGAAGCCGCGCTGTACCGGTTACGCTCCAGATGGACGAGGCAGGTCGGCGAGCCCCGTCTGCCATATTCCACGAAGACATCGAAGGAGCGGCTCATCGGCATCAGGCATTTCACTTCATCGGCCCAGGCACCGCGACAAAGCCGGTATGATTCCGTGCGGGAGTCCTGCCATAGCGCCTTGCAGCGTGCCTCCAGCCATAGATTGCGATCATCGAGGCTCTCGGCCTGCGGCGTGGGTTGTCACAGGCGATGCCGCGCGTCCTGACATTCTTCTCGACCTAGCCCTTTTTTTAGCCTGCTGTCGGGTTACAGAACTTGGCCTCGAACAGATAATGGCTGACCATGTGAGGAAGCGCGTATTGACGTTCCGCTCCTTCCCGCGCCCCACCTTATCAACAGCGGTGCGCATATTGTCATAGTTCCCCGGACGCGGCACGCCTCCCAGCATGCGGAAGGCGCGATTATGGGCGTCGCGCCAGTCCCGAGCCAAGGCCGCCACGCGACTGTAGGACCCAGGCTCACCAGATCGGGCGTGCAACTGCTACATCGTCCGCTTCTGCTTGCGGGTGCGGCCCATCTCCCGCTTCAGCCACGCCGATTCGCTCCGCGACCGAGTCCAGTTTGCTCGGCTGCTCGGGCACTTTGAACCGCAGTTCCACTGTGCCTGATCGTAGATATTTACGGATCGTATTGCGTGACAGCCCGGTACGCCGCGCAATCTCGCGGATCGAGAGATGATCGCGGAAATGCCAGCGCCGGATAACGCTCAATAACGCCATGTCCAAGAGTTATTTGAGCGGCGCCTGCGTGTGATCGGATGCAGTCACGTATCAGGCCTGCTCTGCGGTCTGATGACCGCTGGCCATGATGGAGATGCCGAGGCCTGGTGCAAAACAACTCTGCGGGCTCGAAGCCCAATGACTCGGAATGCTTTTCCAAACCGGGTCTGACCGATCGCATGCCCTTACTGCCCCTCGAACTTCTCACAGGCCCGACGCACCCGGAACTGCTGGCGCGATCGTTTGATCAGGCCACGACAGCCACCGGATTTCTGTAATCCTCACTTTGGTCAGCATCGCCCGTACTGCCCGTGCCATTTTATTAGCCAAGGCGATTGCGACCAGCATTCGCGGCCTGCGCCCCCGCGTGCGGAACAGCCACGATCACTCCGGCAGAGTTTTGCGTGAAGCTCAGCGCATGACAGTCATCGGGCCGGTAATCAGCAGTCGGCGGATATTTCGCGGCCCCGATTCGATATCTTGCCCAGAACCTTCTTGCCGCCGGTCGAGCGCTGGAGAGGGACAAGGCCAAGCCAGGCGGAAAAGCCTCTCCCGCGGCGGAATGTCTCCATAGGAGGCGCAAAGGCTTCGATTGCCATAGCGATGACGTGACCTGTACCGAGGACGGTCAATAGTCGAGCAGTTGTTGGGGTTCTGGCAGCCGTTGCTGGAGGACCTTTCCAGCGTCTCGATCCTGCCGCTCAACGAAGCAATCCGCTCCAGATAAGGCCGTGCCATCTCAACCATCAGCGATTCCCGCGATGCTTCGGCTTCCTCGAATACAACCCCATTCACAGCCGGCAAAAGCTGCCGTGAGACTAATCGAATTTCGAGATCAAGCGCCCTTGTCAATTCGACAAGGCTGGTCCGTCGCAGATCGACAACCCCGTTCTTTATTTGCCGCTACATGGCTCTGCGGTAGTCCGACCCGCACACCCAAAGCCCGCTGAGACAATCCACTCGCCGCCCGTGCTCCACGCAGGCCGTCGCTGACGCGCTTCAGCGACCTAGATTGAGATGTCCGGGTATGACGAGCTCATATGCAAAAGCATATCAAACGAGAAGGTCATATGCTTTTGCATATAATCTCGCAGTTGCAGATGGCGCTTGAACTTCTCTCGGCTCGATGCAACTTTGGGGAAAGTTGCATCAATAATCGAGCTGGGCAAACGGTGGGCAAGCGCCATGGGAAACTCATCTAACCACTTGTTTTTCAAAGAAGAATCTGCTGCCACTCACCGCCTTGACATCGCAGGGGTCGCAAGTTCAATCCTTTCCGTGACCCCAATAACGCCCCCTCAAGTAATCGGCTCGCGAGGTTTATTGGATCGGCGATGTGTATACAGCAGTTCAGCGGCTAAGTGGGTCCAATGCGTCGGCCAGGGAATCCACTGCGATCGCCAGCCTTTCGTCGAGTAGCGTGAGCAGTTGGGTCCAGCCCAGCATGTCGTCTAATTCGCCAGGACCGTCGGATATGCCGCGCAGCCCCATCAGTGGGACTGCAAAGCGCTGGCAGGCGCGCGCTATGGCGAAGGTTTCCATATCGACCATATCGGCGTCGATCAGCGCATACTCATCGCCGCCGACGATGTTGGCGCCGGTCGAAAGACGCGCCGTGGGCAATGCGAGCGGGGTGTGGAGCGGCAGATCTACAGGGTGATCCAGGAACGGCGTCACGCCCTTCGTGAAGCCGAGGCGAGAGGCGTCCATGTCGCGCCAGGAGACGCTGGCGACTTGATAGACCTCACCCAGTTGGCAAGTGCGCGATCCTGCGGATCCGAGCGACACGGCCAAATCTGGCAGGGCGTCATGCTGGTGAAGGTGCTGAAGCGCCAGACTGGCCGACATTGCGGCTTCCACCGGGCCGACGCCGGTCATCAGCGGGGTGAAGCGGGATTGAAGATGCGGACCATATTCGTCCTCGATCGCCATGACGAACAGGACGCGCTTTCCGGCGATTGTCTCGCAGCGGGCTTGGGGCGGTGGGAAACGCATCAATGAAATAGTCAATTACCGGCGAATTCGAGAAGAGCCGCGGTAGCGATGCCATCGGCCTCCAATGCTGACCGGCCGCCGAGGTCGGGGAGGTCGATGGCGAAGAGGGCCAGGAGGACGGTGGCGGCCTGCTCCCGGAGCAATTGCGCGGCGGCGAGGGCTGTACCGCCGGTGGCGATGAGGTCATCGACCAAGAGGACGCGGGCGCCCTGCTTTACTTGTCCTTCATGCATTTCAAGGCGGTCGGTCCCATATTCAAGGACATAGTCGATGCCGACGGTCTTCCCCGGCAGCTTCCCCGCCTTGCGAATGGGCACGAAGCCCAAGCCGAGCGCCTGCGCAAGAGCAGCGCCGAGAATGAAGCCTCGCGCTTCGATTCCGGCGACGAGGTCAGCGTCGAGCGGGCGCGCAATGTCGGCCAAGCGGCGGATCAGTTCGGAAAAACCCGCCGGGTCGGCAAGCAGGGTGGTGATGTCGCGGAACTGGATGCCCGGCTTGGGGAAGTCGGGAATGGTCCGTACCAACTCGGCAAGATCATCGATGCTCATCGAAACCCCTTACAAGAAAAAGGGCGCGGTTCCGTCATGAAACCGCGCCCCTTCTATCTTCATCGGCTTGTCCGAAGCGGCGATCAGGCCGCCTTCTTCTTGTCCGCCCAGATATTCTGGTAGGACATATAGGCCAGAGCGGTCGCGATCAGCAGGAAGACGATCGTCGCCAGACCCGCGCGGCGGCGGTTTTCGAGCTTCGGTTCGGCCGTCCAGGTCAGGAAGGCCGAAACGTCCTTCGCCATCTGATCCACGGTCGCCTTGGTGCCGTCGCCATAGGTCACCTGGCCATCAGCCGTCAGCGGCGGCGCCATGGCGAGGTTGAGGTTAGCGAAATAGGGGTTGTAGTGCAGCCCCTCAGGCGTCTTGGCGTCGGGGAAGTGCTTCAGCAGTTCCTCCGGCTGCTTCTGGAAGCCCGTCAGCAGCGAATAGACATAAGCCGAGCCGTCGTGGCGCGCCTTGGTCATGAGCGAAAGATCCGGCGGGATCGCATTGTTGTTCGCCGCAGCGGCCGCGACATTGTTCGCGAAGGGCTTGGGGAAATAATCCGCCGGAACCGGTTCACGGCTCGAAGCCTCGCCGGTCTTGGGATCAACGTCAGGGGTCTTGATCGCCCACTGCTTGGCGATCGCCTTGATCTCCGCCTCATTGTAGCCAAGGCCCTTGAGGTCGCGGAAAGCGACGAACTTCAGGCTGTGGCAGGCCGAGCAGACTTCCTTGAAAACCTGGAAACCGCGCTGCAGCTGCGCCTGGTCGAACTTGCCGAAGGGGCCGTTGAAAGAGAAGTCCACATCCTTGGGATGCTTGTGGAATTCATGCTCCACCGTCTTGGCAGGCGGTTCGGAGACATAGGCCACAGCGCCCACAAGGAAGGAGATCAGCAGCCAGCCAGCAAAGAAGAGGCCGACGAGAAATGCGCCGATGCGAACCATGTTGATCTTGTCCCCTTTTAGCCGGCGTTCGACGGCTGCGGATCCGCGCCCATGCCGGGAAGCGCATCCTGTTCGCCCTTGATGTTATAGCGGTTGAGCACCGATTCCGTGATCGAGCCCGGCAGCGGCAGCGGCCGTTCAAAGCGCGAGATCAGCGGCAGGATGATCAGGAAGTGGGCGAAATAATAGGCGCCCGCAATCTGAGAGATCATCACATAGGGCTCTGCCGCCGGCGCACCGCCGCAATAGCCCAGGACCAGCACATCGACGATCAGTATCCAGAAGAACTTCTTGAAGGTCGGGCGATAATTGCCCGAACGCACCGGCGAGGTATCCAGCCAGGGCAGGAAGAAGAGCATCAGGATCGCGCTGAACATCGCCAGCACGCCCAGCAGCTTGGCGGGCACGAAGAAGAAGTCCACCGTGAACGCACGCAGGATCGCGTAGAAGGGCCAGAAATACCATTCAGGCACGATGTGGGCAGGCGTCGAAAGCGGGTTCGCCTCGATATAGTTGTCCGGGTGGCCGAGATAGTTCGGCGCGAAGAACAGCAGGATCGAGAAGAGGATCAGGAACACGCCCGCCCCGAAGCCATCCTTTGCCGTGTAGTAGGGATGGAAGGGAACGGTGTCCTGCGGTCCCTTCACTTCCACGCCGGTCGGGTTCGACGAGCCCGGAATGTGGAGCGCCCAGATGTGCAGGATGACAACGGCCGCGATCACGAAGGGCAGCAGGAAGTGCAGCGAGAAGAAGCGGTTGAGCGATGCGTTGCCGGGAGCAAAGCCGCCGAGCAGCCAGGTCTGGATCGGCTCACCCACCACCGGGATCGCGCCGAACAGGCCGGTGATCACCTTCGCGCCCCAATAGGACATCTGCCCCCAGGGAAGCACATAGCCCATGAAGGCGGTGGCCATCATGAGGAGGAAGATAACGAGGCCGAGCAGCCAGACCATTTCGCGCGGCGCCTTGTAGGAACCGTAGAAAAGGCCGCGGAAGATGTGGAGATAGACGACGATGAAGAAGAAGCTGGCGCCGTTGGCGTGCGCATAACGCATCAGCCAGCCCGCGTTCACGTCACGCATCGTCTGTTCGACGGTGCCAAACGCGACCAGCGTGTTGCCGCCATAGTGCATCGCCATGATCACGCCGGTGACGATCTGGATCACCAGCGCGAGGCCGGCCAGAACACCGAAGTTCCAGAAATAGTTGAGGTTGCGCGGGACCGGATAGCCGGCGCCGATGGCGTTATAGACGAGGCGCGGAAGCGGCAGCTTCTCGTCGAGCCACTGCATCGCGGGATGCTTGGGAGTATAATGCTCAGCCCAGGGAAAGCTCATCGTTTCTTACCTCAGCCTACGAGAATGGCAGTGTCGGAAGTGAAGCTGAACTTCGGCACTTCCAGGTTCTTAGGCGCAGGGCCTTTGCGGATGCGAGCAGCCGTGTCGTACGACGAACCGTGGCAGGGGCAGAAATAGCCGCCAAACTCGCCACGATTTTCACCCTCGCCTGCGCCCAGCGGGACGCAGCCCAGATGGGTGCACACGCCCATGGTGATCAGCCACTGCTTCTTGCCGTCCACGGTGCGCTCTTCCAGCGTCTGCGGATCGCGCAGGCTGGATACGTCGACCTTGTCGGCTTCAGCGATTTCCTTGTCCGTCAGGTGACGGACGAAAAGCGGCTGCGAGCGGAAGGTCGTCTTGATCGCCTGACCCGGCTGGATCGCCGACAGATCGACCTCGGTCGAAGCGAGCGCCAGCACGTCGGCGCTGGGGTTCATCTGATCGACGAGCGGAATGACGACGGCAACAGCCCCGACCCCCGCGAAGCTTACTGCGGCGATGTTGATGAAGTCGCGACGGCGCACTCCACCTTCGCCGGATAGACCTTGGCTGTCCGTATGTTCAACGCTCGCCATGCACCTCAACCCTTGCAAAGACGTCCCTGTTACCCGCCGCATTGCCGTCGCCGGCCCTGGTTATCAGGGGATTTGCGCGCCCATAGAATATGGGCCCCGCCTTTCCCCCTGGCGTGGTTCGCGGGCCTGATAGACCCAGGATGCACTCTTTGCCAACAGCAATTTGGCCAAGCCTATGACAATTTGCCCTGCTGCATTATGGGCGGGCCATGCGTATTGCCCTTTACCAACCCGAGATCGCGGGGAATGTCGGCGCCATATTGCGCCTTGCCGCCTGTTTTTCCGTGCCTGTGGACATCATCATGCCGATGGGATTCGCCTTTTCAGACGCCCGGCTGAAGCGCGCGGCTATGGACTATGGCGCGGCGGCCGAGGTGACCCGGCACTCGAATTTCCAGGCATTTGACGAGCTTCGCCGTGCACAGGGCCGCCGCCTGGTGCTGATGAGCAGTCATGCGTCCCACCCCCTGCCCGAGGTGAATTTCCAGGGCGACGACATATTGCTGATGGGGTCGGAAAGCGCGGGCGTGCCGGATGCCGTGCGCGACATGGCGGACCTGCGCGTACGAATCCCGATGGCGCCGGGCTTCCGATCCTTGAACATCGCCGTTTCGACGGGCATCGCCGTCGCAGAAGCTCTTCGCCAGACTGGACAATTTCCGCAATGACCCTCTCTCTCGACCCCAAGCAGCAAGCTGCCCGCACCTGGTTCGAATCACTGCGCGACCGCATTTGCGCCGAGTTCGAGGCGATCGAGCGGGAGGCGGGAAGCAATGCGTCCTTCATCTATACGCCGTGGGACCGCGAAGCGGCCGGCCTGACGCCCGGCGAAGGCGGCGGGGGCGTGCGCGGCGTCATGAAGGGCAAGATTTTCGAGAAGGTCGGCGTCAATGTCTCGACCGTCGCGGGGGAGTTCGCGCCCGAGTTCGCAAAGACCATTCATGGCGCCGACGAAAGCCCCGCCTTCTTCGCCACCGGAATCAGCCTGGTCGCGCATATGGCCAATCCGCATGTGCCCGCCGTCCACATGAACACGCGCTATCTGGTTACGTCCAAAAGCTGGTTCGGCGGCGGGGCGGACCTCAACCCCCCTCTACCGCGCGAAGAGGATACGGCGCATTTTCATGCCGAGCTGCAGGCAGCCTGCGACGCGCATGATGCGGACTATTATCCCCGCTTCAAGGCTTGGGCCGACGACTATTTCTTCATCCCGCACCGGGGCGTTCATCGCGGCGTCGGGGGCATTTTCTACGATCATCTGGAATGTACGGATGACGCTGGGTTCGAGGCGAATTTCGCCTTCACTCGCGCGGTCGGTGACGCGTTCCTGAAAGCCTTTCCGCCGATCGTGCGGCGGCGGATGGGCGAAAGCTGGGCGGATGAAGATTACCGGACGATGCTGGAATGGCGCGGCCGCTATGCGGAGTTCAACCTGGTGCATGACCGGGGCACGCTGTTTGGCCTGAAGACCGGGGGCAATATCGACGCCATATTGATGAGCCTGCCGCCGATGGCGAGCTGGAGCTGAGGCCGTGGGCCTGACGCCCGTCGCCAATGACCAGATCGCGACGATCGTCACGCATCTGGAGATGGTCGAGCGGCCGAAGCCAGCGCCTATCCCGCCCGCGCCGCTGCGACTCGTGCCGTGGAAGCAACCTGCCCCGGACGCCTATCGCGCGCTGTTCCGGCGCGTGGGGGAACCGTGGCTGTGGTTCTCACGGCTGGTGATGAGCGACAAGGAACTGTCCGCGATCATTCATGATCCTGCGGTCCAGATATTCGCCGTCACCGACCCGCGCGGGGTGGAAGTGGGCTTGCTGGAGCTGGATTTCCGCACCCTGCCCGACTGTGAACTGAGCTTCCTCGGCTTCATTCCTGAACTTACCGGCAAGGGATTCGGCAAATGGCTGATGGCGCAGGCAAAGTCGCTCGCCTGGCGCAAGGATGTACGCCGTTTCTGGGTGCATAGCTGCACGCTGGACAGTCCGGGGGCGCTCGGTTTCTACAGGCAAGCGGGGTTCGTGCCGTTCAAGCGCGAGGTGGAGGTCTTTCCCGACCCGCGCCTGACTGGGCTGCTAAGCCGGGACGCCGCGCCGCATGTGCCGGTGCTGGGTCAGCCGGCCTCGGCCTGACGGTAGAGGCGGGCGAGCATCACCAGCATATAGACTTGCACCACCGTTGACACGACGGCCGCCGCGATCCCGCCGGTGAGGCGCGCGCCCTCCGCTCCTGCGACGAGGCGTCCGACCAGGCCGAAGATCACCTGCGCCGCCGAGCCGACGATGGCTGACAGCAGCGTCAGCACCAGGATGAAGCCAAGCAGTCGCCAGAAATGGCCGCGGGTCAGCGCCCAGCTATGCCGCAGCGAGGCAGAGACCCCTTCCTTGCCATCGATCACGACAGGATTGAGCAACAGCAGGCGGACGCTGCCGAACAGCATCACGCCGCCCAGACCAAGGCCCAGCAGCATGGCCAGCGCAGCGCTTGCGGCCTTGGCGACGAACGAGATGGCGACCACTATGATCATCCCGACGATCGCGACGCCCAGCAGCACGCCGACCACTGTGAGCGCCGTGCCCAGCAGAACGGGCAAGCGGGAGAGGCTCAAGCGCAGCGCTTCGCCGACGCTGATCCCCGGCCGCAGCGCCAGCGCGAACAGGGCGAGCGAGCCGAACCAGATGATGATGACGCCGATCAGCATGGACAGCCCGAAGCTGAATGGAACGTCGGGCAAAGCGCCTTTCTCCATGGTCCAATTGGCGAGTTCCGGCGGGGTCATTTCCTGAAGGATGAGGCCGGGCAGCGCGACGAACAGCAGGGCGACCGGGAACAGCAGGCTGCGTTCGCGCGCGACGAAGGCGACCGCTTCTTCCCATGCCTTGCCGATCGACATCACCGTCATATCTTCGCCTTAGTTATCGTGCGGAAAATCGCGGAGGAGACTTGATCGCTCCCCTCGCCCAAGTCAAGGAAGCGCCATGTCATCGCCCTCTCCCGCTCCTGCCGGCGCTCAGCAGATTGAATGGCGGGTGGATTCCGCACCGGTCGATTATCCGGCCGCGCTTGCCGACATGGAGGCGCGGGCGGCGGCGATCTTCGAAGGCCGGGCGCGCGAGCGCGTCTGGCTGCTCGAACATCCGCCGCTTTATACCGCGGGGACGAGCGCCCATCCCGCGGAGCTGATTGACCCGCGCTTCCCGGTCCATGAGGCGGGGCGCGGGGGGCGCTATACCTATCATGGGCCGGGGCAGCGGATCGGCTATCTTAACATCGACCTGCGGGAGCGGGGCAAGGATGTGCGCAACTTCGTCCATCATCTGGAAGGGTGGATGATCGATGCGCTAGCGGATCTGGGCGTCGCGGCGCGGCGGGCCGACGGGCGGATCGGCATCTGGACCGACGATCTTGACGGGCGAGAGGCGAAGATCGGCGCGCTCGGCATCCGAGTGCGGCGCTGGGTGACGCTGCATGGATTTTCGATCAATGTGGACCCCGATCTATCGCATTTCGGGGGCATTGTGCCGTGCGGGCTGGCGGAATATCCGGTCACCAGCCTTGCGGCGCTGGGGAAGACAGCGTCGATGGCTGCTTTGGACGCCGCGCTTGAGGCGCATTTTCCAGCTTTTCTCAGCCGATTGCGGCGCTGCGGCGCGGGGGTTGAGCAATGCGGAACTGGCGGCTAGGGTCTGCGCTTTCGCCGGGTGGGGGGCCGCCGGGCTTGAGGATGTTTGGGAGACCCGGATGCGTGGCAACGCAAGGATGATCTTTACCGCCCTGTTGCTGGCGGGCTGCGCGGCTCTGGCGGGGTGCGGCAAGGACGACAAGAGCAGCAACGCGGTGCAGATGAAGGATCTGGAGGTCGTGGACGGCACTACCACCGACGCCATGACGGACCTGGACGGCGTGCAGAGCGAAGTGCCCGCCGCGTCTTTGCCGTCCGCTGGGGGAAATAACAGCGCCGCCGCCGCGCCCAAGCCGGAACCGGCGGCCAACGCCACGCCGGGCGAGACGGAAGTGCTGTCGGATCAATAGAAGGAGCGAGGCGTTCAGGCGCAATACAGGCGCCGCGGACAAGGCATATCATAACAGAAAGCCTGCTCGATCGTCGTTCACAAAGGGGAAGCCATGACATCCTGTTCCACCCTGCGCCGGATCGTTTCCGGGCTGATGCTAGCCGCCGCGCCCATCATTGCGCAGCCGGCCGCCGCCCAATTCTTCTGGTCGCCGCCTGATTTCTCCACGCCGCCGCTGACCGATGCGGAAGCCGCGACGGCGTTGGGCCTACCGGGCGCCACGGCGGAGGAAATCCGCGCCGGGCTGGTGTGGAACCTGCGCGCGGCGCTGAACGTCGCGGCGCTGCAGTGCCAGTTTGAGCCGACGCTGCTGTCGATCAGCAACTATAATGCAATGATCGCGCACCATGACGCCGAACTGGACGCGGCGCAGGCGGCGCTGCTGGGCTATTTCCAGCGGACGGTGGGCAAGGGCAAGCCGGGCCAGGCGGCGGCGGACCAATATGGCACGCGCATCTATTCGGGCTATTCAACGGTGCAGGCGCAGCGCGGTTTCTGCCAGGCGGCGGCGCTGGTCGGACGCCAGGCGATCTTCGCCAATCGCGGCTCGCTCCATGATGTCGCGCGTACCGGACTTGGCTCGATCAAGAAGTCGCTGGTGCTGGCGGGCGAGCAATTTTACGGCGATCCGGGGCGGAGCTATTCGCTGGTCCTGCCTTCCTTCGACAAGAAATGCTGGAAGAAGGACAAGCTGCGGCCGGAATGCCAAGTGGCGTATAATCAGCAGGTTGGGGCGCAGTAAGGACCGCGCCTTAAACCTTACCTCCGTTCTCGCTGTTGGAAGTGGAAGGGCTTTTCTTCTCTTGAGGTGGTGAAGGGCTTCGACAGGCTCAGCCCGAACGGGGTGTGCTTCGGGCCATTTGCGTGGTTCTTCAACCACCGTCCACCTGCATATTGTTTCTCGACTTCGCTCGAAACGAACGGAGGTCGGGGACAGGCGGGCTTCAGCGCAGCCCGAGATATTTGTGGGATTGAAGGCTTAGGCGCCAGCGCGGGCGGGCCATCACCAGGTCGATGGCGGCCTGCATGTTGGCGGTGGCGTTCGGGTCGTCGAGCGGCTGGATCAGCAGATGATCGAAGGCCCAGCCTTCCATCGCCTGCACATCGGCGAGGCTGTGCCCTGCGCCCGGCTGCGGCCAGACCAGCTTCAGTTCGTTGCCGCTACGCTGAACGACCTCGCTGCCCGCCTTGGGGCTGATGCAGACCCAATCGATAGCCGGATGCGCGGCGATGGTGCCGTTGCTTTCGATCGCGATCGTGAAGCTGCGGGCATGGAGGGCGTCGATTAGGGCGTCATCGATCTGCAGCATCGGCTCGCCGCCGGTGAGGACGATATAGCGCCCCTCCTCCCCTTCACCCCAGAAAGCGAGCGCAGCATCGGCCAGCGATGCAGCATCGGCGAACTTGCCCCCGCCATCGCCATCGGTGCCGACGAAGTCGGTGTCGCAGAACTGACAAACAGCCTTGCGCCGGTCCTCTTCCCGGCCGGTCCAGAGATTGCATCCGGCAAAGCGCAGGAAGACGGCGCGGCGGCCGCTATGCACTCCTTCGCCCTGAAGGGTCAGGAACATTTCCTTGACGGCATAGGTCATCCGCCCTGCCCCTTACGGCCTTGCCGCATAGCGGGTGGGATCGGGCAGGCCAGCCTCCTCGAACCCCTTGGACCGCAGGCGGCAGCTGTCGCATAGGCCGCAATGCTGATCGTTCGGGGCAGGATCATAGCAGGACCAGCTGATCCCGGCATCGAGGCCCAGGCGATGGGCTTCGCGGACGATATCGGCCTTGCTCATATGCTGGAGCGGCGCATTGATGCGGATAGGATGTCCTTCCACCCCGGCCTTGGTCGCGAGCGCGGCCATCTTCTGAAAGGCGTCGATAAATTCTGGCCGACAGTCGGGATAGCCCGAATAATCGAGGGCGTTGACGCCGATGAAGACGTCATTGGCGCCCGACACTTCGGCAAGACCTAGCGTCAGCGACAGGAAGATGGTGTTACGAGCGGGTACATAGGTGTTGGGGATTCCCGCGCCGACGCCGCCCTTGGGCACTGATATGTCCGCCGTCAGCGCAGAGCCGCCGAAAGCGGTAAGATCGAGCGGCAGGACGATGTGGCGGATCGCGCCCAGTGCCGAGGCGACACGGGCCGCCGCGCTCAGTTCGACACGATGCCGCTGGTTATAATCGATCGTCAGCGCGAAGACATGATAGCCCGCCTCGCGGGCGAGCCCGCCCGCGACCATCGAGTCGAGCCCGCCCGACAACAGGACGACAGCGAATTTCCCTTTATTGGCAGCCATAGGCCCGCGCTACCGCCCCTAACGGCTCGGCGCAAGTCGTCGGGTCAGTGACAGGCGCCGATCCGCCGCGCTTCCATGCTGAAGGAGAAAGGCGCGCCGTCGGCCACGCCCTGCGAACGGATTTGCACCAGACGCGGCGTTTCGATCCGGATGTCAGTGCGTCCTCCGCCCGCGCCGGCGCAGTCATAGCTGATCGCCAGCCGTTTCGCGCTTTCGTCCACCGTCAGCCTTTTGCAGCTGTTGCGGGCATGGCGTAGCTGGATCAACTGCCGCATGTCAGCAAGGCAGATATTGCGGACGCCGCCCCTTTCCCCTTCCTCCGGCCGTTCACGCAATTCCCATTCGCCCGGCTCAAGCCCCTTGAGCGGTGGCGCGGAGAGTGCCTGGGACGCGGTCGGAGATGCGGCGATCAGCATCGTAACGGCCACGCGCAAGGCGTGCAGACCTGTCGTCATTCGATAGCCCCCGTCTTTCATCGCGAACTCCGGAGCAGCTTGCCGCATGCATGGTAGCTTCCCTAGCCTCCATACACCTCATCACGGCTATTTGATAACGCCAGCCCCCGCAGGCGCATCAAGCTGTTCCGAAATCGCAATAAATTCCTGTCAGCCTTGCATGAAGCTGTCCAGCGAAACCGGGAAGAGTCGCGAGCAAAAGGCGCAATCGACCCCGATGACGCCCTGCTCATCGGCCATCTGCGCACGTTCTTCCGCCGGGAAGCGGCCGATGACGCTACGGATATGGGCAAGGTCGCAGCGGCAACCCTTGGTCAGATCGACAGGTTCGGTGACGCGCACCGCCTCTTCCTCATGGAACAGGCGCCAGACGATGTCGGTCAGCGGCAGGGCTTCGTCGGTCAGTTCCTCGTCCTTGAGGGTCACGGCCAGCGCCTGCACATGTTCCCATTCGGGATGATCATGCCGGGTGTGCAACCGTTCACGGCCGACCTCGCCCTCGGGCAAATGCTGGAGCATCATGCCAGCGGCAAAGCAGCCCTGGCCAGCTTCGTGACGAACAGCGATCTGCACGACGCTCGGGATCTGTTCGGATTGGAAGAAATAATGTTCCGCGGCATCAGCCAGCGAATCGCCGTCGAGCGGCACGATGCCTTGATAGCGTTCGCCGGTCACCGCCTGGTCGAAGGTGATGGCCAGATAGCCCTTGCCGAACAGGCCGAACAGCGTCGGATCGGGGCCAAGTTCGGCCAGCCGATCGGCATCGAACTTGGCATAACCGCGCACTTCGCCGCCCTTGTAATCAGCGACGAGCAGTCTGACGACGCCATTTTCGGTCTGCGCCTGGAGCGTCAGCTGTCCGTCCACATCCTTGAGCGTGGAGCCGAGCAATGCCGCGAGAACCAGCGCTGAGGCGAGCAGCCGCTCAATCGGGGGCGGGTAGCTGTGCGCGGCCAGCACATCGTCGAGCACCGGGCCCAAGCGCAGGATGCGGCCGCGCGCATGGCGCGAGGGGATGGTGAAACCCAGGGCCTGGTCGATATGAGTAGTCGAGTTCAAGTCAGGCTCCATTCAACCCCGCAAAGGGCGATTGTAAAAAATCCATCGGGCGCGAGAATCCTACGAAGAACCGTCATGCCGAACCGCAGGTCAGCGCAGCGAAACATGTTCAACATGACGACTGCGGATAGGCGGTCTCGTCAGTTGCCGCTCTAGATAAGACGCGTCATCCGAAACTCAACCGAGGCGGTGCGCAGCCCAGAGCAGAACCGACTTTTGCGCATGGATACGGTTTTCCGCCTCGTCCCAGATCACCGATTGCGGGCCATCGATCACTCCGGGCACCACTTCCTCCCCACGGTGGGCGGGCAGGCAGTGGAGGAACTTTGCCCCGGGCTTCGCCTTCGCCATCAATTCGGGCGTCACCTGATAGGGCATCATCGCCTTCAGCTTTTCGTCGGCATGCGCCTGGCCCATGGAAATCCAGGTGTCCGTAACGACCGCATCGGCGCCCGCGACGGCGGCAACGGGATCTCGGGTGAGCGTGATGCCTGCGCCCAGCGCCTGCGCTTCCTTGATGAAGGCGTGATCGGGCTCATAGCCTTCGGGCACGGCGATTCGGACGTCGAACTTGAACAGGCCCGCGGCCTCTATGATCGAGTGAAGCACATTGTTGCCGTCGCCCAGCCATGCCCATTGGCTTCCCGGCAGCGCCAGGCCATGCTCCACCACTGTCAGAAGGTCGGCGGCGATCTGGCACGGGTGGGACAGGTCGGTCAGGCCGTTGATGACCGGGACGGTCGCATGGCGGGCCATTTCCTCGATCTTTCCATGATCATCGGTGCGGATCATGATCATGTCGCACATGCGGCTGAGGACGCGCGCGGTGTCCGCGATGGTTTCGCCCCGGCCGAGCTGACTGGTCGCGCCGTCGAGGATAAGTGACGTGCCGCCAAGCTGGCGGATCGCCATGTCGAAGCTGACGCGGGTGCGGGTCGAGTTCTTCTCGAAGATCATCGCCAGCGTATGGCCTGCGAGCGGCGCGTCGGCGTCGGCCTTGCCCTTGGGCAAACCCTTGCGCACGGCTTTGCGGTCGATGGCGTCGCTGATCATGGCGGCGAGAGCATCGCCGCCGGCGTCGGACAGGTTAAGGAAATGTCTGGTCATAGGGATATCCCCTTTCATCACCCCCGTTCGCGCTGAGGGGGACTGAGCTTGTCGAAGGCCCGTATCGAAGCATTCACAAACCCAGTCTCTCGATACGCCATTTCGACAGGCTCAATGGCTACTCAGGACGAACGGCGATTGTTCAGGCCGCGGCCGCCTCCGCAAAGCTGCGCGCACCGGCGGACAGCTTTTCGATACATTCGGCGACATGGCTTTCATCGATGACGAGCGGTGGCAGGATACGCACGACATTCTGGCCCGCCCCGACCGTCAGCAGCCCGTGATCGTCGCGCAGATGCGCCACGAAGCTACGCGAATCCACATCATCCTTGAGCTTGACGCCGAGCATCAGGCCAAGCCCACGCACATCTTCGAACATGTCGTGGTTGGGGATGAGCTGCTCCAGCGCCGAGCGCAGGCGCGCGCCGATGCTGTTTACATGGTCGAGAAAGCCGTCGCCCAGCACTTCGTCCAGCACGGCCATGCCCACCGCCATGGCGAGCGGATTGCCGCCATAGGTCGAACCATGAGTGCCGAACACCATGCCCTTGGCCGCTTCCTCGGTCGCGAGGCATGCGCCAAGCGGGAAGCCCGCGCCGATGCCTTTCGCGACGGCCATGATGTCGGGCGTCAGGCCATATTGCTCATAGGCGAAGAAGGTGCCGGTACGGGCATAGCCGCACTGCACTTCGTCGAGGATCAGCAGCATGCCCTGTTCGTCGCACAGCTTGCGCAGGCCGGAGAGGAACTCCTGGGTTGCGGGCGTCACGCCGCCTTCGCCCTGCACGGTTTCGACCAGGAAACCGGCCGTGTTGTCATCGACCGCCGCGGTGGCCGCTTCAAGGTCGTTGAACGGCACCACGGTGAAGCCGGGCAGCAGCGGTTCGAAGCCGTCGCGCATCTTGGGCTGGCTGGTCGCGGAAATCGTGCCCAGCGTCCGGCCGTGGAAGGCATTGTCGAAGCTGATGATCTTGTGCCGGTGCGCCTGCCCATTGGCATAATGGTAACGGCGCGCGGTCTTGATCGCGCACTCGACCGCCTCCGCGCCCGAATTGGTGAAGAAGACCGTGTCGGCGAAGGTCGTATCGACCAGCCGCTGCGCGAACTTCTCCCCCAGCGGCATGCCGTAGAGGTTCGACGTGTGCATCAGCGTCGCAGCCTGATCGGCGATCGCCTTCACCAGCTTGGGATGGCCATGGCCGAGCAGATTGACCGCGATGCCGCTGGCGAAATCGAGATAGCGTTCGCCACGCTCGCCGATCAGATAGCAGCCCTCGCCTCGCACCGGGCGGACATCGCACCGGGGGTAAACGGGCATGAGCGGCGTAATCGACATGGTGGCCCTCCCTTCGCTGGGCTGATGCAAAAAGTTCCAAAACGCAAAAAGGCGGCCCCCGCCGGGCCGCCCTTTGCGAGCGTCGCCTATACTAGCGCCGCCGGGGTGGTGCAAGTCTGCTGAAAGCCTGTCTTCCCCCCTAGAGTTCCGCCCGATTTCTCGACTGCGCTCGAAATGAACGGAGGTTGAGGCGCCCCTACGCGATCTGGTTCCAGGCGTCGGCAATCTCGGCGATGATGTCCCGGGCCTGCTCGGCATGTTCGGCCGAACGCTCCTTGGCGCTCAGCAACAGCAGACGGCGGGCTTCGCGGTAGATTTGGGCGAGCCCCGTGGCGATGTCGCCGCCCTTGTCGAAGTCGAGGCTGGATTCGAGCGCGATCAGGATCGACATGGCGCGCGCCTGCTTATCGGAAACCTTGAGGCGGTCGTTATTCCGTTCGGCGAGCGCGGTGGCTTCCAGCGCGATCAGCAGTTCGTCGAACAGCACCTTGACCAGCGCATGGGGCGTCGCGCCTTCGATCCGGCTGCCCGAATGCACCGCCGCATAACGGCGCGCCGCGTTGGCGCCTGCATAACCCTGAGAGTAGAACATCTTATCTGACCCCTATTATCAATTATCGCTCTTGGTCCACATGGCGACCTGCTGCTCAAGATAGGTCTGTGTCGCCTTGAACGCTGAAAGCCGCTTCTCCATCGCGGTGTAAACCTTGGAAAGCTGCGCCTGGTAATCGGTCATCTGATCATTGAGCTTGTCGAGCTGCTCCTTCAGATCATCGCCCAGCTTTTCATATTTTGCCTTCGCCGTGGCGAGCGGCCCGTCCTTCTGCTGGATCTTGTCACGGACGCTGTCCATGAGGCCCGCAAGGCCCGGCGTCGTGTCCGACTTGACCGCCGGATTGAGCATCTGGGTGATGCCGGCGGCGTCTGCGACCAGCGCCTTGTCGAGCGCTTCGGTGTCCAGCTTCAGCGTGCCGTCGCGGTTGGTGCTCACCCCTATGGAGGACAGCGTCTTGTAAGTGCCGCTGGTTGCGAGAACCGTGGAGGTCATCTGCGACAGCTGTCGCTTCATGTCGCGGATCGATGCTTCGCCGTTCAGCACGCCTGCGCTGGACGAATCCGCGCCTTTCGCCGTCGCGCTGTTCAGCGCCTTCATCAGCGTGTTGTAGGCATCGACGAACTCGACCATCAGGTCGCGCATCGACGTAGTCGGCTCGGTGGAGGCGAGCGTCACGCTGGTGCCGGGCGCAGCCTTGTTGAGGTCGATGCGCAGGTTGGCGATGGCCGTATCGACCGTATTGCTGGAATAATGTTGCTCGACGCCGTCGAGCAGAATGATCGCGTCCTTGGCCTGGACCTGGCGGGTCATGCCGCCGGTCGCGCCGTCCCAGGTGAAGGCGTCGAGCGCCGTGCTCGCCGATGTGTTGGTGAAGGTGAAGCTGTTTGCCGCGCCGGTCGCGCCCTTCATGACGAGGCGCGTGCCTTGGTTGTCGGTGATGACGCTGGCGGTGACGCCCGTCCCGGCTGCGTTGATCGCGGCGGCGAGGTCGGCATAGGTGGCGTTGGCCGCAAGCGTGATCGGCACTGCCGCGCCTGCGCCGACTTTCAGCGAAAAGCTGCCCGCACCAAGCTGCGTGGAAGCAGTCGCCCCCACCACCGGCGCGGATGAGATCGTCTGCGCGGCGGCGAGCTGCCGCACTTCAAGTTGGGCAGGCAGCTTTGGCACGCCGCCGGGCAGCAGGCTGACGGCGGCGATGCTGGGATCATTGGAGGCAGGCGAGCCGGCAAACCCCGTTCCGGCGAGCAGGCTGTTCAACGCATCGGCGAAGGTGTCGAGCGAACTGGAGGCAGACCCCAGCGCCGAAATCCTGGCATTGTTGGTGGTCTGCCGGTCGGTAATGACCTTCTGCTTGGGATCGCGCGCGGCGCTTACCAGGCTGGTGACCAACGCGCTGGTGTCGATACCCGATCCAATGCCGAGGGCCGTCGCTATGCTGCCGCTTACCGAGGTCATCATCCGTCCTTTCGAAAGTGAGAACGGCTCTAGGGCGAAGACCTTTAGGAAAGATTTTGATGGTTAAGAAAGATCGCCCGCACAGGCGATCTTACTCAGTTCCCGGTCGAAAGCAGCTGATCGACGGTCCCACGCTTCAGATGCGCCTGCGCCGCATGGGCGTAGCTCGCCTGCTCCGCGATACGCTTGCCCAGCATCACCGCGCTTTCGACGGCTTCCCTGGATGCGGGCGGCAACGGAACCAGAATGATCGGTGCGGGCAGCAGTGACTGGAGTTCCGCCTCTGCGCCTTCAATGGTCGGGGCGCTGGCGGCCGAGCGCAGGTCCGCGAGAATATCGGCGACCTTGGCATGCACCTTTGCATATTCCGCGGCGCTGGCGAGATCATCTTCCGAAAGATCTGCGCCGATTTCGCCTTCATGGGGCTTGCCCGCATGCGGATCGACGCCTTGCTGCGCTGTTACCGGCTGGACCGCGGGCACGGCCGAAGGCGCACGGGCCTTAGCCCGATCAACCTGCGTTAAGTCGCTCCGCGAAACATATTCGTTCATGACGCACCATCCTAATGCGTCCCCGTGAAGATATTACGGTCAGCGATGCCTAAGATTTAGTTCACCTTGATGCTTTTTTTCAGACCTTCCGTCCGTCCGCGTCGAAGCGCAGATCGTCGGGCACATTGATGAAGGGCCGATCCATCTCGCCCGCCATCCGGTTTTCGACCCGGAAGACGAAGGCCAGCACGGTGGCGACCGCCATATAGAGCCCTTCATTGACGATCTGCCCAGCCCGCGAGGTGAAATAGATGGCGCGAGCCAGATCGGGATATTGAAGGACGGTAACGCCATTCTGGTCCGCCAGTTCGCGGATGGCGGCGGCGATCGCGTCGCATCCCTTCGCCACCACGACCGGCGCGGTATCCTGACCGGGCTTGTAGCGCAGGGCGACGGCGAAATGGGTCGGGTTGGTGATGATGACGCTGGCTTCGGCTACCGCCTTGCGCGTCGATCCGCTCAGCACCTCGAACTGGCGCCGTCGGATATGGCCCTTCAGTTCGGGCGAGCCTTCGCTTTCCTTATTTTCGTCCTTGATGTCCTGCTTGCTCATGGCGAGCCGCTTGGACCTCTGCATGATTTGCGCGGGCACATCGATACCGGCGATCAGGAACAGCCCCCCCGCCATGATCAGGCAGGTCATGATGAACATATTGCCGAGGTCGGACATGGCCGGGGCAAGGCCCGACGACCCCAGGCCGATGATGGCGGTCAGCCGGTCCCAGATCAGCCAGACCCCGATCGATCCCAACAGCGCCACCTTGGCGATGGATTTCATCAGTTCGATCAGGCCCTGAATGCCGAAGATGCGCTTGAGGCCAGCGGCTGGATTGAGCTTCGATGCCTTGGGCGCAAAGGCGCCGGGACGGAAACCGAACGAGCCCAGGATCGCCGGCCCGGCGATCGCCGCGAGCGTGGTCGCCAGCAATATGCCGCCAACCGGCAAGGCAATGCCGGTCAGCAGGCTCATGCCACGCGCAGCCGGGGCGAAATCCATGATGTCCTCGCGCCGGAACCGCAGCGCTTCGATCAGCATCTGGGACAGCGATTCGACGACCGACGGTCCGGTGACCGCGATCCAGCCGATGCCCGCCATGACGACGAGCGCCGTCGCCAGTTCCTTGGATTGGAGGATGTCGCCTTTCTTGGCGGCATCCTCCAATTTCTTCTGGGTCGGCTTTTCGGTCTTTTCGCCGCCACCGTTGCTGCCGGACATGGTTCAGCGCCCTTCCGCGATTGACTGAGCCTGGTCGAGCCCAGCCTTGAGCGCAGCGGTCAGTCCCTCCCCCATCACTGGCGCGGCAATGGCCAGCAAAATGAGGCCCGCCATCACCGCGACGGGCATGCCCACCGCGAAGAGGTTGAGCGAGGGCGCGCTACGCGCAAGCATGCCCATGATGATCTGCACCAGCACCAGCGCAAAGCCGACGGGCAGCGCCACGGTGACGCCCGCGCCGAGGAGCGAACCGCCAAACTGGACCAGATGCCACACCGCATCGTTGCTCATCATTGCGCCGCCGGGGGGCATCGCCTTGTAGCTTTGCACCACGAAGCTGGCGAGCATCAGATGGCCGTCCATACCCAGCAGCAGGAAGGTGGCGAGAATGGAGAGGAAGGTCCCCACCGCCTGCGTCGCCTGACCCGATGACGGATCGACCATCGCGGCGAAGTTCAAACCCATGGCGTTGCCGATCGTCTCGCCCGCCACGAAGGCGGCGGCATAGCCGATCTGCACCGCAAAGCCCATTGCGAGCCCGGCCAGCACTTCGCCCGCCACCATCATGATGCCCTCAAAGCTGGCGACGCCGTCATGCGGCAGCTGGATGGTGACGCTGTTGAGCGCGGCAAGGCCAAGGGCGAGCGAGAGGATGAAGCGCAACGGCAGCGGCACGGCGGGGGCGCCGAATACGGGCGCCGCGATGAAGGCCGCGCCGGGACGGATCATGGCGATTAGCCAGATCCACAGCTGCGTCTCCACATTCGCGAAGCCCGGTGCGATCATTGGAGCAGGTCCGGGATGCGTTCGAATATCTCGCGGGTGAAATCGGCGATCAGGACCAGGATCGATCCGCCGAACAGCACCAGCATCGCGCCCACGACGATGATCTTGGGAATGAAGCTCAACGTCTGTTCGTTGATCGAGGTGGCGGCCTGCACCATGCCGATGAGTACGCCCGCGATCAGCGCAGGGATCAGGATGGGCGCCGCAGCGAGCGCCGTGATCCAGAGCGCCTGCTGGGCGAGGCCCATGAAGAAGTCGGCATTGTCCATGGGCTAAACGCCTCGCCCCGTTCGCCCTGAGCCCATCGACCCGTCAGGGCGGCGAAGCCAACGGCGCGCGCGTGCTTCGACAGGCTCAGCACGAACGAGGGTGGAGGGTCGGTTTCCCATCATGTCGCAAACGACCCAGCCAGCGACCCCATCGTCAGCGCCCATCCATCCACCAGCACGAACAGCAGCAGCTTGAACGGCATGGAAATGATCGTCGGCGACAACATCATCATGCCTAGCGCCATCAGCGTGGAGGCGACGACAAGGTCGATGATGAGGAATGGCAGGAAGATCATGAAGCCGATCTGGAAGGCGGTCTTCAGCTCACTGGTCACGAAGGCGGGCAGCAGGATCGAGAAGGGAATGTCGGCAGGCGAGCGGAAGGCGGGCGCTTCGGCGAGGTTGGCGAACAGCTTGAGGTCCGTCTCGCGTGTCTGCTTGGTCATGAAGCCGTGCAGCACCTTACCCGACCGGCCGACCGCTTCCTCGACACTGATCTGACCCTTTCCATAGGGATCGAATGCCTGCGCGTTGATCTGGTCGATGGCTGGCCGCATCACGAACAGCGACAGGAACAGCGAGAGGCCGACCAGCACCTGATTGGGCGGCGTCTGTTGCAGGCCGAGCGCCTGGCGCAGCAGCGACAGGACGATGATGATACGGGTGAAGCTGGTCATCATGAGCACGAGCGACGGCAGAACCGACAGCAAGCTCATGAGGACGAGTATCTGCAAGGACAGCGACAGCGAACGGCCGTCGCCCGAAATCTGGCCCATGGCGCGGGTCAGCGCGCCGCCATTATCGACAGGTGCGGTAGGAGCAGCCTGCGCGGCCGCCTGGGCCAGAGCGGGGGTGGCATGAAGGAGGCAGGAAAGCAGCGCAACGGCCGCAATCACAACCGCCCAAACAACCCACTTCCGTTCGCCCTGAGCGTGTCGAAGGGTGCGCGCTTCGACATTCGATAGAGACAGCTGGCTCATTCGGACGGCGCGAACGGACATGGAAATCTCAGCGCCCGGCACGATAGGGATCGCCTTCCGCGATCTTTTCGATCCGGCCGCGGGTGACGGACAGGAGGATCTTCTTGCCCTCGAACTCGACGACGGCGAGCTTGCCGAAGGTGCCGAGCGGCAGCGCCTCCAGCATTTTGAGCGACCGGCCGTCCTGGCCCGCCATCATGCCGGGCTGATATTTGCGCCACAGCCAGAGCGCGCCGAAGGCCATTCCGCCAACAAGCGGCAACAGGATCAGCAGTTTGACGAAATACCAGAACATGGGGCGCAGTCCGCAATGATGGTTAATCGTCTTTCCGAATCAGAAAGATCGGCGCGCAGCAAGGGAAAAGCGCGAACCGCGCGATCAACCGCGCCGTTCGACCCCGGCAAGGCGGCTTTCGGCGGCGGCGATATCGACGATGCGGACGCCATAGCGGCCATTCACCGTCACCACTTCACCCTTCGCGATGAGCGCGCCATTGACCATGATGTCGAGCAGATCGTCGGCCTGGCGATCCAGTTCCACGATGCTGCCTTCCGCCAGATCCATGACCTCCGCCAGACGGAGCGAAGTGGAGCCGACCTCCACGGACATGCGGACGGGAATGTCGGCCAGCAGGCGGAACTGGCGGTTGTTCGCCATCCGGCTGCCCCCTTCATCGCCGAAGCCGTCGATACGGGGCGCTTCGCTCATGTCGCTCATTGTTCAGGTCCTTGTGAAAGCTTTTCTATTTGGAATGCGGCGCGGCCGTCCTGGTCGCCGATCGATCCATGGGCGACGATGCGGTCCCCCACGATCAGCGGCAGGCTGCGGCTGATGGTCACCGGAATAATATCGCCGGCCTTCAACTGCATGAGGTCGGCGAGCGAGAGATTGGGCCGCGCCAGCACGGTGCGGGCAGGCAGGCGGATGTCGCGCATGCGGTTGGCGACGCGGGCTTGCCAGATCGGATCGGTGCGCTCCTCGTCGGCTGGAGCCTTGGCCCCCATCAGCGGCTCGACGGCGCGCAGCGAGGACAGCGGGAACAGCAGGTCGATGGGCCATTCCTGATCGCGCGCGATGCTCAGCATGAAGCGTTGCAGCACCATCTGCTCGCCGGGTTGAGCCGCAGAGGCGAAACCGATGCCGGCTTCACGGATGATGAGCCCCGGCTCCAGCGGCAGGATGTCGGCCCAGCTATCGACGAGGCGGGCAATCAGCCCTTCGGAGATGCGACTGATCAGCCGATCTTCGGTCGGCGTGAACTCGCCGCGCGCGGGCAGCGGCCGGTTGCCAAGGCCGCCATAAAAGCAATCGACAAGGGTCGAGATCATGGCCGCATCGATGCGCAGCAGCATCTGCCCCTTGAGCGGCGCGATGCGATAGACGCCGATGCTGGTGAAGGCCGGGACGTCAGCCGACCAGGTGGCGAAGTCCAGCACCCGCGCATCGGCCACGCCGACATGCGGGCGGACGCCGGAGATCGGCTCGATGAGGGCGCGCAAACGCCGGCCGAGCTTTTCGCCCAGCCGGTCCAGCCCCGACAGCATCTGTGGTGTCTGCGATTCCCCTCGCCCGAAGGCGTAGGTCTGAACGTCGTTCATGATAGTCCCCTGCCCGAGCGGGTCAGGGGACTTCCCGACCTTTCAGGCACCCCTATTGAATAACGAAATTGGTAAAATAAACGTTATCTACGCCGCCATAACCGGTCTTTTGCTTCAAAACATCGTTGATGACGCCCTTGATCCGGCCCTGAAGCTGGCGTTTGCCCTCTGGCGTCGCGAGCATCGTCTCGGGCTGCTGGGCGAGCAGCATCAGCACCTGGCTGCGAATCGCCATCTCATGCGTCTTGATCGCCTCGATCACGCGCAGGTCGTAATAGGTCGATACGGCGACCGAAATCTGCGCGAAGGCGTCCGTGTCCGACATGTTGGATGTGAAGGGCGCCTGAAGCTGGAAATAGGTCGCCTGATAGGCCGCCGGATTGGCGGGCGTGGGCAGGTCGATGCCCTTGCCCGGGTGGGCAGGCGCATGCGCGCCGCCGCCACCTTCGCCATGCCCCTCGCCGCCCATGCCATGGGCCTTGGCGACTTCCTCAGCACTCTCGCCCGCCAGAACGAGAACCGGCTTGTTCGGATCTTCCTTCGGGCCTTCTTCCTTCGCACTGAAGAAACCGGCGGCATAAAGCCCGCCAGCCGTGCCAGCACCACCTAGGACCAGCGCGACGACGATCAGGAGGATCATCTTCATGCCTCCCCCCTTCTTTTTCTTCGCCTTCGCCTCGTCACTCATCTGCTGGTCCCCCGAATATCCTGGAATTAGGCGTAGCGCGCGCGCACCGCGTCCTGGGCGCGCGGCTGTGCATCCGCATGGTTAAGAACGGCAGGATCAGCGGAGCCTTTAGGACCAAAAGCGTTATTTTCACGACCTTGCCAGCGGCCCTGCTGGCCTTGGGGCTGACCCATATTCTGGTTGCTCTGCTGCCAGGCTGAAGCGGTCTGGGAGCCGTGCTGCTGCGGCTGTTGCTGCTGCGAGGAGGATTGGTTGCCCATGTCCGCGCGATGGGCTTCGGCCACCGGCGCCGCTCGCTCGACCCGGACGTCAGAAATGCGCACGGCGGCGAGACCTGCGTCCAGCTTCAGCCGGTCGCTATCCTGCCGCAGGGCAGCCTCGGCCGCTTCGCTGGCGACCGTCAGGCTGACGGCCGAGCCCTCGCTGCCTTGGCGGATATCCACCTGCACGGCGCCCAAATGGTGGGTGTCGATCTGGAACCGGCCCTGCGCGCCATTGGCGGACAGCCCTGCGATGTCGCGGGCGAGGCCGTCGATCCACTGGCCCGACACGCCCATGTCCACCATCTGCGCGCCAAGGCTGGCAGACAGGTCCACCGCCGGAGCCGATGATGCGGGGGGCAGCGTGGCTATGGGCGAGGAAGCGGCGCTGGACGTCACGGGCGCGGCGTCGAGCGGCTGCGCCGTCACGGAAAGGCTGGGCGGCGTATCGGCCTTCACTGGGGCAGGCTCGTCCTTTGCGGAAGCCGCGGCAGAAACCTGCGCGCCGACCCGCACGGATAGGCCGGATTGGCGCGCGGAAACCTGATCGCGCACCAGCTGGAGGAGAGAAATCGCCTCTGCCTTAACCGGCTTGCCGTTGAGGGCCGGTGCAGCAGATTGCTGGATTTGGGCCGGGATTGCGGGGCTATCGGCTGAGGGTTGATCCGGCTTGGCCGTGACGCTGGGTGACTCGGTTCGCGGTTGTTCGACGGGCGTCGATATTGGGGCTATGCGTGGGGCACCCTCTTCTGTTGAAGCCGCAGGCGTGGGCATGCGCGCGATAACCGGCTGAACGGCGGGCGCAGTTTCCTGCGCGGCGGCAAGCGGCTTATCGGCTTCGCCACGTTCGGCTCCCACCGCCGCTGGTGCAGGCGCTATGCCCTGCGAAGCGACAGGCGGCTTATCGGCCTCGCCACGCCGAATTTCGATCGCCACAGGCGTCGGCGCAACAGGGATTGCGGGCGTCAGCAGCGGTGCAGCATCGGGCATATCCGCCAGGGAGACCGCGACGTTGGTGCGGTCTTGGCTATCGGCGTCTCCTTCGCTCTCCGCCTCAACCGCGACCTCTACGTCGATTTCAGCTTGCACCGGAATGAAGGGGGCCTCTGGTGCGATCTCCTGCTTGTGAGGCGTCGGATGCACTTTGGCAGTCGCCTTGGTCTCAATGGCTTCGTCCGGCATTTCAGGGCTAGGCAGCGTGGCAATAGCTCCCTCACCTTCCGGTTCAGCCTCCCCCTCCGGCGCAGGCGGAAGGGCCGTGTCATGCTTGACCAATCCCAGGGCAAGGCCGGGCGGCAGCGAAGCGGGCGTACCCTTGCCTGCTGCAACCGCGACTGCGAGCCCGGCAGGCACATGGTCATGGCCTGGAGCATCGACATGCTGGTCGCCGTCCGTCCGAAAATCCGGAAGGGTCGCCGCCGCCTCGACTGGCGGCAGAGTGGGTGGGGAGGCGACATCGTTGGTCGCCGCTCCCGCGATCGACCCGCTCAGCATCGCGGCGAAGTCGGCCGTTTCCTGCCCCGTCTCCGCCACGGCAGCAGTCCCCGGCAGGGCCGAGGAGAAGAGCATTGCCTTGAGGCTGGAAAGCATGTTCATGTCAGACATCTCCTGTCCGCTGCATCCGGCGATAGCGCGGCAAGGCCGCCAATTTATTCTCGCGCCATTCTTCAAGGTGCGCGCGCGCGCGATCCTTCAGCTTTTCGGCGATTTCACGATCCCGATTGGTCACGAGACTGAGACCTTCCTTCACTTCAACCTTCCGGCGCGCATCATAAAGCGCGCCGTCCAACTGACGGCCCGCCTGTTCAAGACGACCCGCAAGTTCCTGCATCGCTCCAAAATTCGCGCCAGTTGCCATGCCGGGGTTGGAAAAAAGATCGCCGCGCACCCTGCGTAGCCGCTCTGCATTGCGTTCGATGCCATCCGCCTCGTCACGGGCGCGCGCGGTTTCGGCCACGGCCATGGCATGCTGGACATGGCGGACGCGTAAGACGCGCTGGCGGGTCTTGAGCGCGCCCTTCATGCGCCGAACTCAGCGATCAGCGCACCGGCGCTGGTGTTGAGGTCGATATGGCTTTTCTGATCCTGCCGGATGAAGTCGAGTATCTCCTGACGGCGCTGCACCGCTTCGTCGATCACCGGATCATTGCCGGGGCGGTAGGCGCCCATCAGGATGAGGTCACGATTTTCCTCATAAGCGGCCCAGAGGCGGCGATAGGAAGCAGCGGCAAAGCGATGCTCGTCCGGCACCACGTCCGCCATGACTCGCGAGAGGGACTTGCCGATGTCGATCGCCGGGAAGATCGCCTGTTCGGACAGATGGCGCGACAGGACGAAATGGCCGTCCACGATGGCGCGCGCGGCATCGACGATCGGATCGTCGGTATCGTCGCCATCGGCCAACACGGTATAAAGAGCGGTGATCGAGCCGCCAGTGCGGCTGTCCACCCCTGCCCGCTCCACCAGACGGGGGATAAGGGCCAGTGCGGAGGGCGGATAGCCCTTCATCGCGGGGGGTTCGCCCAGCGCCAGGCCGATCTCACGTTGAGCGTGGGCGCAGCGGGTCAGGCTGTCGATCAGCAGCAGCACCTTTTTGCCACGGGCGCGGAAATATTCGGCGATGGCGGTGGCGCGGGCGGCGGCGCGCAGGCGCAGCACCGGGGGATGGTCGGCGGGTACGGCGACGACGATCGACTTGTGCATCGCGCCCTTGAGCTTGGTTTCGAGGAAATCGCTGACCTCGCGGCCGCGTTCGCCGATCAGGCCCGCAACAACGATGTCGGCTTCGGCGCCCGCGATCATCTGGCCCATCAGGACCGACTTGCCGACGCCAGACCCTGCGATGATGGCAATGCGCTGGCCACGCCCGGCGGTCAGCAGCGCGTTGACCGCGCGCACGCCAAGGTCGAACGGCTCGGTGACACGGCCACGATCGAGCACATTTCCCTTGACGCCATTGAGCGGCCAGCTGCCCCCGCCGATGATAGGTCCCTTACGGTCCAGCGGTTGGCCCATGGCGTCGATGACGCGACCGATGAGGCCATCGCCCACCTGCACCATGGTCGCCTGGCTGTCCGGCTCGACCCGCGCGCCATTTTCCAGCGGCGCGTCGGCGTCCAACGGCACCAGCAAAGTCTTGTCGCCGCGAAAGCCCACGACTTCGGCGCGGCAGACGGTTCCGTCCGACGCGATGACCCGTGCGCCCGCGCCGATCGGCTTGCGGAAGCCGGTGACTTCCAGCATCCCGGCGTCATGACTGACCAGCCGGCCGACATGGCGCGGCTGGCGGTTCTGTACTTGAAGATGGTCAAACAGGCTTTCCGCCTGGGCTAGCGAGGCGCGGATCATGCCTTACCTTCCATATCGTCGAGCAGCGCGCGCAGACGCGAGAGGCGCACATCCGGGCCGTCCTCGACCCAGCCGTCAGCGGTTTCCAGCCGCACGCAACCGCGATGCATCGCCTCGTCACGAACCAGCCGCACGCCGATCGTCTCATCCTGCAACAGGGCGATATCGTCGGGATGCAGGTGCAGCGCGCCCTTAGGGTCATTATCCTCGATAAAGGCGGCGACGGTATCGCAACGCTGCAGCAGCCGTTCGATATCGATCTCGACCTCGCCGACGATCTGCTCGACCAGCCGGACGACAGTGGCCGACAACATGGTGGATAGCATCCCGCTGGGAGCAGGCGACAACAATTCGAGCGCCTCGGCCAAGCGGTTGCGCGCTTCGGCCTCCGCGGCCTGGGAGTCGCCAATCACGCGGCACCCTTCGTCAAACCCTTGGGCGAACGCCTCGATCCGGGCCTGTTCCAAAAGATCCTCGTCCGTCATCGGCGCGGCGGCGGCATCGTGCAAAGCCATGGCCGACATAGGGCCTTCGTTGAACAGGCTGCGAAAACCGCCGCTCTTCACCTGGCTCATGCCGCCGAGCGGGATGCTCGCGACGTCATGGCTGCTGATCGAGCCCAGAACCTTAAACAAAGTCGTTCCCCTTGCCGCCCAGCATGATGGTGCCCGCATCGGCCATGCGGCGCGCGGTCGCGATGATGAGTTTCTGCGCGTCCATCACCTCGGCGAGGCGGATGGGGCCGCGTTCCTCGATCTCGTCGGCGATCGCCTGAGCCGCACGGGCAGACATGGAACCGAAGATCTTGCCCTTCAGCATGTCGTTCGCACCCTTCAGCGCCACGACCAGCACGCTGCTGTCGATGGTGCGCATCAGCGTGCCCATATTCTTGTCATCCATGTCGATCAGGTTATCGAACACGAACATCTCTTCTTCGATGGTCTGCGCGATCATCTTGTCGCGCTTGGCGATCGCCTTGATGATCCGCTGCTCATTCTCCTTGCGGACATTGTTCATGATCGCGGCTGCTTCGATCGTGCCGCCGCGCTGCGAGGCAGCGCCCTGTTTCTTGGACGTCGAACCGCGCAGCAGCAGCTGCTCCAGGTCGTCCAGCGCCTCGTTGGACACCGAACCGAGGGTCGCGATGCGATAGACAATCTCTTCCTGATATTCGGCGGGCAGCAATTGCAGCACGTCGGCGGCGACCGGCGCTTCCAGATGAGCCAAGACGATCGCCATGATCTGCGGATGCTCCGCTTCGATCAGCGACGCGACTTCCTTGGCGTCCATCCACTTGAGCATTTCGAGCTGGGTGGAGCGCGTGGGCGGCGTGATCCGCGCCAGGATCGTCTCAGCGCGTTCCTCGCCCAAAGCCTTGGTCATCGCGCCCCGGATATGACGGGTCGCGCCGTAGCCGATGGTGGTGCGCTTCTTCGCCTTCGTGACGAAATGGTCGAGCGCCTCGTTCACTTCCTCGACCGCAACGTCGGCGACGTCATACATCGCGTAGCCAAGCTGGCGGACTTCGTCGGGCTCCAGGCGGGAGAGGATCTGCGCGGCCTCATCCTCGTCGAAGAGCATCAGGAGGACGGCAGCGGCGGCGCTGCCCTTGATCGCGGGGGCGGTAGCGGCCTCAGCCATTGTCCTTCTTCCCTTCCTTCAGGAGGTCGCGGACGACAAGGGCGGCGCGATCCGGGTCCTGCTTCACGAAGTTGCGAATGAGGTCGGCGCGCTGCGCATAGTCATAGGTGGACGAAATCATGTCGAGCGTGACGGCCTTGCTGCCATCAGGAGCGATCGCGGCCTGCTTGGTGATCTCCGTCGAGATTTCGCGGCCGATCTTCTGGCCCTGGGCGGCGACATCGGCAGCGGCGGCTTCCTGGGCGGCGGCGCGGCGCTTCAGCAGCGGGCGGCCGATGCCGAAGACCACCAGCAGAGCGACAGCGAGAGCCGAGAGATTGCGCACCAGCGGCGAAACCCAGTCGGCTTCATACCAGGGTGCCTTCACTTCCTCGGCCTTCACGAAACTGCGCGAGGACAGAGCGACCACGTCGCCGCGTGCCTGATCGAAGCCGACCGCGCCCTTCACCAGCGCTTCAAGGGCTGCGATCTCCTGCGCGCTGCGTGGCTTGCCATCCGCGCCATTGTCCAAAGCGACCGCGACCGACAGGCGCTTGACGGTGCCGATCGCGTCCTTGGTCACCGACACTTCGCGGCCCAGCTCAAAGCTGCGGTTGAAGGTTTCCTCGGTCTTCATCGGCGCGCTGGCCGGGGTCGCGGGCTGGTTGGCCTGCGCGCCCTGGCTGACGGCCTGGCCATTGGGATTGGTCTGCGTAACAGTCGGGTTGACCGGCGCCTGGTTGCTGAGCGCGCCGGGAACGCCGCCCGCCTCGCCGCCTGCACCCTGGCCGCGCGGATCGGAGGCCCAGCTGCCGGTTTCGGTGCGCAGGCGCGCTTCGTCCTGCGGATAGGTTTCGCGGGTCGCCTGGCGCTCGGCGAAATTGAGTTCGGCGCGGACCTCGGTCGAGAATTTGCCTTCGCCCAGGATCGGCGTCAGCAGCGCGATGACCGACTGGCGATAGCGATCCTCAATCTTCGACTGGACGGCGAGCTGGCGGTCGTCGGCTGCATTGCCGTCATTGTTGCTGAGCAGCCGTCCATTCTGGTCCACCAGCGAAATCTGGTCGGGGCTGAGTTCCGGGACCGACGAGGCAACGAGGTGAACGATCGCGCTGACCTGTGCGTCGGTCAGCGTGCGGCCCGAAGCGAGGCGCAGCATCACCGAGGCGGACGGCTTGGCCCGTTCGCGCAGGAAGACACTCGGCGGTTCGACGGCGAGATGCACCTTGGCGCTTTCGACGCTGTCGATCGCCTCAATCGTGCGGGCCAGGTCCATTTCGCGGGCGGACCGCAGCTTTTCGCCCTCGACGGCGCGGCTCGCCCCCATCGGCAGGCTGTCGATCATGCTGTTGCCGTCAGGCGCGCTCTTGGGCAGGCCCTGGGCGGCGAGCATCATCTTCGCCTTGAAATAATCATCCTCGGCCACGGTCATCGCGCCCGAATTGTCGAAGTCATAGCGCATGCCGTTCTGGTCCAGCACCTGCGCCACCGCCGACTTGTCGGCATCGGGCAGGCTGCGGAACAGGTCGCGCTGCGGCGGCTCGCGCAGGGCGAGCCAAGCCGCGCCCGCCGTCGCGACGACGCCGAGCAGGCCGAGCAGCGGCAGGCTTTTTGCCACCGCAGGCTGCTTGATGAAGCCGGTGAAGCGCGCCTTAAGCGCATCGGTGCCGCCGAAAGAGGAGCCGCTGGTTGCGGGGAGAGCGGCCGCGCCGCCGACATTGGTGGTGAGTGCGTTCTCGCTCATATTACACCGGCATGCTCATGATGTCCTTGTAAGCGGACAGGAGTTTGTTGCGGACCTGAAGGGTCGCCTCGAAGCTGACCGACGCCTGCTGCTTGGCCAGCATGACGGCGGCGATGTCGGTCGTTTCGCCACGCTCGAAGGCGGAAGCCGCCTCGCCCGCCTGGCTCTGCAGGCCGTTGACCTGTTGCAGCGCGGAGTTGAGCGCCTCGGTAAAGCCGCCGGGCTTGGTGCCCTCGGCCCCGCCGATACCCGCGCCACCGCCGACCGTCCCGGTCTGTGCGACGTCGCGCAGGGCGGCGTTCTTCTGGAGGATGGCGTTGCGGATGGCCATCACGCTGTCAGTTGGGGAAATGCCGGTCATGCCTTACCTCCCTCAAGCCGCTGCAAGTTCGCGCATCTCGGCGAGCCGATAGCGCAAGGTGCGTTCTGAAATGCCCAGCTTGCGGGCGGCGGCGGCGCGGTGGCCGTCCGTCTCGCGCAGCGCGGCGCGGATCGCATCGAGCTTCGACTGGCGGGCGACATCGCGCAGGCGCACCGGCTCGGCGGCAGGCGCGGGTTCCACCCCCACCACGCGCAATTGCGGCGCACCGGCGATATGCAGGTCGTCCGCGTCGATCCGGTCGCCGTCCCGCAAAACGGCCGCCCGCTGAAGCACATTGCCAAGTTCACGGGCGTTACCGGGCCAGATATGGTCGGCAAGCTTGGAAAGCGCGGCGGTGGTCGGCCAGACGAAATCCTGATGGCGCAGCAGCATGGCGGCGGCGATGGCGGTAACATCGCCCGGACGCTCCGAGAGCGGACGCAGCTCCAACGGCATGACGTTCAAACGCCAATAGAGATCTTCGCGGAAGCGGCCAGCGGCGACTTCAGCGGCGAGGTTGCGGTTGCACGCCGCGATGATGCGGACATTGACCGGCACCGGATGGGTGGCACCGACGGGGAGGATTTCGCTTTCCTGCAGCGCGCGGAGCAGCTTGGCCTGCAGCGCCAGTGGCAGTTCGGCAATCTCGTCGAGGAACAGGGTGCCGCCGTCGGCCGCCAGGAACAGCCCTTCCGACGCGTTGGCCGCGCCAGTGAAGCTTCCCTTCTTGTGACCAAAGAGCATTGCTTCCATCATCGTTTCAGGAAGCGCGGCGCAATTGACCGCGATGAAGTCGTGCGAAGTACGGCCCGACTGCGCATGAAGGAAGCGCGCCATGCCTTCCTTGCCCGTGCCGGTGTCGCCCTGGATCAGGACAGTGGCGTCGCTGCGGGCGACACGCCCGGCCAGCGTCATCAGGCGGGTGCTGGCGGCGTCGCCAACTGCCGGAATGCTTGCCGGGCGGATGAGTTCTGCGATCAGGGCGAAGGCGAAGGCCATGTCTTCAAGGCCGAAAGCGACGCGGGCGGGCAGGCCATTGGCCGCCGGAACCAGCGAAGGCGTGCCCTCGATCAGGTTGATCAATATGTCGCGATGAGTGGCATGACCGATCTCGGTGGCCAGAAGGACGCGGCGATCATCTCGCTCGCGCGGGCTTTGCGCATCGACGATGCGCACTAGATAAAAGGCGTTTTCCAGCCAATGCTGCAGGCCCGGAACGAGCGCACAGACACCTCGGCTCACGTCAAGCGACGACATGATAGTCCCCAATCATTTTGGCCGGATTGTGCCCCCGCACGTTCCAACCCCCTTCGATGATCCTGAAAATGCCTTCGCGTGGTTATCATCTAGTTAATGCGGCAATTACCATGTCGCCGGGCGGCAATTTTCTTCCGCATTGCCGCCATGCCGATGATGCTTCCTAAACATGCGCGCGTGAGAGCCTCGGATTTGCGTGCTTTTTGAATTTTTCTGAAAAAAATCGCGCCCTGCCCTAAAAGCTTTTTTCCGCCTGCCGTTATCCCCTTTCGAGGCCGCAAGCAGCCTGATGGCAGCGACCTGATAGGACATAGAAAGGGAATATCATGACTGTTATCGGAACCAACTCCTCCGCTCTGCGCGCCGCCAACGCTTCGGCTCTCGCAGGCAAGTCGCTGACCACCGCGATGGAGCGCCTGTCGAGCGGCAAGCGCATCAACAGCGCCAAGGACGACGCTGCCGGCCTCGCCATCTCCTCGCAGATGACTTCGCAGATCAAGGGCATGACCCAGGGCATCCGCAACGCCAATGACGGCCTGTCGCTGGCCCAGACGGCGGAAGGCGCGCTCGGCGAAGTCACCAACATGCTGCAGCGTATCCGCGAACTGGCCGTCCAGTCGGCTTCGGAAACCTACGCCGCCAGCGACCGCACCAACCTGAACGCTGAAGTCACCGCGCTGAAGTCGCAGATCACCAATGTCCTCGCCACGACCGAGTTCAACGGCGTCCGCATCTTCAACAGCGCCGCGACCGGCACCACCTACACGGCTCAGGCTGGCTCCATCGACATCCAGGCAGGCGCCAACGCCAGCGACGTGGTGACGATCACCTTCAGCTCGCTGACCGACCTGGCCGCCGCGACGGCAGTCGATACCGCCGCCAACGCCGCCACGGCGATGGGCAACGTCGATACCACCCTGACGGCCGTCGCGACCGCCCGTGCTCAGCTGGGTGCCGCGCAGAACCGCCTGGACTCGACGATCAACAGCCTGACCAACAACATCACCAACCTCAGCGACGCCCGCAGCCGCATCGAAGACGCCGACTTCTCGGCCGAAACGACCGCTCTCGCCAAGGCGCAGATCCTGAGCCAGGCTTCGACCGCGATGCTCGCCCAGGCGAACCAGAGCCAGCAGAACGTCCTGAAGCTGATCCAGTAATCCGGACCAGCCAACCAAATTGACCGGCTGAGGTATTGGTCACCTTGCAGACGGTCATGTAGCCCCCGGCGCATCAACAGTCCCCACCGCGCCGGGGGAAACACTTCGATCGAACGGCCAGCATATCAGAAGCCTCCGTCCCCCCGGGCGGAGGCTTCACCGCTTTTTGGGGGTACAAGGCTTGCAATGTGCCTCCATGCGCCCATCATGGCGGCATGATGAAGATTGACCGGCGCGCGGTGATCGCCGTTTCAGGCGCAACGCTCCTCTTCCCCCGATCGGCCCTGGCCCAGCCGAGAGCCGAACGCTTCTCATGGGAAACGGTAATTGCAAGCGCCCAGCGCTTGGCCCGCCAGCCTTATAAGGAAACGCCTCATCATCCCGGAGCGCGGAACGTCAATTACGACGCACTTTATCAGGCGCGTTTTCGGGAGGACCGGACAATCTGGGGCGACCTGCCCGGCGACACGGGCATTCAGCTTTTCCCGCTGAGCGCCTCGGCCGAACAGCCGGTCGAAATCGCGCTGGTCGAAAATGGCCGCGCCACCCCGCTGCGCTACGACCCCAACATCTTCGACGCGCCTGCCGACAACGCCGTGCGCAAGCTTGGGCCGAACGCGGGCTATGCCGGGTTTCGCATCATGAATGCGGCGCGTGACGGTGACTGGCTCTCCTTTCTGGGGGCCACCTATTTCCGCTCGCCCGGCGCCACCAAGCAGTTCGGCCTGTCCGCGCGCGCGATCGCGATCAACACCAGTATCCAGGGCAAGGAGGAATTCCCCCTTTTCACCCATTTCTGGCTTGAGCGCACCGGGCGCAGCAGCGTCACCATCTATGCCCTGCTCGACGGCGCCTCCATCACCGGAGCCTATCGCTTCGTGAGCGAACGGACACCGCAGGGCGTACGGCAGGATGTCGATACGGTACTTTTCCCCCGCCGCGCCATTGCGGAACTGGGGCTGATGCCGATGACCAGCATGTTCTGGTATGATCAGGCCAGCCGATCGTCCCGCACGGACTGGCGACCGGAAATCCACGATTCCGATCTGCTGGCGATCGGCAGCGCCGATGGAACGGTCCATGCCCGCCCGTTGATAAATCCTGCCGCCCCCCGCGTCGATGCGTTCACCGAGCGCAATCCATTGGGCTTCGGCCTGATGCAGCGCGATCGGAATTTCGACCATTATCAGGATGACGGCGTATTCTACGAACGCCGACCGTCGCTTTGGGCAAGCCCGCTCAAGCCCTTTGGCGGGGGCCAGGTCCGGCTATATGCCTTTCCTACCACCAGCGAATATGTCGATAATGTCTGCGCCTACTGGACCCCCGCCGCTGCGGTGCGGGCGGGCGGCAGGATCAATGCGAGCTACCGCCTCGACTGGTCTTCTGCGGGTGGGCCAGCCAAGGCTGGCGCGATATTGGACAATATCTGGACCGGCCGTGCGAGCGAAGCAGGCGTGGACCGCCTGATCCTGGACTTTTCCGGCGTTTCCTCCGAGGTGAAGCCTGATATTTGGGTGGATGTGGCGGGGGGAACGGTGGTCCAGAAAGGCGGCTATCCGGTTCTCCATCAGTCCGGGCTGTACCGCGTCGCGCTCGATATCCGGCGCGATAGCGGCCAACCGGCTGATATCCGCGTCCAACTCCGTAGCGGCAATCGGCCGTTCAGCGAATATGTGCATTATCCGCTCGGTGCTTGAGGGAACCGGCGATGACCGGGCGCATTGTCGCGTCCGTTACGATTTCAGAACGGACCGAATATGACGGTGATCAGTGACGGGCAGATGGACGACCAGGCGGAGACGCCAGCGCCTGCGCGCGGGTTCGAGCATGTGCCCGCTGAGATGCCGCTCGTCATGCCCGAGCAGGATTTCCGCGAGCATCCCCGCGACTTCCCGCACCGGCCGCTGAACATCGACCAATGGGCGCGGCGCTTGCTGGTCGTGCTGCTGGCGCTGCTGCCTGCCTCCATGGCCGCGCACGAGATGCGGCGGTCGATTGGGCTGGATGGCATTTCACTTTGGGAAGGCGTCTATCTCGCCCTGTTCATCCCCCTTTTCGCCTGGATCGCTTTCGGCTTCGCCACCAGCCTTATTGGTTTTCTAACGCTGACCATGGGCAAAGGTCCGGGGGTGCGCCCCTATCGGGGGCAGTTCGCAGCCCCCCTTCGCGGCCGCACCGCTGTCCTGCTGCCGGTCTGCAACGAGGATTTCCTGGGCGTCATGGGCCGCCTGTCGATCATGGAACGGTCGCTGGCGCAGGTGATGGGCCATGAGCGGTTCGAATTCTTCATCCTGAGCGATTCCAATCCGGCCAATGGCGAGATTGAGCGCGAAGCCTATCTGAAGATGCGCAAGGGCTTTTCGCGCCCGGTCCACTACCGGCGGCGCGCGTTCAATATCGGCCGCAAGCCCGGCAATATCGCGGAATGGGTGCAGCGCTTTGGCGGCGGCTATGACTATATGATCGTGCTGGACGCCGACAGCGTGATGAGCGGCCAGACCATGGCGCGCCTGGCGCTCGACATGGAACGGCACCCGCATGTCGGCCTGATCCAGACCGTGCCGACCATCGTCGGCGCCGCCACCTTCTTCGCCCGCTGGCAGCAGTTCGCGAGCAGGCTGTTCGGCCCGATTTCCGCTGCGGGCATGATCTGGTGGGCCGGCTCGGAAGGCATGTTCTGGGGCCATAACGCCATCCTGCGCACAAAGGCGTTCGCGCAGAGCTGCGGCCTGCCCGAACTGCCGGGTCGTGCCCCCTTTGGCGGGCATATCATGAGCCATGACATGATCGAAGCCGCGCTACTGCGCCGCCGCGGCTGGGACGTGCACATGGTCATGGCGGACGACAGTTTTGAGGAATTTCCTCCCTCCCTGCCCGACCTCGCCACCCGCGACCGGCGCTGGTGCCAGGGCAATATCCAGCATGTGCCGCTGATCCCGAAGATCAAAGGACTGCATCCGGTCAGCCGCTTCCAACTGCTCGTCGGGGCGTCAGCCTATTGCACATCGCCTTTGTGGCTGGCGCTGATGCTGGTGGTGCTTGGCGGGGCGCTTGCGGGCGTGTGGCCGCCCAGCGCCATCCTGCCGTCGGGCGGGCTGCTGGCGCTGACGGCGGTGCTGTTGTTCGGGCCTAAGTTGCTTGCGATGCTATGGGCAATGGCCGACCCCGCCCGCCGCATCGGTTTCGGTGGGGCTGCGCGCATGAGCCGGGGCGTCATCGCTGACATCGCGCTGTCGATCCTGATGGCGCCGGTCAGCATGCTGACGCAGACGATCAACCTGTTCGGGATATTGATGGGCCGAAAGAGCAGTTGGAGCGGTCAGATCCGCGACCGCGACGGCATGGCGATGACAAGCGCCATCTGGCTATTCAAATACCATATCATGCTGGGCGGCGCGCTCACGGCCCTGGCGATAAGGGGCGGCACGTCAGTTGGCTGGATCATTCCGGTGGTGGCGGGACTTGTGCTGGCGCCCGTCCTCGCCGCCTTCACGGCGCGCAAGGATCTTGGCCACAAGGCCGAACAGAGCGGGCTGTTTCAAGTCGCGGAGCCCTGGTGGCGCGCGCAAAGCTATCGCCCGCCGCATTATCCCGAACAGGTGCGGGGACGGCCCGCGCTTCAGCAGGCGGTCGCGAACGATCGGTAGGCAGGCTCGTCATGCTGATCTCGTTTCGGCATGGATTTTGCCTTACCGACCGAGACCGATCCGCAGACATGGCCCTTATCCAAGTTCAGGGTGACACCGAGATTGTGACAAACTGCTCTTCCGTTCGCTTCGAGCGAAGTCGAGAAGCCGCACATAGCGTGTCTCGACTGCGCTGGACACGAACGGACGGGGTCAATCCCACTCCCGCAGCTTCTCGCGCAGCTTGTCGAGCGCCGCCTTCTTGATCTGGCACACCCGCGCGGCGCCGATGTCCAGCGCCTGCCCGATTTCCTCCAGATTGAGTTCCTCGACGAAATAGAGCTGCAACACCAGCGCCTCGCGCTGCGGCAACTCTCCAATGCATTTGGCGAGTGCGGCTTTAAGCGACTCCCGCTCCATCACATCGTCCGCTCTATCCTCGACATCGGCGAACCACATGGACTGGTCGGAATAGACCTCATCCATGCTCGTGTGCTGGACCATCTCGCAACCGTCCGCCAAGTCGCGGTAGGTCGCGGCGTCCATCTCCATCTCGACCGCCATCTCTGCTTCCAGCGGGGCGCGGCGGAGCTGCTGCTCCAGCCTGCTCCGCACCGCCGCCAGTTGCTTGCGGTTCGCCATGGCTGACCGGGCCAGTGTCGCACCTCGGCGCAAATGATCGATCATCGCGCCGCGCACGCGCAGTTGCGCGTAGGAGGCAAAGCCAAGGCCGCGATCTTCAAAAGCATTGGCCGCCTCGACCAGCGCGACCATCCCGATCTGCAGCAGGTCCTCAACCTCCACGGCGCTCGACACCCGACCATGGACATGCCAGGCGATCTTGCGCACCAGCGGCATGTAGCGCCGCGCCAGTTGTTCGGGACTGTTGTTCGACCGGCCGTAAGTATTGGCATCGGAACCGGCGACGACCTTCTTCATGAACATGGGTCAGTTATCCTCAGGCGACGCGTTCGCGAGTGGGAAGCGGATCGTGGCGGGGCGCGGGCCGCTGCTCGCCACCGACCACGGCGACGACTTCCACGCCCTTGCCATCGGGGATTTCCAGGAAGGAGAGTACCGGCGTTTCCGGCAGGTGCGGCTTGAACAGGCGGGCGAGCGCACGGCGCGCCACTGGCGAGGTAACGATGGCGAAGTTGCGCGCCTGCCCCATGATCGGCCGCGCAGCCTGCACCACCGATTCGATGATCCGGTTGGCGAGCGCGGGTTCGATCGGATGCTTGGCGTCGCCTGCCACCCGCATGGCCTGGGCGAGCAGCGCCTCCAGGTCGCCATCCAGCGTGATGACCGGCAGCGGCATCTTGACCGGCACAAGACCCTGGATGATCAGAGCGCCGATCCGCTGGCGAACGGCTTCGACCAGTTGTTCATGGCTCATGTCGGGCCGCGCGGCATCGACCATCGCCTCGCAGATGCGGCGGAAGTCCTTGAGCGCGATCCCTTCAGACAGCAGCGCACGGCAGAGGGCGGAAATCTGCGTCAGGCTGAGCGTGCCGGGCGTCAGGCCATCGACCAGTTGCGGCGCGGCGTCCTTGAGGTTGTCGAGCAGCTTGCGCGCTTCGTCCAGGCCGAACATCTCGCTGGCGTTCATGGCGATCAACTGGTTGAGGTGCGTCGCGACCACCGTCGGCGGATCGACCACCGTATAACCCGCGACCACCGCCTCGCTGCGCTTGGCAGGCGAAATCCAGACGGCGTCGAGGCCAAACGTCGGGTCCTTGGCCTCGCGACCGGACACGACCCCTTCCAGCGCGCCACTGTCGAGCGCCAGCAGGTCTTCGGGATAAATCTCGTCCTCGCCGACGACGACGCCGGCGATGGTGATGCGATACTGATTGGGTTCGAGCGCCAGATTGTCCTTCACGCGGACCATCGGCACGACGAAGCCCAATTCCTTCGAAAGCTGGCGACGAATGCCGGTGATGCGGGCCATCAGCGGCGCACCCTTGCGCTCATCGACCAGGCTGATGAGACCATAGCCGATCTCCAGTCCCAGGATCGCGCCGTCCGACACATCATTCCATTCGATGACCGCGGGATTGGCGGGTTCGGGCATTGGGGCCGGTTCGGCGGCCTTGGCCTTCGCTGTCTTGCGCAAATGCCAGGCGATCGCACCGGCCACGGCCGCCGCCGTCAGGATGATGAAGTGCGGCATGCCCGGCAGGATGCCGAGGAAGCCGAGGATTGCGGCGACCGGAACCCAGGCGCGGCCCGATCCGAACTGATTGGTGATCTGGTTGCCCAGATCGTCCTCGCTGCCGACGCGGGTCACGATAGCAGCCGCCGCGATCGAGAGCAGCAGCGCCGGAACCTGCGCCACCAGAGCGTCACCGATCGCCAGAACGATATAGGTTTGCGCGGCCTCACCGATCGCCAGGCCGTGGCTGACCACGCCCAGGATGATGCCGCCGACGATGTTGATCGCCAGGATCAGGATGCCCGCGACCGCATCGCCCTTCACGAACTTGCTGGCGCCGTCCATCGATCCGTAGAAATCCGCCTCGGTCGCGACTTCGCGGCGGCGAATCTTGGCTTCTTCCGGCGTCATCAGGCCAGCGTTGAGATCAGCGTCGATCGCCATCTGCTTGCCGGGCAAGGCGTCCAGGGTGAAGCGCGCGCTGACTTCCGACACGCGGCCCGCGCCCTTGGTGATGACCACCAGGTTGATGATCATCAGGATCGCGAAGACAAAGATGCCGACGACATAGTCGCCGCCGATCAGGAAATGGCCGAACGCTTCGATGACATGCCCCGCCGCATCGGAGCCCTCATGCCCCTGCACCAACACGACACGGGTCGAGGCGACGTTTAGCGCCAGCCGCAGCAGGGTCGCGAACAGCAGCACCGTCGGGAAGCTGGAGAAGTCGAGCGGCTTGGCGGCATTGAGCGCCACCATCAGCACCGCGAGCGAAATCATGATATTGGTGATGAACCCGACGTCCAGCATGAACGCGGGCACCGGCACCATCATGAACAGCACGACCATCAGCGTCGCGATGGGCAGCACCGCCCCCTTGGCGGCGTTCGTCCAGATCTTCGCTTTGACTTGGGCGGGAGTCATATCGGGCCGTTACCTTCCGAGGGTGGCGAGCATGAGATAGGCGAGGCGCGCGGTCTGCGGGTCTGGCCGGACGGAGACGTCGGCGGCGGTCGCAAGGCGCTGGGTTTCGATCCGCACATAGTCGGCGGGCTGCACCGTCTTTGCGCCTTCCGACAGCGAGGCGGCGGCATATTGGATGGGGCCGGTATCAAGCGAATCGACGCCGCGCTGGAGCTTGGCGGCAAAGCGATCGCGGATTTCCGCGAAGCTGCGCGGGCTTCCCGAACGGTCGTAGAAAATCGAGCGGTTGGCCCGCGCCGCCGCCGGAAACATCGAAGCCGCCGTCGCGTCAGGGGCGCGATCATGGACGGACAGGAACTTACTCGCCCCGCCGACGCCCAGGAAATGCGCGAGATACAGATCGACCGGCTCGGCCTCGCGGCCCAGGCGCTGTTCCAGATAAGCCTTGTTGTCGGCCGCATGCTGGGCGGCCATGACGGAGGCGGTCTCAGGATGCTTGCGCAGGTCGAGTATCTGCTGCCGCAGCTCGGGATCGGCGACATAATAGCGGCCGTTGCTGCCCCGGCTAATCGACTCTGCCGCCCAGCCAAGGCCATATTCGCTGCCATGCTTGTCGATGACGGCAAGCCAGCTTTGATCGACGAATTGATAGAGGCCCGTCGCGGACGAGGTCGTCGCGCGCGCCGTGGGATTGAGGCTGCTCTCGATCTTGGCCTGGCCGAGCAGATAGGCGAAATCCACGCCCGTCCTGCGGCTCGCCATGGCGATCGCGTTGGTCACGCGGTTGCCGGCCGATGCGCCTGTCGCTGATATGTCTGCAAAAGCCGACAAAGAAAAATCCCCGTTGGTACCGGGGAGCATTAGAGCAAGGCTTATGCCAAGATTTGGTTAACGCGAGCTCCATAAATGTTGATGGCGCGTTCAGCATGAAAGAAAAAAGGCGCCTCGCGGCGCCCTTCTCACACACAGCCATCGAATTTATTCGCGCTCTAGCGCCCGTAAACCAAAGGCGCCTGGGTCGATCCATGCGCCGCGAGCAACGACAAGCGCTGCCCCGCATGATCGGTCAACAGATTGATTCGCACCCGCGCCGCTTCAATCAGCGGCAGCAGCGCGGTCACTCGGTCGCGAATGGCCTCGTCGGCACGCCAGGCGCCGATCGCGCGCACGGCTGCGGCGCTGCTGCTCACATGGGCAGCGGCGGCGTCGATGGCCTCCACATCGGTGCCGTCAAGCGCAACGCGCAGCTCCTCGAAGGCCGAGAAGAGATCATCCAGCGCTGCAAGCCCGAGCGACATAGGAAAAGTTATCCGTTAACCGGCAGGTCGAGCGCGAGCATCTTGTCGGCAATCGCGGCCGGATCGACCGGATAATTGCCTGATGCGATGGCTGCCTTGATCGCAGCGACCCGGTCCATATCGACCGGCGCGCCTTCGGCCGCCATGCGTGCAGCGGGGCTCGCCGATGCTCCAGACGTCGAAACGCCAGCCGACCCCTTGTCGGAAAAGGTCCGCGTCTTGCCGCTTTCCCGCAAGCGGGAAGCCTCAATGGCGGCGCTGATACTCTGGCCGACAGATTTGATCATGGCTTAAATCCTTCACTCGTCCCGCTCACCCTATAACGGCAGGGTTCAAAAATCATTAAATCCCGGAATGCGGACCGTGCCCATTCCCACAACCTGAGCCAGAACAGGCGCAGCTTTCTTGTCTTCACGCACGCGGATCGTGTCGCCGACCGCGCCATCCTCGTCCGCGACCATCATCCGCGAAACGCTGAAGTCCGCATTACCCGCGACCAGTTGGACCGGGTCGCCCCGCTTTACCACCATGTCGCGCTGGACTGGCCGAGCCACAGCGCCATAACGCGCTGCCGGCGCCGCCGCAGAAGCGCCGCCGCCCGCCAAAGGCACGCGAATGCGCCAGCCCACTGCGTCGCACTTCACGATCGCCGCGCCGAATACCGGCCCTTCGATGCTCGGCGTTCCCGGACAAGCCGCTAGGCGCAACCGCCGATCGACCGGAGCCACGGGCCCGCCCGGTTCGCCGATATTGGCGCCCACGGTCATGGCGACCAGGCTGTCGATGCGATCCAGATTCTCGAACTTCTGCTGCGCCAGCACAGGCTCGGCACCCGCTGCTGACAGCAGGATAAGGGCAATCAAGGGCAGCTTGTTCACGGCAGATCTCCGCATACGGACAGATTCATGCCATCCATTAAGCCCGCTTCATGCCTAATAAGTCGTTAACGGGGGCGCGCGGCGGCGCGGCCGATGCGGATGACCTGCCCCTTGCCGCTCGCGCCGTCCATCTGGTCGAGCCCGCGGATGCGCAAGCGATCGCCCCTTAACCCCTGGCCCTTCAACTCACGCGCCACCGCGCCCAGCCGCGCAGCCGCCAAGTCCCACTCGTCGAACCGCTCCCGCACGGGATCGGTCCCCTCACTGGTGAGGTCCAGCACATCCCTGCCCGGCCGCAACCCCGCCACCACCCGCGCCAGCTGCACCCTGCCCGCATCAGACAGCAGCGCTTCGCCCGGCAGGAACAGCTCCGCCGCGTGCAATTCCATGTCTTTGGCGATCGCGCGCCCGCCAAATTGCTGACGCACCTGCGCCAGCATCGCGTCCCGCTTCTGCCCGCTCGCCTGCAACAATATGAAAAAGCTGAGCAGCAGCATCAGCAGGTCGGCGAAGCTGACCGCCCAGCGATTGCGCCGGGCCTGGGATGTGATGGCCGTCATCATGCGACCTCGCGGATCGACGCCCGGCGCATCGGCACATTTTCCCGCCGAGCGATCGCCAGCATGCGCCCAGCGGCTTCCTTCTGCCAGGCGAGTTCCCGCTCCGACAGATCGGCGAGCCGCGCTGCGATGGGAGCCGCCACCAGATTAGCGATGACCACGCCATAAAGCGTCGTCAGCAGCGCCAGCGCCATGGACGGACCCAATGCCGCCGGATCATCCATCGCCGCGAACATGCCTATCAGGCCAAGGATGGTCCCGGCCATGCCCAGTGCGGGCGCAGCGTCGGCGACCGACAGCCAGACATTGCGCGCGCTTGCATGACGCCGCGCGCGATCGGCCAGCGCCTGCGCCGCCCAGCTTTCGAACTGTTCGGTCCGCTCGCTATTGGCAAGCCGCCGCGCCGCTTCCGCCAGGAAGGGGTTGGCGGTCTTCACCCGGTCCGTGCAGGCAAGCCCGCGCAATTGCGCGACCTGATCGATCTTCAGCATGGCTGCACGCGCTGCGGTCTGATCCCTGTCCGGATCGGCACGGAATAGCAGCGGCAGGGCGGCGAACGCGCTTCCTAGAGCCGATACGCCATTCTGGAACAGCGCGACTGCGCCCACACCCGCGATCATCAC